>CACOKG010000006.1 GCA_902627745.1 uncultured Pelagibacteraceae bacterium | reverse complement strand
TCATTATTTTTAAACAACCTGAGTTCCCTACCACATCTCCTAAAAATAAAATTCTCATATAAAATTTTTATCTGTTACAATAAAATCCAGTTTCATATCATATTTTTTAGCTGGTATTTTTTTTACTTTTTGAAAAGAATAAGCCAACCCAATTAATATAATTTTTTTGTTTTTTTTTACCTTCTTAATATACCTATCGTAATAACCACCTCCATAACCTATTCTATTTAAATGATTATCAAAAGCTACAAGTGGTACTAAAAGAATACTTGGGTAGACAATTTGATCTGATGAAGGTTCAGGTATTCCATATTTATTTATTGATAGAGGCTCTTTTGTTGACCAGTATAAAAAATCCATTTGATTATTTTTTTTAATTTTTGGCAATGATATTTGATAACCAAGTTTTTCAAGTTTATTTAGAATTTGAATTGAATCAACTTCATGATTATATGGATAATAACCACCAATTATTTTTCTATTTACTTTTTCTTTTTTTAAAATTTTTACAATATTACTAAATTTTATGACTAAATTTTTATTGTTATTTAGTTTCCTTGCTTTTAATAATTTTTTTCTAATCTCAGATTTATTCACTAGAATTTTACTTAGAAATATTTTCTAAATTTGCTTTATCAACAAAACTTGAAATTTCATCAGCAGCTTCGTCAATTAACTTCTCATAACTCTTTTGATTTATTTCAATTTCATTTTTTAATTTAAGGTGATCTTTATTAAGTGAGTTTATTTCCAGCTCTTTTTTATCTCTATACTCATAAATTAAAGTTTTAAGCTCTTTAAATTTATTTGAGAGATCTCTCAACTCATTCTTTTTTTGATCTACTTTTTTTTTAGTTTCATAATATTCATCCATTACTTTAACAGCTGTGATTAACAGAAGTTTATTCTCTCCAAGATTTCCAAGCTCATTTTTAAGATTATTAAATTTCTGATTGATTTGAATTAATAATTCTTCAAGATGCTCTTCCTGGCCGTCCTCACAAGACAACAAAAATTCTTTCCCGTTAAACTTAATACTTACGTTTGCCATTTATCTATCTCATCTAACAAAATATCTGTTTCTTGATTTAATTCATCAATTTTTTCAGAAAACTCAATCTGTCTTTTTTGTTCAGCTTTTTCTTGATTTTGTAATTCGTCTAATTTTTTACTTAAACTATTATAATCATTAATTAAACTTTTATATTTTTCTTCTATTTCTTGCTTTTCAATTTCTAATTGATTTTTTTGACTACTTAAATTCTCTATATTTTTTTTAACGTCAGGGTTTTTTAAGTTTAAATTTTTTAATTTTGCTAAAGCTAAATTTAATTTTTTTTCTTTTTCGATCACAGAATTCATATATATATAATTATATTATTAAATAGAATCTTCTTAGTCTAGGCAGGATAATTACTTGAGTAAACTTTATAAAGAATTAGCGAATTGTATCAGATTTTTGTCTATAGATGCTGTCCAAAAAGCTAATTCTGGGCATCCAGGTATGCCAATGGGAATGGCTGATGTTGCAACTGTTCTTTTTAAAGACTTCTTAAACTTTAATCCTAAAAATCCAGATTGGATAAATAGAGATAGATTTGTTTTATCGGCTGGGCATGGATCAATGCTTCTTTATTCACTTCTTTATCTTACAGGTTACAAAAGTGTTTCTTTAGAGGATATAAAAAATTTTAGACAAATAGACTCTATTTGCGCAGGACATCCTGAATATCACCCAGGATCTGGAATTGAAACTACAACCGGCCCACTAGGTCAAGGCGTAGCAAATGCGGTCGGTTTTGCATTAGCGGAAGAAATTTTAAAAAATAAGGTAGGTAAAAAAATTATAAATCATAAGACTTATGTTTTAGCTGGGGATGGATGCTTAATGGAAGGAATAAGCCATGAAGCGTTAAGTTTTGCAGGTCACCTTAAGTTAAAAAATCTTATTTTATTATTTGATAATAATTCAATATCAATTGATGGGCCAACTAATTTAGCAGTATCTGATAATACAAAAAAAAGATTTGAGAGTTATGGTTGGGATTATTTAGATATAAATGGGCATGACGAAAAACAAATTTTTAGAGCACTTAAAAAAGCTCAAAAAGCAAAAAAACCTTTTGCAATTTCATGTAAAACAACAATTGGTTATGGCTCTCCAAACAAAGGTGGAAAAGCATCTTCTCACGGAAGTCCGTTAGGCGAAGAGGAAATTAATTTGGTAAGAAAAAAATTAAATTGGAATTATAAACCTTTTGAAATTCCAAGTGAAATCAGAAAATTATGGAAAGAAATTGGCGATAGAGCATCAATTAAAGCTCAAAAAGATGAAGCCAAATCTCAAAATGAAATAAAAAAGTTTGGTTGGTTGGGATGGTCAATATCAAGACATTTTAAAAATAATTACCCACCTGGTTTCAAAAATCATAAAGATCAGATTAATCAATCAATTGAAAAATCAATAAAAAACTATTTAAAAAAATCAGATCCTATTGCAACAAGAAAATCATCTGAAATGTTTTTGGAATTAGTATCATCTTTACCAAACCTAATTGGGGGATCTGCTGATTTGGCTGGTTCAAATAACACTAAAACAAAAAAACATGAAATAATTAAACCAGGAAATTTTAAAGGAAATTATATACATTATGGAGTAAGAGAACACGCTATGTGCGGTATTATGAATGGTTTGTCTTTGCATAGTGGTTTAATACCTTATGGAGGAACATTCTTAATCTTTAGTGATTATTGTAAACCATCAATTAGATTAGCCGCAATGATGAATCAAAGAGTGATTTATATTTTCACTCATGACTCGATCGGACTTGGAGAAGACGGTCCAACGCATCAACCAATTGAACAATTAGCTAGTTTAAGATCAATTCCTAATTTAAATGTTTTTAGACCTGCAGATACAATTGAAACTTTTGAGTGTTGGCAATTAGCGCTTGAAAATAAAAACGCTCCAAGTGTAATAGCTTTAACTAGGCAGAGAATTGACCCTGTGAGATTAGAATATTCATCTACAAACAAATCTTCTTTCGGTGCTTATGAAATTTTAAGAACAGGAGACGACTTAAGAGTAACGATTTTAGCAACTGGATCAGAAACTAATTTAGCAATCAATGTAGGTCATAAATTAGCCACAGATGGTATTTATTCAAAAGTAGTATCAATGCCTTGCCAGGAATTATTTGATCAACAAAGTGAAGCCTATAAAAATAAAATTTTAAATGAAACTAAGCTTGTAATTTCTATAGAGGCCTCTGAAACTGGTTATTGGAAAAAATATACTGGCAGCGAAGGACTTAATTTTGGCATTGATGATTTTGGAAAAAGTGCGCCTTATAAAGATATATATAATCACTTTGGATTAAGCTCAGAAGTTATAGTAAAAAAAATTAAAAAAAGATTATGACAGTCAAAATTGGAATAAATGGAATGGGTAGAATTGGAAGAATGATTGTTCGATCAATTATCGAGAATAAAAATAAAAATATAGAAATTAAATACATCAATAATAGAACTAATTCTGAAACATGTTCATCTCTATTAAAATATGACTCTATTCACGGAAAATTTAATGCAGAAATAGATTTTGATGAAAATCATATTATTATCAACAAAGATAAAATTTTATTTGGCCAAGAAACAAATTTAAATGATATTAATTGGAATAAACATGGAGTGGAGTATGTTTTAGAATGTACAGGTAAATTTAACTCAAAAGAAAAATTACTAACGCATATTAAAAATGGTGCAAAAAGAGTTATTGTTTCTGCCCCATGTAAAGATGCTGACAAGACTATTGTATTTGGAGTAAATGAGACTGAATTAAAAAAAGAGGATAAGATTATATCTGCTGCTTCTTGCACAACAAATTGTCTTGCCCCTGTGGCTCATGTTTTAAACGAAAATTTCGAAATTGAAAAAGGGTTTATGACCACAATTCATTCTTTTACAAGTGATCAAAGAATATTAGACAATTCTCACAAAGACCCAAGAAGAGCTAGATCAGCAAGCCAGTCTATTGTACCAACCTCAACAGGTGCATCAAAAGCAATTGGTGAGATCATACCTTCGCTTAAAGGTAAATTAGAAGGTGTGGCTATGAGAGTCCCTACTCCTAATGTTTCATTGATTGAACTAGTCTTTTGCACAAAAAAAGACATTACAATTGATAAAATTAATTTAGCATTTCAAAATTTTAGCAAAAAAAATAAAATTCTTGAAACTACAAAAGAAAAACTTGTTTCAATCGACTTTAATCATAATCCTGCTTCTTCAATAGTAGACGAAAGCTTAACAAAAGTGGTGAGTAAAAATATGGGTAAAATTTCAGCCTGGTATGATAACGAATGGGGTTTCTCAAATAGAATGTGTGATATTGTAGAATACCTTCATAAGAATTCTTAATGAACAATATTAAAGATTGTGAAAATCTTAGTAGTAAGAGAGTTTTATTAAGATTAGACCTAAACGTCCCTTTGAAAAATGGTGACATTATCGACGAAACCAGAATAATTAAAATTATACCTGTTGTCGAATTTTTAATAAAAAAAAATGCAAAAATTTTAATAATTTCTCATGTCGGACGCCCTAAAGGCAAATTTAATAAAGATCTCTCTCTTAAACCAATTTGTGATTACTTAGAAAAAAAGATACAAACTAAAGTCAACTTTATAAGTGAGGACATTTTAAAAATCAAAAGAGATGATTTATTTAAAGAGCCTGAGGAGAAAGTTGTCTTTTTTGAAAACATAAGATTTTATGCAGCAGAAGAAAAGAATGAGTCAAATTTTTCAAAACACCTAGCTAGTTTTGCAGATTTGTTCGTAAATGACGCTTTTTCTTGCTCACATAGAACACATGCCTCGGTATGCAAAATTACAGAATTTCTGCCATCATTTGCTGGATTACAATTTGAGACTGAGGTAAATGCTTTAAAAAAAGTTACGATTGAAATCAAAAAACCAATTACTTGTATTATTGGTGGATCAAAAATTTCTACAAAAATAGATATAATCAAAAATTTAATACCTAAATTTAATAACATAATCTTTGTGGGAGGTATGGCTAACAATATTCTGAGCTTCAAAGGTAATAAAATTGGAAAATCAATTAATGAGGAAAATTGTGAAAGTATAATACAAGAAATTTTTGAAATTTCAAAAAATGCACTCTGTGAAGTTACTTATCCAGAAGATGTTTTAATTGGCAAAAGTGCAGATGACGATGCTCAGATAAAAGATCTCAAGGACATAACAGATGATGATTTAATCTTAGACGTGGGACCTAAAACACTTAAAAGAATAAAAAATATAATTGAAAATAGCGAAACAGTTCTTTGGAATGGTCCTGCTGGTTATTTTGAAAACCCAAATTTTGCTAAAGGTAGCATTGAGATTGCAAAAACAATTATTAAAAAAAATAAAAATGATTCAATTTTTTCTGTAGTTGGTGGAGGAGATACTGTGGCGGTTGTTAATCAGCTAAATGCAATTAAAGATTTTAATTTTGTTTCAACTGCTGGTGGTGCTTTTTTAGAATATCTTGAAGGAAAAGAACTTCCTGGTATAAAAGCTCTAAAATAAAATGTCAGAACTAAATAATACAGCATTAAAAATTTTAGGAAACGGTAAAGGAATTTTAGCTGCAGATGAAAGTACTGCAACAATGACAAAAAGATTAGATAGTGTAAATGTTCCCTCAACCCCAGAAAACAGATTGTTGTTCAGAGAAACGCTTTTTAGCTCATCCTCAATGAAAGATTGTATTGGAGGTGTTATTCTTTATGATGAAACAATTAAACAAACATCATCCAAAAAAAATACAATTCCAAAATTAATATCAGATACAGGCTCATTGCCAGGTATCAAAGTAGATACAGGAGCAAAAATTTTAGCTGGTTCTCCAGATGAAAAAATTACTGAGGGTCTTGATGGATTAAGGGAAAGATTAAAAGAATATTACAAATTAGGTGCAAAATTTACTAAATGGAGAGGTGTTTATAATATAACTAAAAGTTATCCAAGCAAACTCTCAATACACTCTAATGCACATGCATTAGCGAGATATTCCGCTTTAGTTCAAGAGTGCAATATGGTTCCAATAGTTGAGCCTGAGGTTTTAATGGATGGTGATCATTCTGCTAAAGAGTGTTTAGAAAAAACTTCTGAAGTTATAAAAAAATGCTTTGAGGAACTAATAATACATAAAGTAGATTTGAAGGGAATTATACTCAAACCTAATATGATTTTAGCAGGAAACAGATCTAAAGAGAAAATTACTAATGAGGAAGTGGCAAAATTAACTTTAGAATGTTTAAAATCTTCAGTACCCTCAGAAGTGCCAGGTATAGCTTTCCTATCTGGAGGTCAATCCGAAATAGAGGCGACAGAAAATTTAAATTTAATTAACAAATATAATGATAGCAGCTTTATAATGAGCTATTCTTACGGGAGGGCTCTTCAACAAGGTGCCTTAAAGCACTGGTCAAAAGATATTAAGAATATTGAGGGTACTCAGCAGATTTTTAACCACCGAGCCAAAATGAATACATTGGCTGCTCAAGGAAGATGGTCAAGAGATCTTGAGATATAATAAAAAAAGATTTATTTACCTAATATCACCACCTAAAATCGAAGAAAATTTTTTTAAAGATTTAAATGAAGTATTAAAACAAAAAAAAATAAGTTTTTTTCAACTACGGCTTAAAAAAAATAGTTTCAAAAAAAAAATTAATAATTGGGCGTAAAATTCAAAAGATATGTAAAAAATTTAAGGTAAAATTTATAATTAACGATGACGTGTACCTCGCAAAAAAATTAAATGCCGATGGGTGCCATCTTGGTCAAAGCGATATGAAAATTAGAAAAGCAAGAAAATTAATTGGAAATAAAATAATTGGAATTACATGTCATAACTCAATTAAACTCGCAAAAATTGCAATAAAAAATAAAGCTGACTATTTAGCTTTTGGAGCTTTTAATTTATCTAAAACAAAGAAAGTTAAATATAAAGCATCCATAAATTTACTTAAAAAAGCTCAAAAGATCACAAACACCCCAATTGTTGTAATCGGTGGTATTAACTCTAATAATTATAAAAATCTTTTGTTGAATAAGGCAAACTTTTTAGCTATTTCAGGCTACATTTGGAAAAATAAAAAACTTAAACCAAAGAACGCGATAAAAAAATTAATATGAAAATTAATGCGGGTGAAATTAGAGTGGGCATGTTGTTAGAATATAAAAATGATTTGTGGCAGGTGCTGAAAACACAACATGTCAAACCTGGAAAAGGTGGAGCATTTGCACAAGTGGAGATGAAGAGTGTAAACAAAAATACTAAACTTAATGAAAGATTTAGATCCAGTGAAACAATTGAAAAAGCCTCATTAGAAGAAACTAATTTTACATTTTCATATGAGGACCAGGAAAAGTACTTTTTTATGAATCCAAAAACTTTTGAACAAACAGAAATTCAAAAAAGTCTAATAGGTGAAAAGGGGAAATTATTGACTGAAAATCTTGAAGTAACAATAAGTTTTTATAATGATAACCCAATTTCTGTAAATTTACCAAACCAAGTCACTTGTAAAGTTGAAACCACAGATGCTGCATTAAAAGGTCAAACTGTTTCATCATCTTATAAACCTGCAGTTTTAAACAATGGATTAAATATTCAGGTACCACCATTTATTGAGGCGGGAGATAATGTTGTCATAGATACCAGAAATTTGGAATACATTAAGAAGATTTAATTCATGAATTCGATATCAGCAAATCTCAATGTGATGATAAAGGCATGTGAAAAAGCATCTAAAATTTTGATAAGAGATTTTGGTGAATTAGAGAAGTTACAAGTTTCCAAAAAAGGACCAAGAGATTTTGTAACTAATTCTGATGTTAAAGCAGAAAAAATAATAATAGAGGAACTTAAAAAGGCAAGACCAAACTATTCAATCGTTAGTGAAGAGAATGGTGTTGAAAATAATAAAGATACTTCTAATTCATGGATAATTGATCCTATTGATGGAACAATTAATTTTTTACATGGAATACCACATTTTGCAATATCCATTGCCTTGAAATCAGACGATGAGATTATATGTGGATTGATTTTTGATCCTATTAAAGATGAAATGTTTTATGCTGAAAAGAATAATGGAGCTTTTTTTAATAATCAGCGAATACGTGTCTCAAAAAAAAATAATTTGGATGAATGTTTATTTGCAGTTGGAAAATTAAAGAATGAACCAAGCTTTACTTATAGAAGATCCGGATGTGCTGCACTTGATATTGCATACGTAGCATCTGGAAGACTAGATGGATACGCACAAAGTAACCTAAATTTATGGGACATAGCAGCAGGTATCATTTTAATAAAAGAAGCTGGTGGAATGATTAATGATATTGATCTAAATAATATTAAAAATATAAAAGTTTTGGCTTCATCAGCTGAAATTAACACTAAATTTAAAGAAAAACTGGGCAACTTTTAATTGTTTTAAAAATTTCTTTTGTTATAAGTCTCGTGATGAAAAAAAAAATACATCCGAACTACCACACTATAAAAGTTGAAATGACAGATGGGTCTCAGTTTGAGACAAGATCTACTTGGGGCGCCGAGGGTGATATTCTTAAACTAGAAATTGATCCAAAATCACATTCTGCTTGGACGGGTGGAAAGCAGAAATTATTAGATAAAGGTCGAATAAGTAAATTCAATAAAAAATTCCAAAATTTTAGATCAGAAAATAAAAGCTAATGACAAACGCTCCCTTAATGCCTATGGCAACAGCTGTATGGCTGGTAGAAAATACAACACTCACTTTCAAACAGATAGCTGATTTTTGTAAATTACATGAAGTAGAGGTGCAAGGGATAGCTGATGGTGAGGTCGCGAAAGGAATTAAAGCTTATAATCCAATAATCTCAGGACAACTCTCAAGAGAGGAAATTGAATTATCTTCAAAAGATCAATCAAGACCTTTGGAAATAAAGAATACTGACATTGAAATATCAAATTCAGAAAAAAAAATTAAAAAATATGTTCCTCTTTCAAAAAGGCAAGACAAACCAGACTCAGCATTATGGCTGATTAAAAATCACAATATTTTAAAAGATTCACAAATTGCAAAACTCGTTGGTGTGACTAAAAATTCTGTAACTTCAATAAGAAATAAAAGTTATTGGAATTATAATAATTTAAACCCAAAAGACCCCGTTGCTTTAAATTTATTTACTCAAAAAGATTTAGTTCAAGCATTAGAAAAAGCTGAAAGACGAATTAAAAGAGAAAAAAAACAAAAAGAGAAACAAAACCAATCAATATAATCCTTTATTGTGAATAAATTAGATAGACATAAAAATATAAAAATGTTAACTACACATTTTTTTGGAGGTATTTATTAAAATAGAAGTTAAAGATAACAATGTAGAACAGGCTCTTAGAGTTTTAAAAAGAAAACTTCAGAGAGATGGTTTTTTTAAGGTTATAAAGTTAAAAAATACTTATGAAAAACCATCTGAGAAGAAAAAAAGAATACTTCAAGAAAATATTAAGAGAGTTAAAAAACTTAACAAATTAAAAAATAGAATTTAAGTATATCGCGGGGTGGAGCAGTCTGGTAGCTCGTCAGGCTCATAACCTGAAGGTCGGCGGTTCAAATCCGTCCCCCGCAACCAAATATCCTAAAGATTAAATTTAGACTTTCTGCTATCAATTAAAAAATTCCTGACTGTTTCTTGAGTAAGTTGGTCAAAAGATTTTCCAAATTTTTGTATTTTTTCAATAATCGATGGTGGTATAGTTATAATATGACAACCTAATTGCTTTGCTTGAGTATAGTTATATGGTTCCCTGACACTTGCCCATAAAATTTCAACATTTTTAAAACTTTTTGCAATTCTTATACTTTTAATAAATTCAGGTACAGGGTCTTTACCTGTATCTGCTGCCCTACCAGCAAAAATAGAGATAATTACTTTTGTTTTTTTATTTATGACCTTTAAAATTTTAGCTGTTTGTTTAGCAGTATAAACAGCGGTAATATTAAGTTTTATATTTCTACTATTTAATTCACTTATAACTTTACCTGTAAATTTTTTTTTAGAGTTAATTACAGGAACTTTTACATAAACATTTTTACCCCATTTATTAATCTTGACTCCTTGATCAATCATTAATTTAGGATTGTCAGCAAAAACTTCAAAAGAAATTGGTTTTTTACTACAAATTTTAAGTATTTGTTTTGAATAAGATCTATAATCCTTTGCCCCTGCTTTACGCATTAAACTAGGATTTGTTGTAAATCCTTTCACAAAATTATTGTTATTAAATTTTTTAATATTCTTTATATCAGCTATATCACAAAAAACTTTTATACTCATTTATCTATAAATTTTTTGTAATATCTTCTGTCATTTTTTTTGCGTCAGCAAATAACATAAGTGTATTTTCTTTATAAAAAAGATCATTATCAATACCCGCATATCCAGGTGAAAGACTTCTTTTAACAAATAGAACAGATTTACATTTTTCAACATCTAGCACTGGCATTCCATATATCGGACTTTGTGGATCAGTTTTCGCAACAGGATTTGTTACATCATTAGCACCAATTACAAAAGCGACATCTGCATTTGCAAAATCATTATTAATTTCTTCTAATTCAAAAACCTCATCATAAGGTACATTTGCCTCTGCCAATAGTACGTTCATATGACCTGGCATTCTACCTGCAACAGGATGAATTGCATAAGATACCTTGATGTCATTTTTTTTTAAAGTATCAACCATTTCTCTTAAAGCATGTTGAGCTTGAGCTACAGCCATTCCATAACCGGGAACAATTATTACTGAGGAAGCATTCTTCATTAAAAAGGCTGCATCATCTGCATTCCCACTTTTAACTGGTCTCTGTTCTTTAGATGAACTACTTGACTTTTCATCAGTTGCACCAAAGCCACCTAAAATTACATTAAAGAATGAACGATTCATTCCTTTACACATAATGTAAGATAATATAGCACCAGATGATCCTACAAGCGCACCTGTAATTATTAATGCTGTATTTTCTAAAGTAAAACCTATACCTGCAGCTGCCCAACCAGAGTACGAGTTAAGCATAGAAATCACAACCGGCATATCTGCTCCGCCAATTGGGATTATTAAAAGAAAACCAATTAAAAATGAGACTGCTAATAATATCCAAAATAAATTTGATGATTGTGTTGAACACAGTAAATAAATTAGAACAATTATTGAAATTAATATTACGGCATTTAAGGGGTGTTGACCTTTAAATGTGATTGGTGAACCTGACATAATTCCTTGTAATTTTAAAAATGCAATTACTGAACCTGAAAATGTGATTGCTCCAACCGCAGCTCCAATCGACATCTCAATTAAACTACCAAGCTTTATGCTTCCTGGTTTTCCAAGATTAAATGCCTCAGGATTTAAAAAGGCAGAAATTGCAACAAAAACTGCTGCAAGACCAACTAAACTATGAAATCCTGCAACTAATTCTGGCATTGCAGTCATTGGTATTCTGTAAGCAATAAAAGCACCAATTGAACCTCCAACTAAAATGAATATTAGAACATAGACAAATCCACTTGAAAAATTACCAGTCGATAAAAAAGTTACAGTTACAGCTATTATCATTCCAAGAATACCAAAAAAGTTACCTTGTCTTGATGTTTCAGGAGACGATAAGCCTCTTAAAGCTAAAATAAAAAGCACTCCAGAAACTAAGTAAAATATTGCTGATAAATTAGCTGATATCATTTTTTTTCCTTTTTCTTTTTTTTATACATTGCGAGCATTCTTTGAGTTACTAAAAAACCACCAAAAATATTAATCGCCGCCAATGCAATAGCTAAAAAACCAAAGATACTAGAAGTATTAAACACGCTATCTGAATTACCAGATAATCCTGCTATTATAGCCCCAACAATTATTACAGATGAAATTGCATTAGTCACAGACATCAAAGGTGTGTGTAATGATGGAGTAACACTCCAAACAACATAATAACCTACAAATATTGATAGGATAAATATACTCAGTCTGAATATTAAAGGATCAATTTCCATATTATTTAATAAGTGTTTTTTCTATTATTTCGTCTTCAATATTAATATTTAATTTTTTATTTTCTTTATCAAATAAGTTTTCAACAAAATTAAACATATTTTTTGCATATAAGCTAGAAGCAGACACTGGTAGTTTATTCAAAATATTACTTTCACCCATAATTTTTACTCCATTCTTCTCAATAATATCATCTACTTTTGTAAATGCAGTGTTACCACCTTGTATAGCAGCTAAATCATAAATAACAGATCCAGCTTGCATATTGTTGACCATGTCCTCTTTAATAATAATAGGTGCTTTTTTTCCAGGTATCAATGCAGTGCAAATAACGATATCAATTTTTTTTAGAGTTTCAGAGAGTAATTCCTCTTGTTTTTTTTTAAAGTCATCAGATGCCTCTTTTGCGTAACCACCTTCAGTTTCTAAATTTTCGGCACCCTCAACTGTTAAAAATTTTCCACCTAAACTTTCAACTTGTTCCTTTGACGCCATCCTTACATCTGTAGCAAAAACTATTCCACCCATTCTTTTTGCTGTTGCTATTGCTTGAAGTCCAGCAACACCAGCACCAACAACCAATATCTTGGCAGCTGGAATAGTTCCAGCGGCTGTCATCATCATTGGTATAGCTTTTTCAAAACAAGCAAATGACTCAATCACTGCTTTATACCCAGCTAGATTAGCTTGTGAAGACAAAATATCCATAGATTGAGCTCTGGTTATTCTTGGTAATAATTCTAATGAAAAAAGATTAATCTTTTTATTTTTTAGTACGTCTAGTTTTGCTTTGTTGTCATAGGGATTTAAAACACCAATTAAAGTTTGATCTTTTTTTAATAATGAACTTTTATCATCAGATAATAGTCCTAATTGAACAATAACATTTGAATTTAATATTTCCTTATCCTCACTAGAAAAATTTACTCCTAATTTTTTATATTCTTCATCCACGATCCCTAAATGAGTTCCATAGTCTTTTGATAATTGTACATCAAACCCCAATGAAATATATTTTTTTGCAATCTCAGGGGTGATCGCAATTCTTTTTTCGATCTTTTGGTTCTCTAAAATTGATCCAATTTTCATTAAAAAATTCTATAGCAAGAATAATGCCATTAAAACTAATACTAGCACTACCGCGACAGTGCCCCACAACACAAACTTTGTAAAATTATTCCAAGTTTTTTTATGGTTTTCATTATCCATAAAAATTATTTTTGTCTTGCTTTAAATTTAGGGTTAGTTTTATTTATAATATAGACTCTACCTCTTCGTCTCACTAATTTTGAGTTTAAATCTCTTTTTTTGATTGATTTTAGTGAACTTTTAATTTTCATAATTTTTAGAGTTTAGCCTGGCAAAGTCCTACTCTTCCATGTCTTAAGACAAAGTACCATCGGCGCTGAAAAGCTTGACTTCCGAGTTCGGAATGGGATCGGGTATTACCTCTTCGCTATAATCACCAGGCAGGGAGACTTATATTAAATATAAATTTAAGATCAAGAGATTTTTTTTAAAAAAAATGATGTGAAATATCGAAAAAAAACACATTTAATGAGATCTAAAAAAATTTTTTAACTTGATACTATGTACCAACAATATTAAAGAATAATACATTAAATCTGATCTGTTATTCGTCTAAAATGATTTTAGTTCAAATATTCTTTTTTGTAATATTTTCTTCGGTATCAATTCTTTCTATAGCTGGTCTTGGTCAGTTAATTAATACAAATAAAAATAATGAGTTTATAAATAACTTTTTTTTTGGGTTGATTGTTCTATCTTTTTTGATCACCTTAATACATTTTTTTGTAAAAATAAGTCTTATAGTAACAATTTTAATACTAATTAGTGGATTAATAATAATCTCTAAAAATTTTTTAACAAATAAAATCAAACTTAACGATGATTACATTTTATATTTTATAATATTTTTAATTCTTACCCCTTTATATATAAGTCAGAAATATCATGAAGACTTCGGTTATTATCATCTTCCATACGTAATAAATGTAATTAATGAAAAAATTATTTTTGGGCTTGCTAATATAAATAATGCTTTTGTGCATAATTCATTATGGTTAAACATTTTACCGTTTTTTTATATTGAAGATAATTTCAATTTAATAATGACGCCAACTTTTTTAATTTACATAATGTTTATAATTTTCTCGGTTCATCAAATCATTAAAAGACAAGATCAAAAAATAAGTTCATTTTTTTTGACGGTGGCATTGTTTTATTTAATTCTTAAATTTACAAGACTTTCAGAATTCGGTAACGACATTCCATCTATGATTTTTTCTTCTCTTTCGATATATTATTTTTTCAGGTTTTTGGAGGAAATCGATTTAGAAAAAAAAAAAGATTTTTTTTTTAAAAATTTAAGTTTTTCTTTATTTGCTATCTTAATCAAATTTAGTTCTATACCTGTAGTAATTTTAACAATCTATCTTTTTTTTAAAAATTATAAATTCTTAATTAAAGAAATATTTCATTTCAATTTTATCATTATCTATATTTTGTGTATTATGTTTTTCGCTCAACAATTTATCTACACTGGATGCTTTATTTTTCCATCAAATTTATCTTGTTTTGATGTTTCGTGGTTCGACCAAAATTTTTTAAATTCAAAGCATAAGTTGGAGTTAATTAATAAAAGTTATTTTGTTACAGCACGAGATATATTAACTGAGAAAGAATATTTAAAGGATTTTAATTGGGTATCATACTGGTTCAAAAAGAATTTTATAGAGATCTCTGAACATCTTGGAACTATGATCATTCCTGTTCTAATTTATATTTTTTTTCTTAAAAAAGAAAATAATCAAAATCCTAGTAGTTACAAAAAATTAAGTTTTTTTTATTTTTTTGTTTTATTCAGTTTTGTTTTTTGGTTAGAGTTTTCTCCCGTCTATCGCTTTGGAATAACATATTTTATAAGTATTGTTTTTTTATTAGGTTACTTTTTTTATGTGAAAAAAATTTTTTCACGAAAAGTATTTTTTAACTTAATATTTATATTTTTATTTTTCAACTTAGCAAAAAATTTAGAAAGATTGTCAAATGAAAACGATATTTTTGTTGGAATAAAAAAAATTAAAAATCTTTCAATTCCTAATACTTATTATGGTAAAAATACAATTCAGATATTTAAACCAGATTTGGTGTCAAATGCTAAAAAAGGGAATGGATGGCAAGGTAGACTTTGTTGGGATATAGACTTCATATGTACAAAAAATAAGGTTGTGATTGAAAAAATAAATTCCTACTTATTTGTGAAAAAATTAGAAAATTAATTTTAAATATACAGTTTTAAAATCTAAATCTGTATGCACGTTGAAGACACAGCTATGTAAAATATATGATATTTTATTAATCAACTATTACTTTGAATAAAACCAATCGAAGGTATATTTTCTAAAATTACTATAAAACCTTCTAGCGACGGGACATATTTTATATCTCTTATTCTGTTACCTAAATTTAATCTGTCTTTATTAATTACTTTTAAAAATTCTTCGTCTGTTTCAATTATATAAATTGAATGAGCTCTCAGAGAGGATGTAAATATAAAATTTGAATCCTTTATATTTCTGACACTTATTTCACTTATACCTATTGATGGAGTAAAATATATTAGTGGCTCCTCATAACCATAATCCTTGTGGTTTAATTTGAAAGGATTTGTACCATCATAATTTGTACCATATGATGAAATTGGCCAACCAAAATTATATAATTTTTGTTTTTTTAAATTGTTAATATTAATTTCATCTCCTCCTTTGGGACCGTGTTCAGAATTAATAACAAATTCCTCATTTTTTATATTTTTGAAGTAAAATAATCCCTGTTGATTTCTGTGACCTAGAGATAAAATCTTATAACTTTGATCACTTTTATCTATTGAGATAATCTTTCCAGCTAAATTTTCTTTACTTTGAATTTCATCTTTTAAATCTAAATGACCAATAGTGAATAAAAGTTTATCTTTTCCATAATTTACAATTCTTCCTCCGGATCCTATAGAATAATTTTTTAATAATAGCTCGGTTTTAAAAAAGAATTGAAATATTAATTTTTTATAATTTAATTGAGCATTAATAATTGCTAAAGTATATTTTTTATCTGTATCTTGTAAAATTACAGATAAATATAGGTTATCTTCATCAATAAGTAAATCTCTCAATCCAACGAATTCAAATTTTTCATTCTGTATAAAATCACTTAAGTTTGATGATATAGTTTTTTGATCCAATTTTTCTGAAAAAAATTTTTTTGTTTCAAAAAAAATAAAATCACCTTTACCCGAAACAACAATAGTTTTATCACCTACAGTATCTAAATAGTGAGCTCTTTTTGCGTTAATTATTGATTTCCATCCATAACTTAAATCCAATCTTTCAAAAGGTAAAAAAAATTCTTTCATTTTAAATTCAGTTTTACTAAATTCTGTAAATATTTTTTTAGTGCTAATTAATTCACCATTTAGTCCTTGGCTTATTTTGGCTGCTTGCATTTTTTGAAGTTCATCTTCAATTAAATAACGCCTTAAATCATAAACTAGGTTTCGTAAACGATTTTCTAATTTTTTAGGAATGACTTCTTTAATTTTCAGAATAAACTCATTTTGTTTGTCATATTTACCAGAAATTATTTGAAAAGAAAAAAATATAATAGAGATAAAAATAACTAAACTAAAAAAATAAATAATTTTTTTAATCATCGTTATCACTTTCAAGTTTTATCATTACTAATTACTTTGAGCTCTTAAATTTAAATTAAGTATTTATTTTTTTATACCATCTATATGAACTATTTATCATAAGTGATAACTTACTTTTAATATTTTTAAAGTCATGATATTTTTTCAATTTTTTGTTATCTGCTACAGAATATCCTATGTCATTTTTTCTTCTCTCGTTATAAACAACTTTGATTTTTTTATTTAAATAATGATTAAATTTAAAAATTATATTCTTAACTGAATATCCCTTGCCATATCCGCAATTAAAAACAGAATTAATACTTTTTTTCGTTAAAATTTTTGCGAAACTATAATGCACCTCTGAAAGATCACTTATATAAATGAAATCTCTAACTGCGGTACCATCTTTTGTATTAAAATCATTTCCAAATATCTTAAAATTTTTTTTATTTAAAGCTGAAGAACACAAATTATTAAATAAACTTTTATTTTTTTTTATTTCAAATCCACATCTCATTTTTTTTTCAACACCTACAACATTAAAATATCTTAAAATCACATAATTAATTTCACTTTTAAATTTTTCTAAGTATTTCTCAAACTTAAGTTTTGATTTGCCATAAGGTGCCAGTGGATTTGTTTTTGACTTTTCATGGACACTCTTATTTGATGATCCATAAACAGCTGCGGATGATGAAAATATAAAATTTTTAATTCCGTTTTCATTACAAAATTTCAGAAAAATCTTAGATTTCTTATAATTATTATCTAAATATTCTTTTTTTTTTTTAATAGACTCCTGATTATTAATTAAAGCTGCAAAATGTAAAACAACATCATAATTTTCTTTTAGAGATTTTTTTAGCATGTTTAGATTCGAAATATCACAATTTATAAATTTACTTTTGACAGGTATATTTCTTTTTTTTCCCGTTTTGAGATTATCGATAATCGTAACTTCATGACCCCTATCAATAAACATCCATGCAACTGAACTACCAATATATCCTGCACCACCTGTAATTAACACTCTCATTTGATCACTTTTATTTTGCTAAAAAAAACCATCGGAATCAATTTAAGTCCGAGAATGTATTTCTTAAAAAAAATATATGGATTGAATAATAATCTTACCAGCCACCCTAAATAATATCTATCTATAAAGTCATTTATTGGGGCTTGATCTTTTGTAAAAAAAGAAATTGCAGCTCCCAAACATAGTATTGTGGTTTTAAATTTTAGATTCTCTCTTAAATATAAACCCAAAATTTCCTGTGTACCTCCTCCTATATTAACAATTATATAATGAGGTTTGAATTTTTTAATTCTTGTTAAGAGTTTTTTATCAATTAAATGATTTGGATCATATAATGGCGCAATATAATTTTGTATTTTTTTTACACCTAATCTTTTAAGATATTGTTTATTTGATTTGGAATAATTTAAATTTGGATCAACACAAAAAATTTTTTTTTTTTTATTTTTTTTTATATAACTAAAGAATAAGCTTAAAAACTTATAACCAGAAAATTTTTGAACATCTATATTTTTTAAAACTTTTAGCAATAATACAAAAAATCCACTATCAAAAAAAACCAAATCTGCTTTTCGAATTGATTGATAATAATTTGATGATTTATTAATTAATGCCAAAGCAGGGCCAGCGGGGAAAACGAATAAACCATTTTTAGTTATATATTTATCAAATCTTTTAAAATCTATATTGAAAAATTTAATTTTTTTGAAAATAATTTTGCTTACCATATTAGAGATAATTAAATATTATAATTAAATTGCTAAAATACTATATATTTTTTTTAAAAATTTTATGATTTTGTAAATCTACTTAAATTTGAACCTTGATTATTGATTTCAGAAGATATCCAGTTATATGTTTTTTTTAAACCTTCTCTTAGTTTTATCTTATAACTCCAATTTAAAATTTTTTTTACCAGGTCATTATTACTAGATCTTCCCCTCACTCCTTTTGGCTTGTCTAACTGATATATTCGATTTAATTTTTTTACTCCAGAAATACCTTCAATAATCTCTATCATTTGATTGATTGAAACCTGTTCATCACTACCTATGTTGACAGGTTCTGAATAATCGGACTCAAATAATCGAAGTGTTCCTTCTATACAATCATCAACATACAAAAATGTCCTTGTTTGCATTCCATCTCCCCAAACCTCAATTTCATTTTTATTATTTTTTTTTGCCTTTATTATTTTTCTACATAACGCAGCAGGGGCTTTTTCTCTGCCACCGTCATAAGTTCCAAAAGGACCATAAATATTATGATACCTGGCTACTCTTACTTGCAATCCATAGTCCTCCATAAAATGTCTGCACATACGTTCGCTAAATAATTTTTCCCAACCATAACCATCTTCAGGATCAGCTGGGTATGCATCAGTTTCTCTTAAACCTTCTATGAATACGTTTTGCTGCTTAGTTTTGTTGTAAGCACAAGCGCTGGAGGAAAAAAAATATCTTTCAACACTTGTTTCCTTACATGAAATTAAAAGATTAGTATTAATCAACACTGACTGCATACACTCAGCTTTATTGTTTTCAATAAAACCCATACCACCCATGTTACAAGCCATGTTAAACACATAATCAATATTTTTTGCAACCTTTCTACAGTTTCCAATGTCTTTCATATCCATTGAGAAGTGATTTTCTGCCTTTTCAAATTCCTGAAACCAGTATTCCCTTGGTTTAATATCTGTAGCTACAATATAATTTCCATCGTCTAACAACCTTTTGACTAAATGACCACCAATAAAACCACCCGCTCCTACAATTAAAATTTTTTTATTTTTTATCATCTAACTTTTTTCTTATTGTTTTTTTTTTATTATTCAATTTCAAAAATAATATCGATAAAACGTATAAAATCAAAAATGAAACGAAACTTATAAAAAAATCAAGTTTGAAAACTATAAATAAAGTCATGGGAAAAAAAGCCAATATTAAAAGAATTGTATTTGAAGTTATCAATGAAAATTTACGAATTAGCATATGATGAATATGGTTTCTATCACCATAAAAAGCATTTTTACCATTGGTTATTCTCATTATTGTTAATCTTAATAAATCCACCCCTGGTAAAATCAATAACAAAAATATTTCATCAGCAAATTTGATAGTTTTAAATACATTGTATTCATATATCAAAAGAACAATTACTATAGATCCTAGAAGATAAACTCCACTATCACCAAGAAAAATTTTATTTTTTAAGTTTAAAAATAAAATAAAAACACAGATGAATATTAAAACAAAATAAAATGTTTGCAACGGAGAATTTAAACACAAATAACTAAAGACAACTATAAAAAATATCAGGGATTGACCATTAATCCCATCATAAAAATTTAAAGCATTAATCAAAATTATAATACAGAATAAAGTGAAGAAAAAAGAAAAATCATTTAAAATAATTTTTTTCTCATAAAAAGAAAGATCAAAACTATCAATTAATAGATTTTTATTTAAGGTAAGTGTTAAAATAGAAAAAATTATACTAATAATAAATTTTTTATCAGGATTTAATATAAATTTATCGTCATAAATACCTAATATAAAAAAACTAGCACAAAAAAAAATTATAGAGGCAAATTCTTTTTTTGAAACTATCAAATATCCAAATAGATTTTCAAAAAAAATCATTGAAAATGATAAAATAAAAAGATTTGCAATTACAATTATTCCACCCAGAAGTGGTACATTAGATTTATGTTTTTTAAGATATTTATCTGGTTTATCAAAAATATTAATAATTTTAGAAAGTTTTTTTAAATTAATAAGTATTAGAAAATTATTTATTAATAATATTGAAAATATTTTTATCACTTTAATAATATTTTTTTATGTGAATATAACAATAGACCAATCTTAAAATAAATAAATGATGAAATCCAATTATTAAAAAAATTTCCACTTGGTAAAATTGGAATTAAATGAATTAGAATTCCAATTGAGATTATCAAAAAACTATTTAAATCAAATTTATTAATTTTTTTATTTTTCACAAAGAAAAAATTCTTTATAAAGAAAATTAAAAATGTGAGATAAAAAAGAAAGCCAATCAAACCTAGCTCGGAAAGAGTTTGAGCCAAAATATTATGGGGATGCGTAGAACAAACACCCTCTTTAGGGTCGTAATCTACTACCCTACAAAAATGCCTAAATCCCTTTGGACCTACTCCAAAAATTATATTTTCTTGAAATAAATTTTTTGCAACTATTAAATGTCCCTGATGATGTTGAGAAAAAACTTTTAATGATCTTATAAGTGTTATGAAATCATCATTCTTTTTGTAAGTCTTTTTTTCTTTAATATTACTTGTTTTGGTAATTTGTTTAACAGTTTTGTTAAACATCCTGTCAGCAATATCTGGCAATCCATATTTATGAATTATTTTTTTTGGTAATGAGACTGTAGCCAAAATAAAGATAAAAAAAATTAGTGTAGATTTAGTTAAAATTTGCCTCAATTCATTTATGAACAAAAATGATAAAAATATAAATGCAATTAGTAGAGCAAATGATGTTCTTTCACCAGATAGATAAATAACAATAAAATAGATTGAAAAAAAGAATACAAAATAAAACTTTTTCAAATTAACATCAACTCTTAGATAAAATAAATACCAAATAATGATAGGTAAAAGTCTAATCAAATAACTTCCAAGTATTAAATCATCTCCAAAAAAACTTGAAACTCTATATTGTAATATTTTTTGACCAAAGATATTTTCTCCTACGAAAAATTGAAAAATACTATCACATAATAGAAGAATAATAATTATAGAAAATAGTACTGTAATAAGTTTTTTATTTATTTTGATTTTTGAATATTTTTCAAAAAAAAAGAAGACTGCTATTGAAAAAAAAACATATCTAAAATGAAATATAGATGCATATTTTAAGTTACTGGGAATCTGGATGAAAGCATTAATACCAACATAGAGGGAAAACAAAAATAAAATAGTTATTACATTTTTATTTAAAAGTTCTTTATTGAAATTTACAAAGAACAAAAAAAATAAATAAGAAAAAAGAAAAAACTCTACGACTGCAACACCTAATATATAAGTGAGTGGTAAAAAAAACAAAGGAAAGAAAATCTTATTTTTTAATATTTGACTATTCATTTAATAATCCTAATCAAATTTTTTTGAAATTGATCTTTAGTTGGAATTTTATTCTTTTTCATTTGTACTTGAATTTTTTCATAATTCTTTAATATAAAAATGATGGTCTTTTTAAGTTCTTTTGTATTTCGATTAATTACAAAAACTCCTCTAAATTTTGATTTAACATGTTTAATATCACGAAAAATAATGACTGGTCTCAATCGTGACAAACTCTCTAAAATTACTTTTGGAGATCCCTCGGTAAATGATGGAAGAATAAAAATGTTGTTTTGATCATAAAAATCAATTAATTTTTTCTTATTTGATGTTTCCTTAAAAACTTTTATTTTATTATTCGTTAAGCTTAACTTATTTTTATTTCCTACAATATTTAAATTATAATCAATATCTAAATTTTTAATCAGCTCAATAAGTGAAAATATTCCTTTTTCCTTCTTTATTCTTCCAAGATAAAGTAAATTTGGTTTTGATAAATTTGGTTTTTTTAAATTTTTACTCCAAATTTGAGTAATTTCAGATGGAAATATTTTTAAATATTTAAAATTTTTAATATTACTTAACGTATCAGTAACAACTATTGGTTTAAGTTTTTTTAAAATTTTATTGAAAAAAAATTCGTAAAGCTTTTTACCAAAAAAACCATATTTTACAGAATATTCTTTAAATCCATCACTTCTTAATATAACAAAACCTTTCAAATTTTTATGGAAAAAATTCAGTATCATGAATACAAGAAAATTAAACGGTGTTATTGAAATCATAAATACTTTTTTATTCTTCATATTGAAATTTTTTATTTGATAAAATTTAAGTTGAAATTTATTTTTTAGATTTGCTCGAAAAATTCCTTTAATTTCATTATTTCTAGATATGAAATATATGTAATTTTTTTGTGATAAACTCTCAATAATATTTATTGTATCATTAAATTCTGAAAAAACTTTAGTTTGATTAAAATATAATTTATCATTTGATACTAAGATTATCTTTTTCATTTTCTCAAAAAATCAATTAATTTCAAAGGTAAAAAAAATGCTAATAAAAATTTTATTTTTAAAGAAATTTTAGGAAATTTTAAAATTTTGTTAAGTAAATAAAATGTTTTTTTTTCATATAAAAGGCTAATAATCTCCAACTCATTAAGTCTTAACAAAAAATATTTTTTATTTTTTTGAAAATATGGATCTATTGACTCAGATTGTTTATTAAACCATTCTTTATATTCATCAAAAAACATTTTATGATTTAATTTTGAAAAATTATTATTGTGTGTTCTATAATTAAGTAATGGTTCATTAAAACTTTTAGCATTTGCATATTTACTTATCTTCATTATAAAATCATAATCTCCAATAATGTTAAATTTTTGATTAAAATAATTTTCTTTTTCCAAAATATTTCTTTTTACAATTAAACCGCTTATAATAATAAAATAATCTTTTGCTAAATATTCGTATAGAATGCCATCAGGAAGATTAAACGTTTTATACTTTTTAAAAGTTTTATTTTTTTCATTATGAATCATTGTATTTGTATAAAAATAATCATAATTATTATCTTCAAAAAACTTTTCTCTGCTTGATAAGTAGTTTTCTTCCCACCAGTCATCAACATCAAGAAATGCTATCAATTTACCATTAGACTTTTTAATAGCTTCATTTCTTGCTTTATATAATGGCAGTTTTGAATGGCTATAAAAAAACTTAATTCTTTGATCCTTAAAATTTTCTAAAATTTTTTTACTATTATCTAGTGAATGATTATCAAAGAAAATAATTTCAAGATTTTTGTATTTTTGATTTATAATGCTCGAAATACATTTTTCTAAGTATTGCTCACCATTGTGACAATTTACAATTACACTTATTAACGATGTCATTACTTTTAGAATTTAATATTTGATTTATAATAATTAATTGTTCTAGATAACCCCTTACTAAAACTTACTTTTGGTTGCCAATTTAATAATAGTTTCGCCTTAGAAATATTTGGATATAAATATTTAATTTCATCTTTACGAAACTTTATTTTTCCATATAACGGAGTCCCTTTATTAACATATCTCTTTATATACTGAACAATTCTTTTTATTTTTACAGGTTTGTTATTTCCAATATTAAAAACATTACCACTTAAATGAGTTTTTTTTAAAGCGATTACCATTGCACGCACGAGGTCATCTACAAAAGTGAAACTGCGATATTGAATTCCGCTAGAACATGGAAATTTTTTACCACGAATACAACCATCAATTATTACTGGCAAAAATCTATTAAAGTCTTGGTTTGGTCCATAATTTAAATACAACCTAAAAATTACTATCGGAAACCTATATTTATCGTATAACTCCATTAAATATTTTGAGGCTGCTAACTTACCTTTGCTATACATACTCTTAAGATCATTTATTTTTGGTTTATAATCTTCTTTTTGTGGGGATTTTTGTGGACCATATTCAACACAACTTCCAACTTGAAGAAAAAGTTTTATTTTTTTTTTTAAAAAAAAATTTGCAAGATTTTTACACCCCAAATAATGAGCTTTATACACTTTTGGATTAGAAGAGTGATCAACCACACCCGCGGCATTAACGATGTAATCAAATTTTTTCTTTAAAACTTTAAGGTCTTTTTTTTTTGTTAAATCACCAAATAAATAATTTACCTTTTTAAGAGTTCTTATAGGTTTTGGTTTTTTTTTTGAAAAACTAGTTACTTCCCATCCCATTCGAACACATTTTTTTGCAAGATGATAGCCAATAAAACCTGTGCCACCAGTAATCAAAATTTTTTTCTTCAAAAAAATTTTCCTTTTTTAAAAAATTTTTCCAAATTATCTTTGTCTCTTTTAGTGTCCATACATTGCCAAAACCCATTGTGTCTAAAGGCTAATAATTGTTTTTTTTTTGCAGCTGTCTCTAAAGGCTCTTTTTCTAAATAAGTGCTATCATTTTTAATGAATTGTAAAAATTTTGGCTCAATCACAAAATATCCTCCATTTATCCAACCTTCATCAAGTCTTGATTTCTCTTTAAAAGTTTTAGCATAATTTCCAACTAATTTAATAGCACCAAATCGAGCCGGAGGTCTTACAGCAGTTAAAGTAATTAATTTTTTATATTTCTCATGAAACGTTAATAACTTTTTTAAATTCACATTTGATAAACCATCACCGTAAGTCATCATAAATGTATCGTTGTTTAAATATTTTTTTAATCTTTTTAATCTTCCTCCGGTCATAGATTTATTTCCGGTATCGATTATTTGAATTTTACATTTTTTGACTGGTGATGATCTAAAATATTTTTTTATAATATTAGCTTTGTATCCAGCCGCAATAATAAAATCTTTAAAGCCAAATTTTAAATAATGATTAATGATATGAATTAGTATCGGTTTATTATTAATTTTGACCATAGGTTTTGGAACTTTTTTAGTATATTCTGGAAGCCTTGTTCCTAGACCTCCAGCCAATATAACAACTTTCATTTTATTTACTCCAATCAAAATTAAAGTTCTTACTATCATGGCTCTCTCTAACCATTTCTTTTTCGTTGTGTGGGATATTTAAACAATTTGCTATAATACTTTCTTCATTATCCAAATTTTTAAACCCGTTCCAAATATTTGGGGGAATCGTAATTAAAAAATAATTTTTTGGTGAAAGAATGAATTCTTGATATTTTCCTTTGGTTGAACTTAAATCTCTATCATCAAAAAGAACTAATTTAACAACACCCTTTACGCAAACATAATTTAAAGTTGCTTCTTTATGTAAGTGCCATGCCTTAATTCCATTTTTAGTAACTGTAGAAAAATATATTTCACCAAATTTTTCAAAAACCTTACTATCATTTCTAAGCATATGCATCACCGACCCTCTATGGTCTGAAATAATTTTTAGTGGAGTAATCTTTATTCCATTTATATTATTCATAATAAAATTAATATTTAATCATTTTCCTGATAGCTCTCATAACAAAAAAAATTATTGAAAGCCATGCATAAGGATAAATTAAGTTTTTTAAAAAATGATTGTAGAAATTGACATAATTTCTTCCTGCCTTATCCCCGTGAATCATTATTTTCGTAAAAAAATTGAAAAAATTTCTTAATGCAAAATTCTTACAATATATATACTTAAAAAAACCCATCCCTTGAGATTTGTAATAATCAATTAACTCAGGAATTCTCACAATCTCAATAAAGTCATACAAATTTACCCATTCACGCTCTCCAATTAAATTAACACTTAAGGGTTGTGAGCAAATGAAGCTTTTTTTATCTTTAAAAACTGTAGATATCACTTTTGCATTGAGGCAAGTATTGTCAAAGTTTGACCAAATATTTTTGTCCTCTAAATCTTTTTTGTTTAAACAATCTAAACCCTCAAGCCACATTTCACGATTAAATATACTTAAAAAGATTCCAATTAAAAATTCCCAAGAAACATCTGGGTCAATAATTTCCCAAAAATTTACTCGTTTATTTTGTTTTAATCTTGATAACTTTTTCATCTTGGAGACTTCTAGATTAGAAGTGTTAAATGGATTGGGAAATTTTTCTAAAAACTTTGAATTTAGGTAATAAGAATTTATGAAGAAAAATTCTGTATCACTATTTTCTTTAAAAATTTTTTTTAATTCAATTAAAGTATTGGGCAAAATTAGATCATCATTACCTATTAACCAAGCGTACTTTCCAGTTGATACGCTTACTGTTTTGATAGCATTTAATGCAAAGCCTAGGTTTTCATCATTTCGATTATATATTATCTTGTAATATTTTTTATATTTATCAATTATTTCAATAGGGTTTGTAATTGAATTATTATCTGAAATACACACTTCAAAATCAAAATCTTTGACATTTTTTGAAGCAATTAAAATTGAATTTAAACAATTATCTAGACAATTTAATCTATTATAATTTGGTATACAGATTGACAAGATCATCAACTAATATTTGTATGAGAGGTTTTTGAAATCTTTATTAATAAACTTTTTGAAGTTTTTTTTATTAATTATATGAAATTTCGGTAGATGAAAAATCAGGTTTCCTCCTTTTTTTATGTAATCTAATTCCTGCTTTATAACTTCAGACCTAAATGACCAAATTAAGACTAAAATATATTTTGGCTTTAAAATTCTCATTTTTGCTTTAGAAATAATTCCTATGTTAGATCCTGGTGTATATTTTCCAAATTTCTGTGTGTTAGCATCACAAACATAATTGATTTTTTGAGAACTCAATTTACAATAATTCAAGACAATGTTACCTTTTGTTGAGGCACCATATCCAATAATTGGATAATTTTTGTCTACAAAACTAACCAGATCCTCTTTAATTCTTTTAATTCGTTTTGAAAAGTTTTGATAAGCTTTAAATGAGATTTTTTTTTCATCTTTTTTAATTATTTTTATCAGCTTAGTATTAGAAATTCTTTTACTTTTACTTTTTGCAACAATCACTTCCAAACTACCACCATTTATTTCATTCATTTTTATATCAATTACCTTTAATTTGTTGTTGATTAAAATTTTCTCAAAAACGCTAAATGTGTAATACATTAAATGTTCATGACAAATTTGATCAAATGTTAAATTTTTAAGCATCAATGGTAAATAGGAAAACTCACATATCCAAATACCATCATCATTCAGTAACAACTCAATATCTCGACAAAATGAGTTTGGATCTTCAACATCATAAAAAATTGCAAAACTTGAAATTAGATCAAATTTAATATTCTTATTTTTTGTATGACTTAAAATATTTTTTTTTGAAAAGAAATCGGGTATTAGTTTTATACCTTTATACTCTTTTTTAAATTTTAATGCTGAAGGATCAATTCCATATAGATTATTATTTTTTTTTAATAATTTTAAAAATGAAGCGTCATTACTTCCTATATCTAGTATGCTGTTTTTTTTTCTAATTATTTTTCTTTTCTTTAGTCTTTTCACTTTTTCTTTTAAGTGGGATAACATCATTTTACTTACAGATGTTTTATAACCATAATGTTCTCCATACATTTTTTTTACATTCACAGTATTTGAAAGTTGAACCAAATTACATTTTGAACACTTATATAAATCTAAAGAATATTTTTTTAGATTGGTTTCTTTTTTTGAATAGAAAAAACCACTGAGCGGTTGTTTTCCAATTTCCACAACTTTTTTTAAAAAACTTTTTTTACAATTTTTACACTTCATAAATACTAATTTATATCTAAATTAATTATGTTTAGATGGAATACTTTATTTTTTTTTTAAAATACCCCTTAAGTAACAATTGTCACCACTATTTACAGTAAACAAACCTAGCTTGTGCATTTCATCAATATTTTTAGAATTTAAAATGGCTTGTCTCATTTTAAGAATAGTGACTGGGATAAACTTTTTTAATAATTGTTTTAAACTATCAAATGTTTTGCCTGACTTAATTCTATAATACCTATCTTGGGACTCTTTTTGAAATTTGTGATCTTCATTGAAGGAATATGAGCTTACATCAATTCTAAAAACTTCAAAATTAAATTTGTTACAAATAGTTTCAATACTTTTTTTTGTGTAAAATAACAAATGTGGTCCGTCATAAGGTCTTCCAGAAAAATATTCTTTAGGACAATTTGGTATTTCAAAAAAAATTAAACCCTCAGGTTTTAGGATTTCATAAAATTTTTTAAATACTTCTACATCAACTAAGTGTTCTAACGAATGCAAAGTAATGATTAAATCAAATTTTTCATCAATATTTTCAATTTGATCATTATTATAACCTCTTTTCTCAAGAATTTTCACACATTGTTTATCATGTTCAGTGCAAAATAATTCTACGTTAGGAAATTTTTTTTTTATAGCAAACCCCAAGTCACCAAAACCTGCACCAAAATCATAAATATTTTTGATATTCTTTAAATCTATTAAAGTTGATAAATATAATAAATAATTAAGATTTTTATCCTCTAAAAATCTTTTTTCTGAGACTTCATCATTTTTAGAAACCCAATAAGGGGGTCTATTTGGTAATCGATAAACATTTTCATAAAAGAAATTTAAATTTTCACTATTAGGCATTGGGTTTGCGTAACTAAAGTCACATTTTTCACATCTATCAATTTTTAAATTACCAAAATATTTTTTATCTTCATGTATTTCGAATTTGTAATCACATAAATACTTTGAATCTTTATCGGATTTACATATAGGGCACTGCATCATTTGTTAAAAATATTTGATCATCTTTTTAAAATTTTGAAATTGTTTTATTGTGAATTCAATGACTTTTTTTTTATTACTTTTATTTGCATAGAAAATTTTAAACCAGTCAAAAGTTAATTTTAAAGAAATTTCAGGTTTCATGTAAACTTTCCATTTTAGATATTTAAAAGATTTTTTTGAATTTAGGGATAAATATTTAGCTTCGTGATTTTTAATTCTCTTTTTCTCAATAATAATTTTAGATTTTGAATTAAATATCTTTTTACCCAACTTTGCTAAGTTCAAAACACTTAAATTGACCCGACTTGGACCAAAATTCCAAGACCCAACGTATCTTTTTCCATTTTTACCTGAAAGTTTTTCAGCTAATTTTAAATAACCACAAACTGGTTCCATAACATGTTGCCAAGGTCTTGTAGAATTTGGACTTCTTATCAATAATTTTCTTTTATGTATAAAAGCTTCAACACAATCCTTAACAATTCTATCTTTGGTCCAATCACCTCCACCTATGCAATTACCTGAGCGAACAGTGGCTATTTTACAATTATTTTTATTCATAAATGATTTAACAAAACTTTCTGTTAAAATTTCACAACATGCCTTACTTGAACTATAGATATCATATCCACCAAGCTTAGAATTTTCATCAAAATTTATTTTTTCATCTTCATTTAAATAAACTTTATCTGTAGTTACGACTATAGTAGATTTAATGTTTTTATTTAACTTTACAGCTTCCAATAAATTGAAAGTCCCAATGATATTTGTTTTTAAAGTGTCTTCAGGATTATTGTAACTTACTAGAACGCTTGATTGTGCAGCCAAATGAAAAACAATATTTGGTTTAGATCTTTTAATTGCTTTATTCAATTTTGAAAAATTTTTAATATCAGCTCTAAAATCATTTTCTAAGAATTTAGAAAGTTCTAAATTATCAAAAAAGTTTGGTTTTGAAATTGGATCTAAAGCATATCCTGAAACTTTTGCACCTAAATATCTTAAAATAATAACTAACCAACTTCCTTTGAAACCAGTATGACCAGTAATAAATACTTTTTTATTTTTCCAAAAAGAATTTTTCATTTTAATTTTTTTAACAAGTGATTAATTCTTCGTTTTTTTTCTTTGTCATTGTTTAATACTTTTATATCTTTAACATTATCTATGGAATGCCAAAATCCTGAAAATTTTTGAAATTTACATTTATATTTTCTAATTATTCTCGGATATAGGTTTACCTCAAAATTTTCATAATTTTTAACTGCCTTTGTTAATATTTTCTTATTCATAATTGCCATACCGGAATATACATGTGCAATATTATCATTTTTATTTGAAATTTTTACTGCATTAAACATTACATCTCTTGCAAAATTTTTAACTAAACCTTTAGATAATAGAATTGTACCATAAGGTAAGTTAGTTTCTGATCCTAAAAAAGTAATAGCTGTTTTTTTATTTTTAATATGTTCTTTGTAGGTTTTATTTAAATTTAAATCAAAAATTGCATCTCCATTTAATAATAAAAAATTCTCAGATACTATATATCTTTTGATTTTAAGAATTCTTTTTGCGATGGGTGTATTATCGCCAGTTGGAATAATTTTAAGATTATAATTATTGAAATCTTTAGTTTTTAAGTATTTCTTAATTAAATTTCCTTTATACCCTATTGGCAATATAAATTCTGTGAAACCATTTTTTTTTAAAACTTTTAGAATATACCATATTATTGGTTTATTTTTAATTTTTACTAACGACTTAGGAATTTTTTTCGTAATTGATCCTAATCTAGTACCTTTTCCTCCACAAAGAATTACTGCTGTCCTAGATTTTTTGATTTTATTTAATTTCATCTTTCAAAATAATAATTGTAAATTCTAGAAAATTTTTTATCTAAGTAATATTTACTTAAATCGTTACGTTTTTTTCCTTTAAGTTTGAAATTACACTCTTTCATTATATTTAAAACATTATTAAATTGTTCTTTAAAATTTTCATTTATTTCAATTTGGATCTCTAAAATTTTTTGATTTTTTAGTAATTTTAAACCACCTTTTAGAATTAAGTGTTCAATTCCATCAACATCAATTTTTATATAATCTGGTATCTCAAGTATTTTATCTTCAATAATTTGATCAATATTTGTTGAAAATATCTTATATTTATTTGTGGGATTTATCTTTTTTCCTTCAAAATCAATATTTTCATTTAAAGAATTATGACTTTCTCCCTCATTAAACTTTCGTTCATAAAAATCTAAAAATTTATTTTTATAAAAACCTAAAGGTAATTGAAATATCTTTATTTTATTTTCTAAATTATTTATAGAAATATTTCTTGATAAAATTCTTAGATTACTTGTCGAGGGTTCAAAACTTATAACCTCTATATTTTTAAAATTCACTGCAGCATAAATAGAATACAATCCAATATTTGAACCTATATCCCAAAATATTATTTTTTCTCTTTTTTTAAAGCTGTCAATCCATTCTAAGGTTTCAGGTTCTTTTAAGTAAAAATCTTTTATCAAAATATCGACCAAAAAATTGGGGGAAAATAAAGTTAATTCTTTTCCTGATTTTAATTTTATTTTTTTATAAGCATCCTGTTCAATAAAGAATTTAATCCAACCTAAGATATCTCTTTTAAAGATTTTATTGAATAAGAAGTTAAGAATATTTAAAAAAAAATAAATAATTCTGGAAATTAATTTAATCATTCTATGAATTCATCTTATCTATAAAATTGATCTACTTAAATCACTAGTTAATTTTTCATGAAAATTTTGTTTAATTTGATTTTTTGATACAAAATAATTATCAATTATTTTATTACAATATTCTTTATCAACTGAAGTATCTAAACCCACTTTTTTATCATTATAATCCTCTAGAAAGTTACACTTTTTATTAAATAAATTAATTGATTTTAAATTTATTTCTAAATTTCTTTTAAAACTAAATTCTCTGCTTTTTAAGAGTATTACTGGTGATTTTGAATAAACTGCCTGAATCAAAGCATCAGATTTATGTCCAATAACCAATTTTGATTTTGATATAAATTCAAGCGTTTTTCCATAAACTAATTTTCTGCCATCAAAATAGTTCTTTTCATATCTAAATTTTTTTTTACAACAAATAATTAATCTACACCTATATTTTTTTTCAATTTCTGAAAAAAAATAATTTAATTTTTTTAGATACCTTTCAATATTATTTATTTTTTTTTGAGCTTTACCTTTAAATAAAAATTGATCGTCAGAATAATCTAAAGTCTCATCAATGTAAGTTATAATTTTCTTTTTTTTAGGCTTTGAATTAAATTGAAGCCAAAAACTCGGATAATCCAAATAATTTTTATTGTTATTTTTACTAAATTTTATTTTATTTTTTTCTCCAAAAGATAGAATGTGATTGGACTCAATATTATTACTATTATCTCTTAAAAATAAATTTTTTAATAAATATTTGATCAATCTTATAAAATTTATAAGCACATTTTTTTTTAGATTCGGAACAATCTGTGAATGTTGTTTTATTAAAATTTTTTTACATTTAACTTTATTAAATAATTCGAGTGCATTAAATTTTAAATTCTTTAATGAAATGAAGTAACTATAAAATATAAGAATGTCTGACTTTTTAATCTTTTTAAAAAAAAATTCCAGATTTTTAAAACTTTTTAAATAAATCATATTTTTTGGAATTTCACTTTTAGGAATCTTTTTAAAAAAATTTTTTAATTTCTCTTTACTAAAATTCAAATATGAAGTGTTAACAAATACAGAATTTTTTTTAAATTTAAATTGCTCTGGAAAAATCTGATTTATTTGATGGTTTGATACAGGTACATCTAAATAAATATAAATTTTTTTATTCTTTAATCTCTTCTTTTTTTTCAATTTTCAAATATATTTTTAATAAATATTAATTAAACTTCTATTTTTTTAGCATATTAAGGTAATTCATCCATGTTCCAGTATCTTTCCAATCCTCGTTAGGAATTGGAAAAACGCTTATTTTTTTTTTAGATTTTAATAGTTTAGATATTACCTCATCCATTCCAAAATTATTTTTTTTTGGTAAGTATTTTTTAATTTCTGGCTTAACAATATACAAACCAGTATTAGTTAAAAAATTTTTTTTTGGTTTTTCTAAAATTTTTTTTAATTTTCCACGATTGTCTAGTACACATTCTCCAAAAGATAAATTAAATGACTTAATACTTGCTACCATAGTTAATAATGATTTAGAATTCTTATGAAATTTCATAAAATTTTGCAAATTAATATTAATATAGGTATCGCAGTTAGTTAAAAAAAAATCATTTTTGAAATTTATTTTCTTTAGACAGCCTGCTGTACCTAGTGGTTTTGTTTCTTTAAAATAGTCAAATACATAGTTATTTTTAAATTGATTTAAAAAGATATCTAAAATTTTTTCTTTTTTGTTAATAGTAATGGTAAAATTATTGAAGTTATATTTTTTAAAATTATCCATAATATTTAAAATCATTGGTTTTCCCTTGAGGGGAACTAATGGTTTTGGAAGTATTTCAGTAAATGGTTTCATTCTAGTCCCAACACCTCCAGCCATGATTAATATTTGATTTTTTTCAAACTCTTTATGTTTATTCCTAAATTCTGCCTTATAAGATATGTAACTAACTGGAATATTTTTTTGGTTTATAACAGGTATTATCATATGTTTATTCCGAATTATGAAATTTCTCATTTTATCTGTTAACTTTTGTTTTTTTTTCAAAAAAAAATATTTTTTATTAAAAATTGTATCAATCTTTTTTTTTAAATTATTTTCTTTGAGTAAATTTCTTCTAATATCTCCATCAGAAATTGTACCTTTCAATTTTTTAGATTTATCAATCACAAATAAACAAATATGACCAGTCATATTCATTTTTTTCATTGCATTAAAAATTGTATCACTCTGACTTATTAAAATTTTATTAATGTTCATTTTATTTTATTTAAAATTCATATTATAATAGCTAAGAGTTATAAACTAATATTCTTCTATTCTTTGATTTCTTAAGATAAAAATTTAAGGTTGATAAATCTTTTTCAGTGTCAATATCTATCCAAGCTTCATTATTTGAGGTTATACCATAAGTCTTTTTTGGGAGTTTAATCTTTTTTTTATACAAACTTGATCTATAGATAAAAAGATTTCCTGTTGGAACTAACTTATCTTTAAGATCTTGTGACCTATTATTAATGTCATAATCAGGTTTCCAAATATTATTTTTTAATTTACCTGTAAAAGTATTTTCATATGCCAAGTGTATAAAACTATCAAAACTCTTATTTTTATTCAAAATTTTAATCGCTTTTCTCACTAGGTTTAATTTTCTTAATGGTGAGGTTGGCTGTAATAAAATAATATACTTATATTTTTTATCGAGTTTTTTTAAGGTATCAAAAATAACTTTATGCATCGAGACATTATCACCAGAAATAATTTTTGATCTCTTTAAAAATGAAATTTTATTTTTAAAACAAATTTTTTTTATTTTGTGGCAGTCGCTTGTAACTATTGAGTCAAAATTTTTTTTATTTAATCTTTTTGCAAAATTAATTGTCCAAAAAATTAAGGGTTGATTCATTACTTGTAAAATGTTTTTATTTTTAATTCTTTTTGAACCTTTTCGTGCAGGTATTATTATTAAATTTTTCATAAAGTTATTAACTCAATTTTTCCCTATATCAAAAAATTTTTTTTTAAGTGTAAATTTAAAATCTAAAATTTTTTTTGCAATTTTGATTGGCGTTTTTTTTTTAAAAAATGGATTATGTGATTTTGTTGATTTTTTTTTTAATTTATTAAATGCCTTAGACATTGAATTAACATCATAATTACAATTTATTATATTACCAGATATTATTCTTCCCTTTTGCCTGTTACCTATATTTATTGTTCTGACACCAAAACTGGGAGTTTCTAAAACACCGCTAGATGAATTTCCAATCACGAGATAAGAAATTTTCATTAATGAAATATATATTTTACTTCCAAGAGATTTATAAAAATAGATATTATCTTTTTTTTTTTCAAAATTTAAAATTTCTTTTCTAAGAATATTTGACTCACTATCGAAATTAGGTGATGTAAATATTATTATATAATTTTTTAATTTTTTTAAAAATCTTATAAGATTTTTTATATAGTATTTTGACATATTCTTTTCCAAAGTTACTGGATGAAATGTTGCTAAAATAATTTTCTTATTCAATTTAATTTTAAGAATTTTTTCTATTTCTGATTTTTTTAAAGTTTTGATTTTTGATATTGCATGTGCGCCTAAAGCCCCGAAATTAAAAATTGTTTTTGGATTTTCACCTAATTGAATTAATCTTTTTTTGTAAACATCGTGTACTGGAAAATGTAAATGAGATAACTTTGTAATAGAATGTCTTATTGAGTCATCATATGCACCTATGGTCAATTCTCCACCATGAATGTGTGCTATTGGTATTCGCAGTATCATGGCTGCAATCGCACTACCTAATAATTCATATCTATCACCTAAAATTACTATTACATCTGGCTTTTTCTTAATTATTACTTCAGAAGTAATGTTTATTGACTTAGATATATATTCACTTATTTTATTTTCACTGAATTTTTGATCGAGAATATTTCTTTTAATAATTTTTTTTACATTATCTTTTTTAATTTCTTTAATAGTGTTTCCAAACTCGTGGGAAAGATGAGATCCAGTTACTAATAAGTAAGTTTCTCTATTTAGATTTTGAGTTTCCAATATAACTTCTCTAAGTAAACCATAGTCAGCCCTGGAACTTGTTATAAATAATACTTTCCTCATTATGATTATTTTATTTGCTGGTCCTTTTTATAATTTTTTAAACTTCTCTTTCCCAAAAATTTTATTATTTTAAATGGGGACAATCCGGTTCCCGGTCTCTTGGTTGTAAGATTTTGTTCTGTAAAAATTTCTCCCTTCTTAATATCTTGTGATGCGACTAATGATTTTCGAACAATTTTGATATTAGGCATTTCACTTTTTGTAGGTCTTTTAATACTACTTCCTAAGGCAATCTCTATATTTCTGATAGCATTTATCATTTTTTTTAATTCTTTTGGCTCTAAACTAGCTCTGTGGTCAGGACCTCTCATATTTGAATTCAAAGTAAAATGCTTTTCTATACAACTTGCTCCTAAAGCTACTGCTGCAACGCTAACCTCGAAACCTAATGTATGATCACTATAACCAAAATTTACATTCAAAATCTTTCCTATAGATAACATTGATCTTAAATTTACGTCTCGAATAGGTGTTGGATATTCTGTGTTAGCATGAAGCACAGTAATATTCTTTTTTTTTGTTCCTGACTTTACTAAAATATTAAGGGCATTTTTTATTTCATTCATATTGGACATACCAGTGGATAAAATTATTTTTTTGTTTAGTCCTCCAATTTTCCTGAGATAAGGTAGATTAGTTATTTCCCCACTAGGTATTTTAAAAATCTTTAATTTTAGATTATTTAAAAAGTCTATACTACTTAAATCAAAAGGACTTGATAAAAAGAGTATTTTCTTTTTTTTACAATAAGATAATAGTCTCTTATGCATCAAAGGGGTAAGTTCTAATTTTTTCAACATATGAAATTGTGACTGATCTTTATTACTGTTTTTTTTTTGGTAATTTGCTTTCTTGGCTTTTTTTGTAACTAAATTTTCAGTTTTAAATGTTTGAAATTTCACAGCATCAGCTCCTGCTTTTGCTGCAATATCAATTAATCTTTTTGCAATACTAATTGATCCATTATGATTTACTCCTGCCTCTGCAATTATAAATACGCTCATTTTATTAGGCTACACGCTTTAATAAAACTATCTTTTTTAATAGTTAAATTTTGTTTGATAGTTGCATTACTCCCGATAAAGCATCCTGATTTTATAGATACACCTCCATTAATAGTCGCCTTGGTAGATATATGACAATGCTCAGAAATTTTACAATCGTGTTCTACTAATGCGTTAGTATTTATAATGCAATTATCACCTATTGATGAATTAGCATTAATAATTGAGTTGTGCATTACGATTGAACCTCTTCCAACTGAAGAATGCTTAGATACATAGGCGGAAGGTGATATTACCTTTGGAAGTATAAATTTTGCTTTATTTAGCAAATAAAAAAGTTTTTTTCTCAATGATGATGATTTAATTTGACCTACAGTGACTAATGCATAAGAGTACTTTTTAGATAAGATTTTTAAATCATCGTCACAACCAATTACTGAGTACCCAAGAATTTTGGATCCATAAAGATTTGGCCTATCTATTATACCAGCAATTTTAAATTTTCCCTCTTGTTCTACAACGTCAATAACCGATTTACAGTGTCCACCACCACCAACTAAAATAATTTTTTTCATGAGTTTTTGTTTAATTTAATAATTTTGTAATATTTTTTTATATAATCTGATATTTTGTTTATGTCGGAAATCGATAAACCTTCATCTGATGGTATACAAAGAGAATTCAAATAATATTTATTTGAATTGATAATGTTATAAGTCTCAAATTTTTTTAAAAATGTTTGTAAATTTAAAGGACGCCAAATTCGTCTAGTTTCAATATTTTTTTTTAGCAATTTTTGACTCAGATTATATGTTTGATTAAAATTTAACATCTTAAAAGATATTATATTGATCCAATAATTTATTTTAGATTTTTCTTGAAAGGATAAAAGTTTGATATTCTTCTGATTTTTAAAATTCAGTGAATATCTTTTATAAATTTTTTTTCTTAAAGAAATTTTTTTTTTGATTCTCTTTAATTGAGATATACCTAAGGCTGCAGCCATCCCATTCATTTTATAATTATATCCACATTCATTATGAATATAATTAAATGTATCATCTTTTGCTTGATTAGCTAAATATTGTGCCTTTAAATATAATTTTCTATTATTTGTAATAATCGCACCTCCAGAACCAGTTGTAATTATTTTATTCGCATTAAATGACAGACATCCGATATCTCCCATGCCTCCACAATGTTTTAATTTTTTTCGTTTTGTATTAACATAAGATCCTAGGGCCTCTGCTGCATCCTCAATAATATAAATGTTTCTTTTTTTACAAAGTTTAGTTAATTCTGAAAAATCACAGGCTCTGCCCCACATATGTGCAACAATAATAGCTTTTATCTCTTTTTTTGTGTTTTTATTAATTGTTCTCTTATTCTTAAATTTTGTTTTATTTTTTATAAATTGAATAACATCACTTATTTTAAGATTATGATATTGATCTACATCAAAAATTATTGGTTTTGCACCTAAATAAAGAATAGGGTTAACTGTAGCTATAAAAGTTATCGAGGGAACAATCACCTCACAATTTTTGTTTACTCCTAAAATCTTTAATCCTAAATGGATTGCTGAAGTACCTGAATTTAATGCAATCGAATATTTTGTTTTACAAAAAGAAGAGAGTTTTTTTTCGAATTCATTTACTATCCTTGCTGACGTAGATATCCATCCACTTTTCATAACACTTTTAAGTGATTGAGTGTCACTATGATTAATATGTGGAATAGACAATTTCATATTAACTTAAAAAATATCTTTTGTACCAAGACACAGTTTTATGCAATCCTTCATCAAAGTTATGTTTCGATTTAAAAAAAATAATACTTTTGTTCATATCTGGTCTTCTTTTTTTTGGGGAATTATCCTCTATTTTTTTTGATTGTAATAATTTTTTTTTAACATTAAGAATTTTCATTATTTTTTTTGCTAGTTGCATTATTGAAATATCACTATTAGGTGATCCAATATTATATATTTTTTTTGACGATTTTTTGTCATGAGAAATCTTAAGAATCAGATTAATCGCAAAATCAATATAGCAAAAAGTTCTTTTGTGGTTAGAATTAGTTATGATGATTTTTTTACTTTTTTTATCTAAAATCTTTTTTGTGAGTTGTGGAATTACATGGGAAAAACCCATATTAGGTCCAAAAATATTATGTGGTCTAAAAATGACAAAATCTAGCTTTGAATAATTCATCAAGTATTCACCTACAATTTTAGATAAGAAATAAGCAGATCTCGGATTAAAATCTTTAGAAATAAGAAAATCAATGTTCTCAGGCGTAGGATACTTGGCTAGTTTTTTTTCTAAAGTTTGAGCATAAACTTCACTAGTAGATGTAAAACAAATTTTTTTTAATCTTTTTTGTTTTTTTGAAAAGTTAATTAATTTTATAGTAGTTTGAATATTATCTTTTAATGTATCATATGGATTATCTATAACTTTTTGAACACCTAAGATTGCAGCAAAGTGGAAAATGTAATCAAAATCATAAATCTTTAAATAATCTAAAATATCTGATAAATCTTTTTTTATAAATCTTACATTTTTATTATCTATCAAATCTGATAAAGATTTTTTTTGTGTGTTTTTTGAGAGATTATCAATTAGATAAACTTTATTTTTTTTGTTTTCTACTAATTGTTCAGCGAGGTTAATTCCTAAAAATCCTGCTCCGCCTGTTATTAAATATTTCATGATATTCTTGATCCAATGAAATAACTTTTATAATTTTTATTTCTTGATATATTCAATTTTTTTTTTTCATTTAATACGTGATTCAAATCAAGTATTATTGAACCCTTTTTATATTTTATATATAAATTTTTTAAAGATTGATGTCTTACTAAATAGATATAGATATCGTAATTTTTTAAATTTTTTTTATCAACAGAAAAACCTTTGGAATATTCCCAATAATTTACAATTGGATCATAAAAACTTAATTTACAATCTCTACTCTTAAGAAAATTATAAACTTTTTCAGCTGGAGAAAATCTTGTATCATTAGTATCTTCTTTATAGCTTACACCAATTAATAAAACTTTTTTGCAATAAATTTTTTTTTTAAATCTATTTTCAATCTCAGACATTACATTTGACGTCATTTTATTATTTATGACAACAGCGTTTGTGCTTAAAGGAAATTTTGAATTGTAGCCTAAAACTTGATTTATCGCACTCGTAAATAACGGGTCCTTTGTTAGGCAATATCCACCGACACCTATGCCTGATCGCATAATGTTATTATGAGTTTTTCTTTGTCTTATAGTGTCAAGTATTTTTTCCAAATCTAAATTATTTTCAAAACAAAACTTTCTCCACTCCTCGATAAAGGCAATATTTGTTGCCCTATAACTATTTTCAATTATTTTACAAGTCTCCGACTCTGTTGGTGATTTAAAACTTATAATTTTATTTGATCTTAAATCAAAAATACTTTTAAATATTTTTTTTGTTAATTCAGTAGATTTTTTATCAACTCCACCAATTACTCGTTCTACATTTTTCATTGAGGAATAATAATCTCTACCAGGTGTAATTCTTTCAAATGAGTGAGAAAGAAAAAAATTTTTAACTCCTCTTTTGATTAAATTTTTTTTAAGCAAAGGTTTTAAAACTTTTTCTGTTGTCCCAGGTGGCAATGTAGATTGAATTACGATCAAACAATTTTTTTTTATTACTTTTGAAATTTGAATTATATTGTTTATATAGCTTTTTAGTTCAACCTTTTTTTTATTAAAATTAAAATCACAATTAGAGCAAACAAAAACTATATCGGCTTTCGAATATTCATTTTTATCCAATGTTGCTTTGATTCTTTTCTTTTTTGATAATTTATTATAAAAATTTTTGAAATTTTTATCATCTACTAAAATAGGAATTTGATTTGAATTAATTTTTTGAACAATTTTTGACCCTTTTGGAGAATTTTTTTCGACTCCGATTACTTTATAAAGATATTTGTCTTTTCTTTTTGCGCCAGCACAAAATGTTAACATAGCCAATCCAACGTATCCCAAACCCTGTATAACTATTTTTTTCATTTTAAATTAAATAACAAGGAATAATCCTTATTTAAAAACTACTCCCCACCTGTAATATTAATTATTTCATTAGTTATAAAATTATTATTGTGAATTAAAAAAATTATATAATTAGCTATATCATTTGATGATGCCATTTTTTTTATTGGAATTAATTTAATTCTTTTTTTAATTGATTTATTTTTAATCTTTTTATGAAATCTTGTATTGGTCACTCCAATTCTAAGAGTATTATATAGTATGTTTTTAGAGGAAAGTTTTCTTATTTCATAAGGTATAAATTCATTTATGTGTTTACTTAAAGAATATGCAAAAGTACTAAGACCACCCCCAAATTTAATTCCAACACTTGAGGTATTAATTATTCTTCCAAAATTTTTTTTTTTCATATTTTTAATTGAGTTTTTTATAATGAGAAGAGGTGCAAAACTATTAATCAAAATAGTTTTTTGAATTTCTTTTAAACTAAAATTTTGAAATGATTGATTACTTACATAACCAACCAAGTTAATTATGATATCATAATTATTATCGAAAATCTTTTTAACATTTTTTTCATTAATTTTTGATAGATCTTTTTTAATGAAACTTAGGGATCTTTTATATTTTTTTTTTGGAAATTTTTTATTGAAGTGAACTGTTAATGATATTTTTTTCTCGTTTATTAATGTATTTATTATTTTGACACCAATGTCAGAATTCCCACCTAAAATTAGTACTTTTTTCATTTATTTAAAATATTGTGAATTAACCTCACCCATTAAAGTTCCTTCAACGTCACATACATTACATGGCTGAAACTTTCTATTTCTATTAACCAAATTCTTTCTTATTCTCATTGACTTATCACTAAACCAAATATCTAATAAATTTTCTTTTTTTAAATTTCCTAAAATAATTTTTTTTCCCCAATCATGTGGGCACATTAAAACATCTCCGAGATAATCAAAAAATAATGTGTATGATGGAATATAGCATGGATTATCAAGAGGATCTTTTAGACTTGGAATTTTAAAGTCAGCATTTTCCATCATTCCTGACCTGTTACTTAAAGTAATACCAAAATTCTCCTCTTCAGGTAAAGATCTGTCTCTAATTATATATTGATCTTTGTTTAGCTTACATTCATCAACTAATTTTTGAAATTTTATGACATCTTCCTTACCATCATAGGCACTTATCAGTAACTTATCTAAACCACTATCAAATAACTTTTTTAACCTATTTAAGTTTAAAGGATCTCCATTTGAGACAACCTCTACTCTAACTTTTGGAAGAGATTTCTTAAAATTATAAATATGGTCAAAAATTTTTTTATCTAGTAAAGGCTCTACAAAACCACTAAACCTAATTACTCCTGCATAATCTAGTGTCATTAACTCCCTTATCACTTTTTGAATTAATTCTTCAGATATAAATTCTTTAACATCTTCAAACTCTGGTGCACTTCTAGGGCAAAATGAACATTTTCTGTTACAAGTTCCTGATTCACTAATTTCAATTTCAGTTGGAAGCGGAAACATCTTTTTTTTATACTCGTATAATTGAATTCTATTTTGTATTGTTTTTTTTTTATGTTTTATATTCGGATCTAAAAAAAATTTTTTTATCATTTATCTAATTTTTTAAATATCTTTTCAACTTTTTTAATATCATCAAATGTATCAACTGCATAAGAACTAGAGCTTAATTTAACCATCTTAATTTTTTTTCCATTTTCTAAAAATCTTAATATTTCAATATCTTCATATTTTTCTAAAAAAGTTTTTTTTTTAAAACTGCTAAATAAATTGAGATCATTTCTATTGAAGCCATAAATACATACTTGTTTTAAAAATTTTAACCTTTTATCTTTTTTTTCTTTAAAACTAGGTATAGCAGATCTTGAAATATACAATAACTCACTTTTTTTATTAATTACAATTTTTGGAATATTTTTGTTATCAGCACTTTCGTCATTTTTTAAATTACAATATCCACAACTTATATGTTTTGGAAATTTCTTTTTTGCTTCAATTATTTTTTTTATGTCATCAAAGAAAATTAATGGTTCATCGCCCTGTACATTAACATATATATCAGCTTTTATCTTTTTTGATACTTCAGCAACTCTATCTGTTCCGGTTAAACATCCTTTTGATGTCATTAAAGCTTGAAATTTTAAATAATTTACTAAATCAAAAATCTTTTTATTATCTGTCGCGACTATCATCTTAATATTTTTATTAATTAGTGGTTTGCAGGCCTCTAAAACTCTTATTATCAATTCTTTACCATTAATTTTTTTTAATGGTTTTCCAGGTAATCTAGAAGATTTGAATCTTGCGGGAATAACTATTAAAATTTTCATTTAAATATTAATGATGGAATTTTGTATTTTGATTTTGTTAGTGTTTTAATGCTTACCTTTGTATAATTTTTTAGAAATTTTTTTAAATAATAATTAGTCTCATCAGCAAACGGATCATCATTTTTATATCCATCAAATCCAGCAAGGTAAATTCTCTTTGCTCTAGCTGATATTGCAATTGAAAGTGAGTAAAAAAGAACAAGTGGTTTTGGTAAAGAACAATAATTTTTATAGATAGCTATTTTTTTTTTACCATTTATGTGCAGACCAAAATCAAAAATAAACTTATTTTCAGAGTTCAGATAATTTCTTAATTTTTGTGACATTGAAGATATCGGAGCTATGATTGAAGTACTGGAATTATTTAAATTTTGAAAATCTAAAATTATTCTTTTTGGATGACAAATTGTTCTAACATTAATAAATTTCTCAGGAATATAATTTAACGAATTTAATGCTACTACAAAAAGTTTTTTAGAGTGAATCAATTTAATCAATTTAGATTTATTTTTTTTTGCATTTTCACCTGGACCTAAAATTAAAAAATTTTTACCAACTAAATAATTAGAGGGTGACCATTTTCCTTTTTTCTTAACATCGTATATATTTGATGAAATAAATAATTTGTGTTGATTAAATTTTCTAGCATCTTCAGCGGCTAAACTTTTCAAAATATTAATGTAATCTTTTTTTTTATACCTTTTATCAGCGAGCATCTGCTGAACATAAGTTGGGTGAATTTTTTTAATTGCCGCTTCTTTATAATATTTATTTGTACCCCATTTATACTTTCTCATCAATTTCTTGAAATATTTATTTTTTAGAATATCAATTATCGCAACTTGTTTTTTTTCAACCTTTTTAATAATTTCCTCCGTTTTTAAATTTCCAGGTCCTCTCCCCATTCCCATAATTGTACTATCAATCCAATGGAAATTATTTTTAATTGCAAATTCAGAATTTTTTAACGCTAACTTTAGGTTGTCATGAGCATGTAAACCTAGATCTTTTTTCCAAAACTTTTTAAGCAATCTTACTATCTTTTTAAATTTTTTTGATTCAAGAGCCCCTAAACTATCTGCAAAATAAAGAGCCTTAATTTTTTTATTTCTTAAAAATAGACAAATTTTTTTCACATTATTAAGATTTAACTCTGAAACTTGCATTACATTTATAAATACAGTCACTCCCCTTTTCGACAACCAATCAATTATATTTTTTAAACCAAATACTTCCTCGGTATGGCAAGCAAACCTAACGAAATATATTTTCTTACTAATTTTTGGAAACAATCTTTTTAAATTTTTTAATGGGGAATAATTATTCTTAAATAAATCTGATGCATTTACCATTACACCAATTTTTAATGAATTTGGAATACTAAGTTTTTCTATTAAATTATCGTTTGTGTAACCTGTAAGACCTAAATTTTTATTCTGTGAAAAACCTCTAAAACCAAGTTCTATATATTGAATATCTGTTTTGCTTATAATATTTAGATAATCTTGAATAAGATTGAAAGAAAAGTTCCAATTATTATAGTAACCACCATCTCTTAAGGTGCAATCAAGAAGTTCAAATTTTTTTTTATTATTCATTAAGAGATCCCATATTTAATCTATAAATCAAGATAGGTGATTAATTTTCATCAATCTCTTTTTTTAACTCATCATATTCTTTCATTTTTAATTTCATAAACTCAATGGTAAGTCTTGATTTATTTGCTATACCTTTTGGTGTCAAAAGATAAAAATAATTTGATTTATTTCTATTTTTTTTAAAGTTACTAATTTTTACTAAACCTTTTTTTTTTAATTCATTTAAAATATAGTTTATCTTCCCAACGCTAATATTTAGTTCTGAAGCTAATTCTCTTTGACTATAGTTGGGTTTTTTTGAAACTTTTCTTAAAACTTCAAATTGTTCTTGATTATCTTTCATTATTTAGTTATGTTCAAAATTTGAACAATTGTCAATATTAAAAAACTATAAATAAACAACATTGTTTCATAGAGAAATTATACATAACCAGAAAATTATAATCACGGATGGAATGCCATCCAGTGGAAAAGCATTATTATGTGATCTAATATCAAGTTTGCCAAAAGTAGACCCTTGGGTAATGTTACATTACATAGAAAATATAGTAGCCTTAAATAAGTTAGGTAAAATTGATAATCTAACTTCAGAATATTTACTTAAAACAAATCACAATGTTTTTTTTCATGATAGTTTATTGTTGAGAAATTCAAATTTTAGAAAAAACGACATCACATCTTTACAAAAAAATGTAAAATACAATGTTTTAAAGTCAAGACTTGATAATAACGAAAATAAAGTTTTAAAAAAAAATAAAAACAAAGTAATAACTCACTATTGTTTACATTTTACAGCAATAGCTAAAAGAATATTATTTCAAACCTTTAAAGAGAAACTTATTTATATACAGGTGTATAGATCCCCAATCACATTTTCAATGGTAAATAGAATTGCAAATTGGACACTTCAAATTCAAAAATCTAAAAGTAGAGATGGTCATATTAAATTTTTTGATAAAAATTTAAGGAAAAATTTACCTTATTTTATGATGAACAAACACAAAGAATATTTGTTAGCTAATAAGTATGAAAAAGCAATTATGATAATTGAAAAAAATTTTAAAACAAAGGCAATTAACACCAAAAATATCTCAAAAAAATACAAATCTATTGAAATAATTGTTCCATTTGAAAACTTATTGAAAGATCCAAAAAAATACTTAAAAAAAATCTGTAAAATTATTAACTCAAGAATAGATAAATTTGCTTTGAAATCATTAAAAAAAAATAATGTACCTAGAAAATATAATTTAGATAAAGAAAAATTGATAACTTTAAAACTTTTAAGAAATAAAATCAGACCTAAATATTTTGATAAATTAATAAAGTTGGAAAAACTATATGAAAAAAACATTTTAAGTAGATTTTAAATTGATCAATAGTTTTTTAAAATAGTAAAGAAATAATATGAAATATTGTAACAAATGTGTAACTCCAGAAACTGCAGAAACCAATATATTTGGTAAAGACGGCACATGTTCTGTTTGTAAACAAATAGATGTTAAATCAGAAATAAATTGGAAAAATAGATCCAAAGATCTTGATAAAATAATACAAATTCATAAAGATAAATATGAGTATGATTGTATCGTTCCATTTTCAGGTGGAAAAGACTCTACTTTTGCACTCTGGTATTTAGTAAAAGAAAAAAAATTAAGACCTCTGGTTGTGAGATTTGATCACAATTTTTTAAGAAGAACCATTAATGAAAATACTGAAAAAACTCTCGGTAAGTTAGGAGTAGATTTTATAAATTTTAAACCAGATTTTGAAATCGTAAAAAAAATGATGTTTGAAAGTCTGTTCAGAAGAGGTGATTTTTGTTGGCATTGTCATGTGGGGATTACGGCCTTCCCAATAAATACAGCAATCAAAAGGAACATACCATTGTTATTTTATGGTGAGCCAAGTGCAGAATATAGTTCTTTTTATACTTATGATGAAATAGAGGAATTAAATGTTGAAAAATTTAATCGGTCTGTAAATTTAGGAATTAATGCAGAAGATATGCTGGAAATGTTAAAAGAAAGATATCCAAAAGAAAATTTTAATAAAAATATTATTGAGCCATATATATTTCCAACTCAAAGAGAAATTTTTAAGAATAATATTAAAGCAATTTACTTAGGAAATTATATTCCTTGGGATGTTAGAGAACAAGTAAAAATTATAAAATCAGAATTAGGTTGGAAAGGAGATGAAGTGGAAGGCATTCCAAAGAATTATGACTATGAAAAAATAGAGTGCATGATGCAGGGAGTAAGAGACTATATTAAATACCTTAAAAGAGGATTTGGACGAACTTCACATTTAACCTCTATAGATATTAGAAACAAAAGAATGAAAAGAGAAGAGGCTGAGGAGTTAGTAAACATTTATGATGGGAAAAAACCAAAATCATTAGATTTATTTTTAGAAATTCTAAATTTATCCGAGGATGAATTCTATAAAATTATTAAAACTCATGTTGTATCACCATTTAAAATGCCTGATATAAACACATTGAAAAGTAACATTTCAAACAAGATACCTCACGATTACGAAGATTGGTTAAAAAAATTTAAATGAAAATTGGTATCTTAGATTATGAAGCCTGTAACTTATCATCTATTTATTATTCGATACATAGAATGGGGTATGATCCAACTATAATAAACACTGCTAAAGAAATAAAACAAATAGATAAGTTAATTATACCGGGAGTAGGATCAGCAAAACATTGTTTGGATTATATTAAGAAAAATGGGATTTTCTATGAAATAAATGAGTTTTTAAATTTTGATAAACCTATTCTGGGGATATGTCTTGGATTACAAATATTTTCAAAAAATTTATATGAACACGGAAATTCTGAGGGTTTTGGCTTATTTAATGCAGAGGTGATTCCTTTAAATAACTCTAATCATTTTAATATTGGATGGTCAAAAATTAATTATAATATTGCCAATAATTTACCCACAGATATTAAAACAAACGATATATTTTATTTTTGTCATTCTTATTATTTAAATTTTCAAAATAATGAAGACAAAAAAAATTGTGTAGGTTATTTAAACAATGACATTTTTATTCCTTCTATTCTAATTAAGAATAACTTTATCGGCGTACAATTCCATCCAGAGAAAAGTCAAAAAAATGGGGAAAATATTATTAAATATTTTTTAAATTTATAAAATTTTATGCAATATTTAAGAATTATTCCTTCTCTTCTATTATCTAAAGGTAAACTTGTAAAAGGAAAAAATTTCATTAATCATAAAAACGTTGGTAGCCCAGTAACAACTGTTAATGCATTTGATAGTCAAAAAGCTGATGAAATATTTATAATTGA
>CACOKG010000005.1 GCA_902627745.1 uncultured Pelagibacteraceae bacterium | reverse complement strand
GATTATATGCAAATGATAAGTTATTAAATTCTAATAAATGTAAAACAATTTATTGGAAAACTGGCCATTCACATATAAAAAGAAAAGTTAACAATGAAAACGCCTTAGCTGGATTTGAAAAAAGTGGACATTTTTTTTTCAATCAACCTTTAGGTTATGGATATGACGATGGTATCAATTCGGCGATCCAAGTTTGTCATTTACTAGATAATCAGAATAAAAAAATGGGTGAAATCGTTAAAGAAATTCCAAAAACATTTCAAACACCTACTATGGCTCCATATTGTAAGGATGAGGAAAAATATGCTTTAGTCGATAAAATTGTAAAAGATATTGAAAAAATTAAAAATGATAAAATTAAAATAGATAGCCAGGAAATTGATGAAATTTTGACAGTAAATGGAGTGAGATTTTCGTTTAAAGATGGCTCATGGGGTTTGATTAGAGCCTCCTCTAATAAACCTTCATTGGTAATTGTAACAGAAAGTCCTACATCTAACGATAGAAAGTTAAAAATATTCAAGTTTATAGATTCTTTGCTTCAAAAAACAGGTAAAATTGGTGAATACGACCAAAAAATTTAACTAGTCATTCTTTATCTTCACTTTCATTTTTATTTGAAGAATTGTCATTATAAAATTTTTTAATTAATTCTTCTTCCTTCTTTTTTTGCTCTAAATCAAATTTTTCTTCCCACTCTCTCAATCTTCTCTGTTCCTCTTGAATTCTTTGTTCTTCCTCTAATTTTTGTTTAGTTTCTCGTTCTTTTTCTTCTTCTATTCTTTTTTGTTCCTCAGCTTCTTTTCTTAGTTCCTCTGCTCTTTCATATTCTTCTTTTTGTCGGGCATATCTCTCTTCTTCCTCGGCTTTTATTTTTTCTTCTTTAAGTCTTAATTCTTCTTCTTTAACTCTTTGTTCAGCTTGTTCTTTTAAGATTTGTCTTTCTATCTCTTTTTGTCTCTCATTTTCGATCTCTTTTAATCTTAATTCTGACTCTTTCAGTTTTTCTTCTTCATATTTTAATTTTTTAGCTGCTTCTCGTGTTCTTTGCTCCTCCTCTAATCTTTTTTGTCTCTCAATTTCATTAAATCTAATCTGTTCTTGTCTCTCTCTCTCTCTTTCCTCTCTTAATTGTTGTGCTTTTATTTCCTTTTCTTTTAAAGCTTGTTCTTTTGCTTTTATCTTTTCTTCTCGAACCCTTTGTCTCTCTAGCATTCTCAATCTAAGCTCTTCCTCTCTAATCTTTCTAGCATCCTCTCTTATTTTTCTAGCTTCCTCATCTTTAATTTTTTGTTCTTCAATGAATATTCTTTTAGCTTCGAGCTTTTTTCTTTTTTCCTCATTTTTTTTAATTTGCTTTTCATTTTCAATAATCAGTCTTCTTTGTTCAAGAATTTGTTTTTTTTCCTCTTTTATTTTCTCTTCCTTTTCTCTTTGAGCTTGTTTTTTTTGTACCTCTAGCTCTCTTTTATCATTAATAATTCTTTGCTTTTCCGATCTTTTTTTACTAGTTGCTCTTTCTTTTTGGAGTTTTTTATAAAAATTCTCTAATTTATTTTTACTTTGTTCAATGAAATCAAATGGGTTCATATCAAATTTACCCTTTTTATTATTTTGACCTTTAGATTTATTATTATCCCTTTTTTTTAAAGCCATTTTAAAAGGTAACATTATTTGAATTATTTTAAATATAAACCATGTGTTTAAATTGAGATTTCTTATTCATTTCAATTTATACGTGCACAATTATATATCCTTTTTTAAAAAAAATATTTTGATTCGTTAGAAGAATCAAATAATTATTAATTATGGGTGGTAGAGGGAGACTGAAGCCACCCTTTTTTTTTAGTACTTTTTACTCTTTATAACTTTATATTCAAAATTTTGAGTTGTTTCATTTACATTAATTAACTTAGCGCCATTTTTTATATGAAATTTATAAGCCATGTCTGTTAAAGGAGACAAAGTAACTAATCTATTAAGATGATTTGATTTTTTTATTTTGTTAAATACCTCTTTGACAATTAATTTACCACCACCCTTTTTTTTCGACCAAACCGTATAGGCAATTGCAATTTTTCCTACATTCTGTCCTCTCAAGGTACTTTGTAAGTGAGCATCTTGACTCATAATATCTAGCTCCTCTACTGACTTTGGTATTTCATTAGTATAAGCAAAACACATTACTGCGTGAATTTCTCCTTTATACTTCACTCCGAAAATTTTTCTTCCAAAACTTCTTCTGAAATTATTATTAAGTTCTGGCCTTACAGGATCTTCTTTAGTATTACACTCTTTTAATTCAACTAACTCTGCACCTTTAATCCAATCAAAAAAATTACCAATATTTTTACCTATAAGTTGTTTATTTTTCCTAATTCTTGCTTTTATTCTCGGTTTAAATTTTTTAGCTTTCTTTGAGTAGTTTTCTATGGAGCTATCTTTTAAATATTTAGCTACAAGTTTTTGTTTAACACTTTTGATAATTTCTCTCATTATTTATTTAATAAATTATAAACTAAAATATCTAAATATAAAAATTGTCCCAATTTCAAATAAGATCCGAATACTTAAGTTTTTTATAATATTCTATTTTAATGAATATTTAATATTCATTCTTTATCTAATTTCCTATATAAAATATCAATATGGCAGATAAAAAAATTAGATCGGTTGCAAAAACATTTTCCTGGAGGTTGTTAATTTTTATATATTGGATGATATTTGGATATATATTCACAGGCACATTTAAAGGAGCAAGTATACTGGGGTTTGGTTCAATTATTCCACTTTTCTTTTACTATTTTCATGAAAGGGTTTGGAATAGAGTAAAATGGGGAACTAATCAATAGATAAGGGTTTTAGTTAATCGACAGATATTCAAGAAAAGATCTTATAGATACCAATATTAAAAAAGTTCCGAATATTTTACTCAATAGTTTTTTATCAATCTTGTAAACAGCTTTTGCACCCAGTCTTGCCATTATCATTGTTACAGGAACAAAAACTATGAAACCAAGTAAGTTTATGTAACCCAAACTATAAGGAGTGTTAACATTATCGATGATTTTGCCCCCCATTATCATGGTAGTTGTGCCAGTTATAGCAATTAAAAATCCAACCGCAGCAGCTGTGCCAATAGATTTTCTTATATCATAACCAAATGTTCTCATAAAAGGCACCATCAATGAACCACCGCCTATTCCTAGAGGCACAGATATAAATCCAATTATAACCCCAGAGGTATTTTTAATAAAATCAGATATTTTTTTTGGATTATCGACAAGTTTCTCTCTTAAGAAAATAAAAAAAAGCCCTACCATAAATGCAAAAATTGAAAAAAATAAAACAAGAGCAGGTGTTTTTAGATTTACAGCTAAAAAAGTTCCAGCAATAACACCGATCAAGATAAAAATTCCAAAAGATTTTACCATCTTAAAATCTACTGCATCGTATTCCATGTGAGTTTTTGTCGATATAATTGATGTGGGGATTATTATTGCTAATGAAGTACCAACGGATAAATGCATTCTAGTAACAATATCAAAATCTAATACAGTAAACGCATAATATAAGGCTGGAACCATAATAATACCACCACCAACACCCAGTAAACCGGCCATAAAACCTGCCACTGCAGCAGCTATGCCTAAGACGATCAAAAGGTTAAACATTTCACTAAAATTTAAAATTTCCATTACGAGTTTGCTTGATTGGCTTTTTCATTATTTTGAACGATTGTCATTATGTGTTTTGTTTTTTGAAAATCAGAGTCACGAGCCATCATATTGTCGCTAAGATATCTTTTCCAATCTTTTGATCCAACTTGACCGTGATAAAGACCGACCGTATGTCTCATTATATGGTTTACTTTAGTTCCAAGATTTACTTCTTTTTTTAAATAGTCTAATAATTTTTCAACAACCTGTTCTCTTGTTGGGTTATTTTTTGTTTTAAATATTTCCTTTTCAATTTCTACTAATGAATATGGATTTTGGTATATAGATCTCCCAATCATTACTCCATCACATTTTTTTAAATGATTATTTATTTCTTCTATTTTAGAAATACCCCCATTAATTATTATTTCTAAATTTGGATTTTTATTTTTTATATCGTAAACCATTTGGTAATTTAATTTGGGAATATTTAAGTTTTGTTTTGGAGACAATCCAGAAAGTATAGCTTTTCGAGCATGTAAAATAATAGTATTGCATCCAGCAGAATTCATTTTTGATATAAAATTATGCAAGTAATCAAAATTTTCTGTTTGATCAAATCCTATTCTTGTTTTAGCAGTAACTGGTATTTTACAAGAATTTACCATTGAGTTTATACATTCTGCTACTAAATCAGGTTCTTTCATAAGACATGCACCAAACTTATTTTTTTGAACCTTTTTACTTGGACAACCAAGATTAATATTTATTTCATCATAACCTATGTCCTCTGCAATTTTTGCAACCTCTGCTAATTCTCTTTTATTAGAGCCGCCGACCTGTAAAGCTAAGGGTTTTTCTTCTGGGCTAAATGATAAAATTTTATTTCTATCACCATGAATTGCAGATTTTGTAGCGACCATCTCGGTATAAAGCATTACATTTTTGCTCATTAATCTTAAAAAAAAACGATCGTGCCTATCGGTACAATCCATCATTGGTGCAACTGAAACTTTTCTGTTAATTTTTTCTTTAGTATCCAAGTGCTTTACCCATGATTTTATCAGGTAACCATGTAACAATTTCAGGAAAAATACATAGAATTAAAATAGCCAATGCCATAATTATCATGAAAGGAATAGAACCTTTTAAAATTTCAGACAAACTCACATCTGGGGTAATGCCCTTTATAATATAAAGATTTAATCCTACAGGAGGAGTTATCAATCCTATTTCCATATTGATAGTAAATACGATTGCAAACCAATAAGGATCAAATCCTAAAGTTGTTATTACGGGCAACAAAATTGCAGAGGTCATAACAATCACAGCAACAGGAGGTAAAAAGAAACCAGCGATTAAAAGAAATATATTAATTAATATAAATACAACCCACTTATTTGAACTTAACTCAACCATACTTTGAGCTAAAGACTGAGTTACGTAAAGTTGTGAAAGAGTAAATGCAAAAAGATAAGAGGCTGCAATAATAAACATTATCATTACACTTTCCTTCATTGATACTTTAACAATGTTCCAAATCTTTTTTGGCTGGTAAATTTTATAAACAACAGCTATCAAGACAAAAACTAAGAATGCACCAACCCCTGATGCCTCAGATGGAGTTGCGACCCCTCCATATAAAACATATAAAACCCCAACAATAATAGCAAGGAATGGAAGAATTCTTGGTAATACTTCAAGTTTTTCTTTTAATGTTGGTTTTACCCTGTTTCTTAAAGCCTTTGCAGCATCTTTATCTATAAAATAACTATGTATAAGTGCCCAAATTGCAAACATGCCTGCCAACATGAAACCTGGTACTAATCCACATAAAAATAATCTTCCAATTGATGTTCCGGTTGCAATTCCATAAACAATTAAGACAATACTTGGGGGAATTAAAACTCCTAATGTTCCACCAGCTGCGATAGTTCCTGTAGCTATTTGATCTGAATACCCTCTTTTTCTCATTTCGGGTATTCCCATAGTTCCAATGGCTGCACAAGTTGCAGGACTTGATCCACTTAATGCAGCAAATATTGAGCATGCTCCTATATTTGAAATAACCAGTCCACCCGGAACTCTCCAAAGCCATCTATCTAATCCTGTATATAAATCTTTACCTGCAGGAGAATTGGCAACAGCCATTCCCATCAAAATAAACATTGGAATTGAGAGTAAAACAAATGAATTTAATCCAGCAAAGAATGTTTCCGCAAAAACATCAAGCATTTGAAAACCTTCAAATGATACTAGGAGAACTATTGATACAAAACTCAAACCAAAAGCAATTGGGATTCCAGAAAAAAGGACTAGTAAGGTAAAAACTGCTACGATTAAAGCTATTATTAATGGGTCCATTAATTATAATCCTTATCGTCAGTGAGTTTTATAATTTCAGCTATATATTGAAAAATCATTAGTATGGCACCTAAAGCCATTGAAGAGTATGGTATCCATAATGGTGGATCCCAAACTGTGCCAGTTGAATAATTTTTTGTAAAGGCTTCCTCTACCATTAAAAATCCAAAATAAAATAAAATTAAGAAAAATAATAAGCTTAATAAGGAAGTAAAAATTTTTAAGCGAATTATATTTTTTTTAGATAAGAAATCATAAATCCATTCCATACTAACATGGGCTTTTTCACTTAGTACATATACACTTCCTATAAAAGTTGATGCAACTAGCAACATAGTTACAAGTTCCGTTTGCCATGTAATTGCTCTTTGAAAAAAATATCTTTCAAAAACTAACTCCACAATAACTAGGATAGATAGAAGTAAAGCTAATACTGCAAAAGCACCACACGCTTTTGCTATAAAATCACAAAATTTAAGATATTTTTTTTTCATAAAAAAACCCCTATTTAATAAGAATAAATAGGGGTTCTTTATATATTATTTTATTTAACTGCTAAAGCCATTTCCATAAGCTTATCGCCACCTGGAACTTTATCAGCAAATGCCTTGTGAGATGATTTTTTTGCAATCTCTACCCACGCAGCATGATCTTTTTCATTCATGTATACTAATTTAACACCTGCAGCTTTATAAGCTTCTTCAAACTTTTTATCTAAGTTTTCAACCTGAGCTGTCATGTATTTTTCAGCAACTTTTCCTGCTTTCATCAAAGCTTTTTGTTGCTTAGAATTTAAAGCATCAAAAGACTTTTTAGACATCAGAATTGGCTCATACATAAACCATAATCCAAATTTTCCTGGAGGTGTTGCGCATGAAACCTGTTCATAAATTTTGTAACTCACAAAACTTCCTGAACTAGTATTAGCGCCTGTTAATACACCTGTTTGTAAACCAGTATAAATTTCAGATGATGGCATACTTTGTATACCTGCTCCTGCAGCTTCTAGCATTTGGTTAAATGCTTTACCAGCAGCTCTCATCACTTGTCCTTTTGCGTCGCTAGGATTTTTAATACATTTTGTTTTTGAAGCAAAACCACCACCTAACCAAGCATCAGATAAAACTACAACACCAGCGTCATTAATGATTTTTTTAATTTCAGTCATCATTGGACCTTTGTTAAATCTTAATGCATGATCATGATTTTTTACTGTTCCTGGCATTAAAGTTGCATCAAATTCTGGATGGAATTTAGAAGCATACGCTAATGGGAAAGCGGAAATATCTAATTGACCAGTTGTCATCGGTTTCCACTGCTCTTTCGGTTTATATAATGATTTAGCTGGATAAATTCTAATATCTATTCCAACATTTGCTTTTTTAACCTCGTCAGCAATGATTTGAACCATTTCATGACGTGGATCAAAAGATCCATCAGCTCTTGGAGTACCAGGCCATTGGTGGCTTGCTTTTAACGTAACCGCATAAGCAGAACCAATAGTAGTAAAAACAAAAACTAATGAAGTTAAATATAAAGATAATTTTTTTAACATTATTTTTCCCTCTATTGTTATTTTTTATAATTCAATTAAAGTGAACTTATTAATAAGAGTCAAGTCGACAAAAACTCAAGTTAGTTAAAAAAATATGGATGGACCTCTAAAAAATCTACTGGTAATTGATTTAACAAGGGTATTAGTGGGTCCTTACTGCACCATGATATTATCAGATTTAGGTGCAAGAGTAATTAAAGTCGAAGCACCCGAAATAGGAGATGACTCAAGAAAATTTGGACCATTTATTAAAGATTACTCAGCTTATTTTATGTCTTTAAATAGAGGAAAAGAAAGTATTGCACTAAATCTAAAAAATAATGAGGATAAAAAGATATTTGAAAAAATCTTATCTAAAGCAGATATTTTAGTTGAAAATTTTAAACCAGGAACTTTAGAAAAATGGGGATATGGATGGAAAGATGTTAATAAAAAATATCCTAAACTGATTTATGCTTCTGCCTCAGGGTTTGGTCAAACAGGTCCTCTCAAAGAATTACCAGCTTATGATATGGTAGTTCAGGGCATGGGTGGTTTAATGAGTGTTACTGGCCAACCTAATTCCGAACCAACGAGAGTTGGAACATCAATTGGAGACATCACTGCTGGGCTTTTTACTGCAATCGGAATTAATGCTGCCTTATATGATAGACAAAAAACTGGAAAGGGAATGTTCATAGATGTTTCGATGCTTGATTGTCAAATTGCTATTTTAGAAAACGCTATAGCTAGATACCTCTCAAACAACGAAATTCCAAAGCCGATGGGATCAAGACATCCATCGATTGCTCCATTTGAAGCTTTTAAAACTCAAGATAGCTACATAATAATTGCTGCAGGAAATGATAAATTGTTTGAAAAACTTTGTAATCTTCTTCAAATCCCGGAGGTAATTAAAGATCCAAAATTTTCAGATAATTCATCTAGAGCAAAAAATATGGATGAACTTAAAAAAATTTTAGAAGATAAACTGTCTTCTAAAAAAACAAGCGAATGGGTTAATGAAATGGAAAAAGATAAAATTCCATGTGGACCAATATTTAATATTAAGGAAGCAGTTGAGAACCCTCAAGTAGAATCAAGAAATATGATTGTTAAAGCATTTCATAAGGTTGTTGGTGATTTTAAATTAGCTGGAAATCCAATTAAAATGTCTTCTTATAAAGATGAAAAAACAAGAGGTGACATACCTGATCTAGATGAACACCGACAAAAAATAATAAAGGAATTTTGTAATTAATAAACTTTAAGAATTAGAAGTATCAGTATCGTCTGCTGCTTGATCTTCACTTTCAGAGACTTGATCCAAAGAAACATCTCCCTGTTCTGCTTCAGTGTCTTCTGATACAGGAGCTTCTGGCACATCTGGCTGAGCAGTTTCAGATAATTCTGCTAAATCATCTTTAGAAACTTGAATTTTTTCAGGTGCTTTTCGTGCTCTTTTAGATGGTAGAATAGGTGTTCCACTTTTCGAGATCTCACCTTTATATAAGCTTTCAAAATCATCACCAACATCCTCATCAGCTTCAGCACCATCGTCAATTTGTTCTACATGTTTTCTTAATTTATAGACAGCGCTTTCAGTTAAATCATCTACCTTAATATTTTCTTCAGCTATTTCTCTTAATGCAATAACTGTATTTTTGTCATTGTCACGATCTAAGGTTGGTTCTATCCCAGTATTGAGCTGAGTTGCTCTTTCTTTTGCAACCAAAACTAATTCATAGGGACTATCTACTTTATCAATACAATCTTCAACAGTTACTCTTGCCATGCCGGTTATCTATAAGCTGTTATTAAAAAAAGCAAGGATTATTTAGATATATTCAGGATTTAACCTATTTCTAACCAAGAACAGAGCAATTAAAGACAAGAAAATATATACAAATGAAATCACTGCTATTTGTTCAATACTAAAGCCTTTGTCAATTAATAATCCAAATAAAGCAGTGCCAAAAGCAGTAGAAAATACCATTAATGCTGTTGTTAATGCTTTTATTGATCCAATATATTTTACGCCATAAATCTCAGCCCAAGTCGAAGACCCAAGGACATTGGCAAGCCCATTTGAGATTCCAATTAAACCTAGGAATATAAAAGCAGAAATAGAAATATCTAAATAAAACAAAACCAACATTGAAATTAACAAAGGTATATTCATAAAGATCAATAATTTTCTGCTGGTAAATTTATCAATTAAAAAACCAGAGCCTAATAAAGTAATGACTGATAAGACAGAATAAGCCATAAATGATTGTGCTATAACAAATTCACCCCACTCTTTTGACTCTGTAATGTATGATTGATAAACAAATACACCGGTAGCAATCCAAGGCATTGCTAACATATTCAAACAAACTATATAAAATCTATAATCTTTTAAAACCTCAACACGTGTCCAATTTTTAATTTCTTTTTCAACAAAATTTTGATCATTTACATCTTCTCTTGAATCAAAGTTCAAATTTTTGATTAACGCAAAAGAAATAAGTGGTAAAAAAAATAGTATTAGTATGGAAATAGATAACCAAATGTTTTGCCACGCAGTTAAAGTAAGTAAATAAACTATTAAAACTGGTAAAATAAATTCTGCAGTTGATAATCCAAACCAACATATACTTAGAGCTTTACCTCTTGATTTAGTAAAAAACCTTGAAATCGTTGTGGTTGCTGTATGAGACATTAATCCTTGACCAGAAAACCTCATTAAAAAAACAGCAATGAATAAAAACACTATTGATGAAATTTTTGAAAATAAAAAACAAGAAAAAGCTAACAAAAGAATTACATATAATGCAAATCTAAAAATATTTATGTCATCAATTTTTTTACCAACCCAAATTAAAAGAAAGCTACTTAATAATGTTGCAGAAGCATAAATTGAGCCAAATTGTCCATGGGTTATTGAGAGTGTTTCTCTAATACTTGAATTAAATAAACCAAGAAAAAAACTCTGTCCAAAACTAGAAAAAAATGTAAAGATAAATCCAAATATAATTACTTTTAAACTTAAACTTTTAAACATAAAAAATTATGAGCTGTAATGTTGCTTTCATAGGTCTTGGTGTAATGGGCTATCCAATGGCAGGATATATATCAAAAGGCGGTCACAATGTAACTGTTTTTAATCGTACAAAATCAAAAGCAGAAAAATGGATCGGAGAATACAAGGGTAAAATGGCTGAAACTCCAGCAGATGCAGCTAAAGATGCTGAATATATTTTTACCTGTGTTGGAAATGATAATGACTTAAGAGAGGTAACTTTTGGTGATAAGGGAGCTTTCAAAACAATTAAAAAGGGTGCAGTCTATATTGATAACACTACAGCATCAGCAACAATTGCAAGAGAGATTTATGATTACGCAAAGAAAAATGGATTTGGCGCATTAGATGCTCCTGTATCTGGTGGACAAGCTGGAGCAGAAAATGGTGCATTAACAGTTATGATCGGTGGCGATCAAGCTGACTTTGATAAAGCAAAAGATAAAGTTGATTGTTACAGTAAAAAAATGAAGTTACTTGGTAACGCTGGCTCTGGACAATTAGCTAAAATGGTGAACCAGATTTGTATAGCTGGATTAGTTCAAGGATTATCAGAAGGTATAAATTTTGGAATGAAAGCCGGTTTAAACATGGAGGATGTTATTGAGGTAATTTCAAAAGGTGCTGCACAATCTTGGCAAATGGAAAATAGATATAAAACAATGATTGATGATAAGTTTGATTTTGGTTTTGCTGTTGATTGGATGAGAAAAGATTTAAAGATTGCAATGGATGAGGCTAAAAATAATGGTTCACTGTTACCTGTTACGGAATTAGTTGATAAATTTTATGGAGAAGTACAAGGTATAGGTGGAAATCGTTGGGATACTTCAAGCTTAATTAAAAGATTTAGAAAGTAATGTATGCAGCCAGCATACTATGAAAATTTCGAGGAAATTCAAAATAAGTATTGGTCTATGCTCGATGATGCTGTGACTAATAGAGCTTCTCCTTTTAGAATTCCTGTCTTTATTTGTACCCATCAAGATGAGGTAGATGGAAGAATTGTTGTTCTTAGAAAATCAGATAGAGCAAACAATCTATTACAATTTCATACTGATTTAAGATCACCAAAAGTAGAAATTCTTAAGAAAAATAAAAGAGCTTCTCTAGTTTTTTACGATAAAGAAGAAAAGATACAATTAAGAGTAAAAGTTGAGTGTGAAGTTAATAATCAAAATTCTACAACAGAAGCTTCATGGAAAAAAACCCAGCATATAAGCAGAAGATGCTATTTAACTGATAGCCCTCCAGGAACTAACTCAGATAAACCAACATCTGGAATGATATCTAAATTAGAGGATTTTGATTATTCTATGGAACAAAGTGAAGAAGGTTACAAGAATTTTACAGTAATAAAATGTAAAATAAAATCTGTTGAATGGCTTTATCTTGCTGCAAAAGGACATAGAAGAGCAAAATTTGATTTTGAAAATAGCAAAAATGCTTGGCTAGTTCCATAAACAAAGTTATTGAATATCTAATATAAGTCTAAATATCGCATCGATACATGTTTTTTAATTGGTAGATTCTAATTTGTGAAAAAAAAAATTAAAAAGTATTTATTAGTAGGTGGTTTTTCTTTTTTTTTAATAAAAGGAATAATTTGGTTAATAATAATTGCGGGTGCTTTTTTTGGTATAGGCAAAATTTAGGAGGAATATGTTTATTGCAATGAATAGGTTTAAGATCGTAAAAGGTAAAGAGACGGAGTTTGAGAATGTCTGGAAAAACAGAGAGACTCATTTAGAAGAAGTGCCAGGTTTTAAAAATTTTAATTTAGTTAGAGGTGAGGAAAAAGATGATCATACCTTATATGCATCTCATAGTATATGGAATTCAAAAGAAGATTTTTGGAATTGGACAAAATCAGAAGCATTTAGACTTGCTCACAAAGATGCTGGAAAACATAAAGATTTATACTTAGGTGCACCAAATTTTGAGGGCTTTGAGAAAGTATTATAATAATGTTTGGTTAGTTCCTAAATCTAATCTAATGCATCTGAAATAAAAACATCAGTAGCGGCTCTTATTCCACTCCTATTAGCACCATGAACAGTTCCATAGGCACTAGCAGTAGCTTCTCCAGCAAAGAAAATTCTTTCTCCTACAGGCCTTTTTAATCTGGGTCTTAGATTTGCTTTACCTGGTACCGCGCCAGAGTAAGCACCTAGAGTGAATGGATTTTTATTCCAACCTGTTGCTACGGCTTTAACAAAATATTTATCATAAAACTTTGAACCAAAATTTGATTTAAGTTGGTTAATAACAAAATCTATCATTGCTTCGCTACCTTCATTTTCTAAACTTCTTGAAAACTCTCCATTAAGAGCAAAAAGACATAAATTAGTTCCACCCATTTTTAATAAACCATAACCAATCCCTTCTGGTGATTTTGCACCGTTACTATTAATTTTAGAATAAAAATTAGTATCTTTCTTAAATTTGCTTACAAATTTTTTTTTTAATTCTATTATAACTCGATTAGATGGCCCCATAGTAATTCCTTCAAAAGCCTCATATTTTCTAGGATGTAATTTTGGTGAAAATTTTATTTTTTCTGCTCTGAGAACACCAACAGATGTAGTTACTATACATGCTTTAGCTTTTATTGTTCCTTTGTTAGTTTCAATTTGTACACCTTTTCCACCCCATTTAATTTCACTTACGATTGTATTTAGTTTTACAGGTACATCTTTTCTATAATACGCTAACAATGTACCATACCCTTCTCTGCAAAATGCATTTCCACTTTCCCAATAATTATCTTCATAATTTAAACTGTCGTCAGCTATAGAAAGATTATCAAAGTCTCTAGCATTAATTGCTGCATGAGCAGTATCAAACCAAGGATTTTTTTTAATTTTTTCAGGGATTTTATTTAGTAATGGCTCATCTATACCGCCTTCGCCATAAATTTCTTTTATTACTTTATATACTCTCCAAAAAGTACTTCCACTTACTTTACTTTTTCCATCGTAAACAACTGATGTAGAAGGTTCGTTATAAATTTTAAATTTATCTTTATTTTCTCTGCCAAATTTATATAGTTCATTACCTTTTTTAGCATGAAGCCAATGTGCACCATGATCTGCTGGTAGGCCGTTGAAAGAAGTTATATCAGTATAACATCTGCCACCTATTCTATTCATACCTTCGATACAAAGAACGGATATGCCTCTTCTCATTAATTCAGCTGTAGCAGCTAAACCTGATGATCCTGCACCAATAACAACTACTTCAGGATTTGATTGTGAAAAAGAAATGCTTGGGAATGCTGCAAAAGCTAATCCGGATAAAGATGTTTTTAGAAATTGTCTTCTTCCAATTTTATTAAGTAATAATTTTTTCAATAATTAATATTATAACTAATAGAGAGACAATGGTACTTCAAAAAATTGATTTAGAATACTTTTTCCAATTATCTTGATAATGTTTAGTATTCTCCCAAACTGCTTGCTTTTCCTCTTCTGTGACTTCCCTTACAACTTTACCTGGAGAACCAACCACTAGGGAATTATCTGGTATTACTTTATTCTCGGTTATTAAAGCTTTAGCTCCAATAATACAATTTTTTCCTATTTTAGCTTTGTTAAGAATGACCGCGCCAATTCCAATCAAGCTATTATCCCCTATCGTACAGCCATGTAACATAACTAAATGTCCAATGGTTACATCTTTTCCAACTTTCAAAGGACATCCAGGATCTGTGTGGAGTACACAACCATCTTGAACATTTGATCCCTCGCCTATGTGAATATTTTCAATATCTCCTCTTAAAGTAGCACTAAACCAAACACTTGTATTTTTTTCTAAAGTAACATCACCTATAATTACTGCATTAGGTGCTACCCAATTTTCGCCAGAGTTTTTTGGTTTTTTATCTTTTAAATCGTAAAACATAATTTATATATTATTACATTATGCCAATACAAACTCCAATATGTGATTTTGGTCAAAAGGCCCATGACTTTAAGCTTAAATCAACTGATAATAAAATTTTATCTTTAGAAGATGTTAAAGGTGAAAATGGAACATTAATCATGTTTATTTGTAATCATTGTCCATACGTCAAAGCAGTTACAAAAGATATTGCTGAAGAGACAAAAAAATTAAAAGATATAGGAATTAGTTCTGTAGCAATTTGTGCCAATGATGCAGAAAATTATCCTGAAGACTCATTTGAAAATATGATTGAATTTGCCAAAAAAAATCAATTTGATTTCCCCTATTTAGTTGATGAAACACAAGAGATAGCAAGAACTTATGATGCCGTATGTACTCCAGATTTCTTTGGGTATAACAAGAATTTAGAACTTCAATACAGAGGAAGGTTAAGAGAATTAAAAAAATTAGTTCCTGTAAGAAATGGTGATAGTGATTTATTAATAGCCATGAAACAAATTGCTGAAACTGGCAAAGGACCTGAAAGCCAAATTCCTAGTGCTGGATGTAGCATTAAGTGGAAAACTAATTAATGTATTTGATTGTCACTAGATCTTTTCCACCAGAGGTGGGTGGTATGCAAAATTTAATGTGGGGACTAGCCAAAGAAATGTCAAAAAACTTTATGACAAAGGTTTTTGCGGATTACTACGAAAATCATAACCAATTTGATAAAAATGAAAATTTCTCAATAGAAAGAGTTGGTGGAATTAAGTTTTTAAGAAAAATAAGAAAAGCGCAATTAATTAATGAATATGTTAAAGAAAATAAAGTTCAAGGCATTATAGCTGATCATTGGAAGAGTTTAGAATTGATTAAGACTGATAAAAAAAAGTATTGTTTAATCCATGGAAAAGAAATTAATCATCCTAAAGGTAGCTCTTTAAATAAAAGAATAAATAAAGTTTTAAATAGTGTAGAAAAAATAATAGCAAATTCTGAATTTACAAAAAACTTAGCAGTTGAAAATGGTGTAGAACAAGAAAAAATTATTGTAATAAATCCAGGAATTAACCCAGCTCAAGAATTAAATAAGACATCATTAAATAAAGTTGAAAGCTTACTTAAAACAAAATCACCACGTTTAATTACAGTTTCGAGATTTGATAAAAGAAAAAATCATGAAAAAGTGTTAATGGCTGTAAGAAACTTAAAACAAATTTATCCAAATATTGTTTACATTTGTGTTGGCTATGGAGATGAAGAGCAAAATTTAAAAGATTTAGTCAAAGAACTCGACTTAAGTGGACAAGTAATGTTTTTTAAAGAAATAACGGATGGTCTTAAAAACGCTTTAGTGGCAAAATCAAATATATTTGTGATGCCATCTGTAAAGCATAAAAGTTCAGTTGAGGGTTTTGGAATAGCTTATATAGAAGCCGCCCAATACGGAGTTCCTTCTTTAGGTGGAGCCGATGGTGGTGCTGCAGATGCAATTCAACATGATAAAACTGGTTTAATATGCGATGGAAACAATCTAGATGATATTTATTCATCATTAAACTCAATGATTGAAAATAAAAAATACTTACATTTTGGTAAAAATGCAAAAGAACTATCATCTAAATTTGATTGGTCCAATGCTATTGAACAATATAAAAAAATTTTAATTTAAGATTTATTTTTTGTAAAAGTTTTATAGATATGCCAAAGAACAATTAGAATTGTTGTAATCAATATACAAATCGTAAGAGTTCTGTCCCATAAAAACTCCCAAGATCCATTACTTAGAAGTAATGATCTTCTTAGATTCTCCTCCATCAATCCACCAAGAACAAAAGCTAGTATTAAAGGCGGCATGGGAAAATCATAAAGTCGTAAAAATGTTGCAACAACTGCTATGCCAATCATTAAATAAATGTCAAAATTATTAAATGACATTACATAAATTCCTGTAATTGAAAAAAATAATATCAATGGAATTAGATAATTTTTTGGAACCGCTAGAATCCTGGCGATATAAGGAATTAATGGTAAGTTTAAAATCAACAAGATAACCATTCCAATATACATCGACATTATAACTGACCAAAAAATTTCAGGATTAGTCATGTAAAGTCTTGGTCCTGGCTGAATACCAAAGCCCAAAAGTGCTCCTAGCATCACTGCTGTTGTTCCACTACCAGGTATACCTAAAGTTAACATCGGCACAAAAGAACCTGAGCATGCTGCATTATTTGCTGTTTCAGGTGCTGATAATCCATTTACACTTCCTTTTCCAAACTTTTCTTTTTCTTCATCCTTAACTAAATTTCTTTCCATTCCATAAGCTAAAAATGATGCAATAGTTGCACCAGCACCAGGCAATACTCCAATCAAGAAACCAATAACTGAGGATCTTGGAATTGTTCTATACATTTTACCCCGCTCCTCTTTGTTGATTTTTATTGATCCAAGCTCGGTTAAAGAGACTTGCTTTGCTGCTGCTGTTGGATCATTTCGCTTTAATATGATTGTTAAGGCTTCGCTCATAGCAAATGTTGACATAACTACTAAGACAAAGCTAATTCCATCTGTTAAATTCATATTATCAAAAGTAAATCTTGTAATATCTGATAAAGAGTCTTGCCCAACAGATGCGAGCATTAACCCCAATACCACCATCATCATCGCCTTTAAGAATTGTCCTTTAGATGAAAAAGCTGCTATCGCCGTTAAGCCTAAGATCATTAATGCGAAATAATCTGGCGATCTAAAAGATAAACTTACTTTTGATAAACTTGGAGCCATAAACAATAAATAGATTGCTGACAAAGTTCCGCCAGCAAAAGAACTCCAAGCAGCTATAGCAAGTGCTTTACCGGCTTTACCTTGTTGTGCCATTGGGTATCCATCAAAAGAGGTTGCAACTGTTCCTGGAACTCCAGGAGCATTTAATAAAATTGAAGAAGTTGAGCCACCAAATACCGCTCCATAATAAACCCCAGCCATTAAAATCAATCCAGTTGCAGGATCAAAGCCATAAGTAATTGGTATCATTAAAGCTATGGCTGTCATTGGTCCTAAACCAGGCAACATCCCAATAATTGTTCCAAAAAAACAGCCGATCATAACCATAAAGATGTTTTTAAATGATAAAGCTGTAGCTAAACCAACTAATATTCCCTCAATCATCCCATTACTCCAATGGATTTTAAAAAAGGATCCCTTAAATAAATTTCAAGAACTCCATGAAGTAAATACATAAAAGCAGCCACAAATGGAAAAGAAAGTAAAAACATTAAGACCCACCTTCTCTCACCTAAAAAGTAATAGGAAGCAAATAAAAACAAAGATGTAGTTAAAAAGTAACCCACTTTTAAAATTGTTGCTCCGTAGATAATTGCAATAACAATTAATAATGCCGTTTTTTTATATTCTAATGTTCTATGTTCAATTTTTATAGTATCTGGATCTGGTAAGATTAATTTTAAACCAGAAAAAAATAAACCGGAATATCCTAAATAGATTGGAAATGTTCTTGCATTAAATGGTGCGTTTTCATCGAAAGCAAAAACTTGAATTTGATAAGCTGTATATAAATAAAATGCTGAGAAAATAAAAAAGAGCAGTGATATAATTTTTGTCGTATTTATATTCACTGCTCTTTAAATTAATTAACCCAGAGGATTAAATAACTCCTAGTTTTTTCATAAGAGCTGTCATTTCTTTTGTTTGAGTCTTTAAAAACTTAACAAACTTTTTGTCTGGGTTATAAATATTTACCCAAGCATTTCTTGCTCTTACAGCTTCCCACTCAGGAGTTTTTTGGACATCACCTAACATTTTAGCAATAGCTTTTTTATCTTTGCTACTCATGCCTGGAGGACCAAAAAAACCTCTCCAATTAACGAATTGCACATCATATCCTTGTTCTTTAAGTGTAGGTGCATCAGGTGCATCACCAACCCTATCAGGTGCAGTAATACCAATAATTCTTACTTGGTCTCTTGCTCCCATAAGTTCACCCAAACCTGTAGAAATAATTTGAGTTTCTCCAGATAAAAGTCCAGCTAATGCTTTTCCACCTGCATCATAAGGGATGTAAGCTACAGCATTAGGATCTGCACCAGCAGCTTGAAATGCTAGAGCACCAATTAGATGGTCCATACTTCCTCTAACAGATCCACCAGCCATTTTAATTGAACTTGGGTTTGCTTTGTATGCATCAACAACATCTTTGAAGTTTTTGTAAGGTGAGTCTTTTGCAACTGCAATAGCGCCATAATCACCAATTACTCCAGCAATTGGCACAACATCTTTATAAGATAAAGTTCCACTTCCACTGACATAACCTTTGTGTCTTGTAATTGATCTTAAAACTAATGGTGTTGATTGTACTAAGATTGTATTTTCTGGCTTAGTATTAATCATATATGCAAGTGCTTTACCACCACCACCACCTGACATGTTTTCAAATGATGCGCTTTTTAAAAATCCAGCTTTTGTTAAAGCTTCTCCAGTACCTCTAGCAGTTCCATCCCAACCACCACCAGCACCACCACCAATTACGAAGTGTATTTTATCAATTGCAATTGAGTTGACTGTAGTTGTTGATAATAAAAGAGCGGCAGAGAATAAAACTGAAAAAAAAGATTTAATTAGTTTCATTATTTCCTCTCGTTGTTATAGTTAATTAGACAGATTAAACATACTTTTTGTAATATAGTCAACAAGCAAAGCAAGCGAAGACATAGCAAATGCAGAATATAATTCCCTTTAACCGAGAAAGTTTAAGTCAACTATTCTCCAAAAAATTTTTTATTGTAATTATAATTTCTATTCCAAGTGCGATTGTTGCTGATTTCTTTAAAATTCCTCTAGCCTGGATGATCGGTCCAATGATAGCAACTTCTTTGATTGCTTTAAAAGGTTTCCAAATAATAATGCCTAGATTGGCACTTAGCTCAATATTAATTATTTTAGGTTTACACATTGGAAACTACATAGACCAAAATTTACTTAATCAAATGGTAAATTGGATTTGGACAACAATAATTATGTTTTTTTATATTGTGATAAGCATTCTAATTGTTTCTAAATATTTACAAAAATTTTCTGACTATAATGAAAAAACATCAATATTTTCCGCAGCTCCTGGTGCTTTAGGACCTTTAATGATTTTAGCAGAATATGAAAAATCAGATTTATCTCAAGTAGCTACAGCTCATTTAATTCGATTGATAATTATAATAACTTTATTCCCTTTTATTATAGTTAGTCTTTACCCAGCTGAAGCTTTGGAATTAGAAAAATTTGATTACATGTCTCAAAACCATTGGGAATTAATTATATTAATTATTGTTTCGTTAGTGTTCATATTTTTTTTTGATAAATTTAAAGTTCCAGCTGCACTGTTGTCTGGAACACTAGTAGCGAGTGGGGTTTTACAAATATCTGACATCGCGTCATACAAGTTACCTAATGCATCAATAAATTTTTGTTTATTAATTTTAGGAGCTTCTGTTGGATGCAGGTTTGCAAATAAAACATTTAAAGAGGTGGCAAATAACTCTTTTCATGGATTAGTTGCAACCATACTTTTAGTTTTGTTAGGTCTTATTGCAGCATATGTTGCAACATTTTTTGTAGATAATAATTTTTTATCATTAATCTTATCATTTTGCCCCGGGGGTATTTATGAGGTTGCAGTAATAGCAATAGCTTTTGACCTTGAGCCAGATTTTGTTGCTTTTCATCATATTATAAGATTGTTATTTATTCTCTTTATCGTACCAGTGATTTTAAGAATAATTGAAAAAACTAGGATAAAGAATTAGATAATCTTTCAAAAACTCTTTCAGCACTTAAATTTTTTAGATCTGTAACTTCAATTGGTTTAAAGTTTTCTCTTTCAATACTCACTTTGTAAGCTGTTGTATGTCTGCCAAATAATGTAAGACCTTTAGCTCCAACATGAGCTGCTATGTGCGCAGGACCAGTATCATTTGCAACAACAAATGAACTATCTCTAATCAAAGCAGTAAGTTGAGAGATATCTAGCGCCCTACCATTATCCAGAACAGCTAATGCATTAATATTTTTTGCTTCACCAATCTCAGTTGGGCCAGGAGCTGTAATAACTATATATTCTTCACCATATTTACTCGATATTAATTCAATTAGTTTATTATAATAAGGCCATTTTTTAATTGTTAAATGAGGTGAACAAAAAGGAAATAATAAAATATATTTTGTTATTTTATAAAAATTTCTGATTTCGCTGATATCTGTTGCGGCCCAATTAAAATTTGGTTTCAAAGTATTATTGGTATTTAAGCCAGATTCCTTTAATTGATAGTCGAACCTTTCAAGAACAGAGTTTTTATCAAATTCATCTTTATTCTTATCTTTAGGCAAAGTTGTGACTGAACTAGACCATACTTCTTTACTTGATTTTGGAAAAAGAATATTTTTATAGAAATTAGTTCTCGATGAATTTTGTAAATCAAAAACTTTTGAAAAGTTATGTTTTTTCAATTCGCGCATAAGAAAATATAGGTAGATAAGGTTATATCTTGGAAGTCTTTTGTCTAAGATCACATTATTAACAAATGGATTTTTTTTAAATAAATCGAAGTAAGGTTTGGTTGTTAAAATATGTATTTGATTACTTTTATGATTTTCAGATATATCTTGAATAGCACCACTCGCTTGAGATATATCTCCTAATGATCCATGTTTGATTATTAAAATATTAGACATATTTATAACAAGATAGCATAGTATAAAATTTTATGAATAAAATTATAGTAGAGATTTCAATAGGAGAACTTTTAGATAAAATTTCAATTTTGGAGATCAAAAAAGAAAAGATAAAAGATACTGAAAAGTTACAATTTATTACTAATGAACACTCTATTTTAAAAGAGCAGTTAGAAAAAAATATCAAAACTGATGACAAGTTAAATAATCTTTATCAATCTCTAAAAGAAATTAATTCAAAACTTTGGGTTATTGAAGATGATAAAAGACAATGTGAAAAAGAAAAAGATTTTGGAGAAAAATTTATTAAGCTTTCAAGAGATGTTCATTTTCTAAATGATGATCGAGCAAAAATTAAATTAGAGATTAACAATCACACTGGATCAACTATCAAAGAAATAAAAGAATACACCAATTATTAAATCATTAATGGGACTTCATTTTTCAAAAGAAGAATTCAGAACTAGAAAATCCAAAATTTTAGACTCCATGAAAGATCAAAACATAGATGCTTTATTAATGTTTAGACAAGAGTCTATGTATTGGTTAACTGGTTATGACACATTCGGATATGTTTTTTTTCAAACATTAATTTTAGATAAAAAAGGAAACACAATATTACTGACTAGAGCTCCAGATTTAAGACAAGCACAAAATACATCCAATATTAAAGATATAAGAATTTGGGTTGATAAAGATGGATCAAACCCAACCGATGATCTTAAAGTTATTTTGGATGAGCTAAATCTCAAAGGAAAAAAATTAGGAGTTGAGTATGATGCTTATGGATTAACCGGAAAAAATACATTGAGGCTTAATAAGTCTCTAGAAAATTATTGTTCTGTTGAAGATAAATCAGACTTAATAACAAAGTTAAGAGTAGTGAAATCCAAAGAGGAAATTGTTTATGTAAAAAAAGCTGCAGAACTAGCTGATCAAGCTTTGGATGAAGTTTGGAAATATGCCAAAGCAGGTGTGAATGAGTCTAAGATTCTAGCTGAAATGAATAAAGTTATATTTGAAGGAGGCGGAGATTATCCTGCAAATGAATTTATTATTGGTTCAGGAAAAAATGCTCTTCTTTGCCGTTATCAATCAGAAAAACAAATTTTAAATGATCAAGATCAATTAACTATAGAATGGGCTGGTACTTATAGACATTACCATTCAGCAATGTTTAGAACAATTCCTATAGGTAAAGCAGATCCTAAACATCATAAAATGCATGAGGCGTGTGTTGAAGCGTTAAAGAATTGCGAAAATAAACTAAAACCTGGAAATAAAATTGGAGAGGTTTTTGATATTCACGCAAAAACTTTTGATAATCTTGGTTTTAATAAAGCAAGAATGAATGCATGTGGATATTCTTTGGGTACTACTTTTGCTCCAAATTGGATGGATTGGCCAATGTTATATACCGGAAATCCATATGTGATTGAGCCTGGAAATATTTTTTTTATGCATATGATTTTAATGGACTCAGAAAATCAATTAGCAATGAACCTAGGTGAGACTTATTTAGTCACTGAGCAAGGTAATGAAAGACTTGGTAAGCAAAAAATTGATTTAGTTGTGCTTTAATTAAATCTGTATTTCTTTTCTAAAAACTTAATCATATTATGGATTATAAAGGTCATAAATAGATAAATACCACCAGCAACAATAAATACCTCAATTGGTTTAAAAGTTGTTGAAATTATATATTTTGCAACACCTGTAAGGTCCATTATGGTCACTGTACTAGCTAAAGAAGTTCCTTTCATCATAAGAATAATTTCATTTCCATAAGCTGGTAAAGATTGTCTGATAGCGATAGGAATTTGAATTTTATAAAAGATTACTTTGTTTGGGATGCCCAAACTTTTACCTGCCTCTATTATTCCAGGTTTAATGGTTTGAAATGCTGATCTCAATATCTCTGAAGTATAAGCACCCGTATTTAGAGCAAAAGCAATGATTGCACACCAATATGGTTCTTTTAAAATTACCCATAAAACTGTCGATCTTAAATATTCAATCTGACCTAATCCAAAATAAATAATGAATATCTGTACTAAAAGTGGTGTACCTCTAAAAACATACGAATATCCATAAGCAAATCTATTGATGAATATATTTTTATTTAATCTAAGAATTGCAAAAAATAAGCCAATGAATAATCCAATTATCAAAGAAACTGAAAGAAGTTTTAAAGTTATTACAGCAGCATTAAGTAACTTTGGGAAACTATTAATCATTAATTCAAGATCCATTAGTACCCCCTGCTGTATTTAACTTCTAATCTATTAATTAATTTCATGCTCACAAAAGTAAGTAGTAAATACAAAACTGCAGCAAATGAATAAAAGAATAATGGATCCCTCGTTGATCCAGCAGCAATATAAGATTGCCTCATGATTTCAACTAAACCTGTGACTGAAATAAGAGAAGTGTCTTTTAGAGTTATCTGCCAAACATTACTCAGATTTGGAATAGCTAATCTTAATGTTTGAGGTAAAATAATTTTAAAAAATTTTCCAAATTTATTTAATCCTAATACATTGGCAGCTTCGAACTGGCCTCTTTCAATTGATTGGATTGCTCCCCTAAAAACTTCAGTTGAATAAGCACCGGAAATTATTCCAATTGCAAATGCACCTGTGAAAAATGCATTAATTTCAATGTATTCATTATAACCAAATATTGATGCAACAAACATAACTGCACCAGTTCCACCAAAAAAGAAAAGATAAATTATTAATAATTCTGGAACACCTCTTATTATAGTTGTGTAAGAATTAGCTATGAAATTTAAAAATTTATTTTTAGATAATTTTAATGGAGTAAAGATTAACGCAAAAAGAAAACCTATAATCATTGCTGTAATTGAAACAGCTATAGTCATTAGAGTGGCACGAAATAATTCGTCACCCCAACCAGTATCTCCAAATGCTAGAAGTTCCATATAGATTGGCGACTATACATTATAGTCGCCAAATCTAAAATTAATTACATAGAGGCATCAAAACCAAACCATTTAGTAGCTATTCTACTAATGTCTCCGTTTTTTCTAGCCTTCTCGATTGCTTTGTTAAATGCTTTTAATAATTCAGTGTCGTCTTTTCTAATTCCAACTCCAACACCATTACCAAATGCTCCACCTGAAAAAGTTGGACCAACAAGAACAACTGGTTTGCCAGATTTTTCAGCATAATCTGTAAATGCAACTGCAGCTGCTAATGCAACATCACATCTTCCTGATGCTAAGTCTAAGTTGACTTCATCTTGAGTTTTGTAAGTTCTTAGATTTATTTTTCCCACATCACCAGATTCTAAAAAGTTTTGGTGAATAGTTGCTGTTTGTGTACAAACAGTTTTACCAGCAAGTGCACCCGTTAAAGTTTTTAAAGTTTTTTTAACACCTGAACCACCTAGAGTAAGATTGATTCCCTCTGGAGTATTCATACCTTCAAGGTCAGAACCTTTCATAACTGCTAAAGATGCAACTTCATCTGCATAACCTTGTGAAAAATTAATAGCTTTTTGTCTTTCTGCAGTAATAGACATACCTGCCATAATTGCATCAAATTTTCTCATAATTAAAGCTGGTATCATTCCATCCCAATCTTGTTCAACAATCTCACATTGTTGTCCAATATATCTGCAAAGTGTGTAAGCTAATTCGACTTCAAATCCGATTAATTTACCTGATGCATCTTTAGAATTCCATGGAGGATAAGCACCTTCTGTTCCAATTTTAATTTTATCAGCATTGACGTTTCCAATAATTAACAATGAAAATAAAACTGAAAAAATAGTTTTTTTAAATATATTCATCATTCTCTCCTTTAATAAAAAAATATTATTTCACAAATCAGAGACTTTAAAAAGAAAAAACTAATGATTTATTGAAGAAGAGAAATTCCAAGAACAATCAAAACTGGGTACATAAACCCTAGATAATTTGGTATTTCCAAAATGATGATGAAAAACATTCATCCAATTTTCAACTTGAAGAGGTTTTTTATCTTGGCTGCCAACTTGTGCTGTGATCACACCCTTTGGTTTTAATATTCTTACTAAAGAGTCCATATTCTTTGCAGCCAAATCTATACAAAACTGATCATCATTTAAATCTACAAAGATATGATCGTATGTATCGTCTTTTACTGATTTAATACTATGAAACGCATCTCCCCAAACACATTTAACTGAATTTTTCTCTGTAGCTTTTTTTCCAATGTCACCTAAATGTTTATTACAAACTTCAACTACCTCAGGATCAAGCTCATACCAATCGATAAAATTAAATTTTTTAGATATGCATTCTCTAGCAACGCCACCATCGCCACCACCAATGATTGCAGCTCTTTCATTGTTTTTATTTAACTTCAACCCTGCACCCACAAATGTTGAGCTGTATAAATGTTCATCAGACTCAGCTACTTGAATTTCACCATCAATAAATAATGATTTACCGAATTGTTCTAACTCTAAAATTTCGATGTGTTGACCCACCTTTGATTTAAAATCTTCCAAAACTTCATTTACAACATATGATTTTTGTAAACCTGGGGAGCTGTAAATATCTTGATAAAGAGATCTCGTATCTCTATTAAACTCTTTTTTTACAATTCTTTTGTGCTTAAATTCTTTTTTAACAATATCAATCGCTACTGATGGACTGATTTTTCCACAAGTAAAGAAGTCAAAACTTATAATTCCTTTCTCAGGAAATGTATGAAAACTGATATGACTTTCAGCTAATAATGCAAGAATTGTAAAGCCCTGCGGTTCAAACTTATATTTTGAAATATTTAAGATTGTAACTTTAGCTACTTTAGCAATCTGTTTAATAACTCTTTCATAAACCGATGGATCATATTCTTTATCAGTACCAATAATATCTAAAGTAATGTGCTCCCCTACTTTTATCATATTACCCTTTTTTATAATCTTTAGCTTTTTCCAAAACTTCTTTCATTTCCTCTAATGAAAGAATCTTTGGCTCTCCTAACTTTAGTGCAATAGTGTATTGATGACAAATATTTTCTATCTCTTGTGCTAGTTCAAATGCTTGCTCTAAATTTTTTCCAAAAGCAACCTGTCCGTGATTAGACATCAAACAAGCACTTCTATTTTCTAAAGCTTTAATTACATTTTGTGAAAGTTCTTTTGTCCCAAAAGTAGCGTATTCAGCACATTTAATGTCTTCTCCTCCTGCAAGAGCAATCATGTAATGAAAAGGAGGTATAGATTTTCCGTGTGAAGATACAGCTGTTGCGTGTGGAGAATGTGCATGAACAATTGCTTGGGCATCTTTTTTATTAACATAAATATCTTTATGAAATCTCCATTCGGAGGAGGGTTTGTTCACTGAGTCGTTTTTTTCTGCTTCTTCATTTAAATCCATAAAAACAATATCTTCTGGCTTTAATGTTTCATATTTTTTTCCTGATGGAGTAATTAAATAACCTTGAATATTATCTTGTTCTGCTCTCAAAGATATATTTCCTGATCGTAGCGGTGAAAGATTTGTAGAGTTCAATTTTAGAGAATACTCAATAATTTGATTTCTTTGGTCTAAATTCTTCATTTAAATAATTCTTTTAGTCCTTTTTCTGATGCTTCACATATGCCTTTTTCGGTAATTAATCTTGTAACATATTTTGCTGGAGTTACATCAAAAGCCAAATTCATAGCTTTACTTTTTTTTGGATAAATTTGTATTTTCTTTACATTTCCTTTTTCATCTAAACCTTCCACATGAGATAATTCCTCTGAATTTCTCTCCTCAATTGGAATATCTTTATGATCTTTTATATTCCAGTCAATTGTTGAGCTTGGTAGTGCAACATAAAAAGGAATTTTGTTATCATGAGCTGCTAGGGCTTTTAGATAAGTTCCAACTTTATTACAAACATCTCCATTGGCAAGAGTTCTGTCTGTTCCAACAATACACATATCAACCTCTCCTCTTTGCATCAAAATTCCACCTGTATTATCTGCAATGATTGTGTTCTTAATTCCTTCTTGATTTAATTCATAAGAAGTAAGATTTGCTCCTTGATTTCTTGGTCTAGTTTCATCTGCCCATACATGAACAGGAATTCCTTTTTTGTGTGCATGATAGATTGGAGAAGTTGCGGTCCCCCAATTTATTGTTGCAAGCCAACCTGCATTACAGTGAGTTAATATATTAACTGTATCTTTTTTTTTATTATAAATTTCCTCTATTATTTTAAGACCATTTAATCCTATATTTTCACAAAATTTAATATCTTCTTCACATATATCTTTTGCTTCATTAAGAGCTATTTCTAAAATTTTATCACTATTTAAACCTGATAATTTATTCATCATTCTATCAACAGCCCATTTTAAATTTATTGCTGTAGGTCTTGAGCTAATTAATTCATCTGCAGATTTTTTCAAAAATGATTGATCATTATTTTCAATAATTGCCAAAACTAATCCATAAGCTGCTGTAGCACCTATCAAAGGTGCCCCTCTTACCTCCATTATTTTTATAGCATTAATTGCATCTTTAACTGTCTTTAGATCCTTTATGATAAATTGATGTGGAAGTTTTGTTTGATCAATGATTTTTACAACATTATTTTCAAACCAAATAGTACGATACTCTTTTCCTTCTATTCTCATTTATTTAAAACTCTACCAGCAACTGTTTTAAGTTTATCTATAGTTTTTTTAGTTCGTTTTTCAGGTGAAGTAATAATAGCAACATCCAAGCAATTGTTTGTTGGATCTTTAGGATCAATATGATTTTCAAAATTTTCTATCAAATTTTTAATCATATTTTTTGCTTTTGCAGCATTTCCTAAAAGAACTTTTATTACTTGTTGCACATCCACATTTTCATGATCTGGATGCCAACAATCATAATCAGTTACCATTGAAACAGATGCATACCTAATTTCTGCTTCTCTAGCTAATTTAGCTTCTGGCATATTTGTCATACCAATCACATCAGCTTTCCATGATCTGTAAAGATTGGACTCAGCTAAAGTTGAAAATTGTGGACCTTCCATAACTACATAAGTTCCACCTCTTTGATATTCTATTTTTTCTTTTTTAATAGCTTCCTCACACGCATTCATAAGACCATTTGATGTTGGATGAGCCATAGAAACATGGGCAATGATTTCCTCATCAAAAAATGTTTTGTTCCTTGCAAAAGTTCTATCTATAAATTGATCAACAATTACAAATTTACCTGGTGGTAGGTCTTCTTTTAAAGATCCAACAGCTGATACAGAAACTATGTCGGAAACACCTAATTGCTTTAATGCATCAATATTAGCTCGAAAATTTATTTTTGAAGGTGAAATAAAATGCCCCCTTCCGTGTCTCGGTAAAAAATAAACCTCTTTATTTTTATATTTTGTCTTTAAAATTTGATCTGAGGGTTTTCCCCAGGGAGTTTGTAAATCAACTAACTCTCGATTTTTAAATTCCTCAATATCATATAAACCACTTCCACCAATGATTGCTAATTTATTTATTGTCATATAAAAATTTTTAATTAATTATTTATATATAATTTAGTCTTATGAATTTAAAAGATTTTATTAGATCAATTCCAGATTATCCAAAAAAAGGGATATTATTTCGAGATATAACAACATTAATTAAAAATGAAAAAGCATTTTCTGAAACAATAAATCAAATAGTTGAGAGGAGTAAAAAAGTAAAATTTGATAAAATTGCAGCTATTGAGTCAAGAGGTTTTGTCTTTGCCTCTGCTGTTTCATATATATTAAAAAAACCATTTGTGATGCTTAGAAAGAAAAATAAATTACCAGCTGATGTTCACTCAATAGATTTTGAACTCGAGTATGGTACTGCAACAATAGAGGTGCATAAAGATTCTATTGATGAAAATGATAAAGTGTTAATTATTGATGATTTAATTGCAACTGGGGGGACTGCAGAGGCAGCAGCTAAGTTAGTTGAAGTTTCAAAAGGAAAAGTTGCTGCTTTTATTTTTGTTATTAATTTGTTTGATCTCAATGGTACGGACAAATTAGAAAAAAAAGGTTATAAAGTTGAAAACTTAATTGATTTTCCAGGACATTAAAAATGGAAAGATTAAATAAAATTTCTAAAATATTTAATAAAATCTATTACAACCTTTTCGTTGAAAATTTTAAAGGTAAACTTGAATATAATTTTCCACCAAATTATTTTCGATGGGATCTGATTGATTATTTAATAAATAAATATAAATATTCAGACTATCTAGAAATAGGTTGTGACCAAGATCAATTATTTTCAAAAGTTAGAATAAAAAATAAGACGGGTGTTGATCCTATAAGTGGGGGAAATATTAGAAAAACAAGTGATGAGTTTTTTAGGGAAAATAAAAATAAATTTGATATCATTTTTATAGACGGTTTACATACCTACAATCAAGTTAAAAAAGATATTTTAAATTCAATTAATTGTCTCAAAGACGAAGGTATAGTTTTGGTACATGATTGTATGCCTGATAGTTTGAGTAAACAAGCTGTTCCGAGATATAGAATGTCTTGGAATGGTGATGTATGGAAAGCAATAGTAGATTTGAGACAAAATGAATACTTAGAAATATACACATGTAAAATCGATCAAGGAATTGGGGTTATCAAAAAAAAAAGAAATTCATCTATTCTAAAATTAGAAAAAAATATCAAAGATTTAAAATTTAAAGATTATTATAAAAACTATGTGAAATACTTAAGGGTAGTTGACCTGAAAGAATTTCAAAAATTATTCTAAAAATTATTATTTTTTTTTAAAAAATTTTTTATGTAATCTTTCAACATTATTTTTCCATAATACTTATAAATTTTATTTGTTAGATTAATTTTAGTCAGAGCTGATGCATATCTTTCACCAGGTCTCTTGGGTAAAAATTTAATTTTTGAGTCAAACATTTTCGCAACTTCTAAAATGGAGTATGATTTTTTACTTGTTATACTATAATGTCTGCATAAATTTTTTTTCCAAGCTATATAGCAAACTTCTATAGTGTCTTTTATGTGAGTGAATCTTCTTGTTTGTGTGCCTGGTTTAACTACTGGCAAAGATTTTCTTTTTTTATAATGATCTTCAAATATTCCTATTACAGTAGACATTTCTCCTTTGCAAATTTGGTTAGGTCCATAAACATTATAAAAATAAATAACTTCATATTTAAAATTAAACCATTTTTTTAAATTTTCGAGCAATTCTAAATTTTTTGCTTTTGTAAAAGCGTATGGTGATAAATTTTTATCTTTTCCCTTATTACCTAATGAGGCAGAAGTTGCAGAATAAACAAGTTTAATATTATGTTTTAAACAAAAATTAAATACTGCATTTGTTCCAATTGAATTTGACTCAATACAGCTATTCATTTTTAAAAAGCTTTGATATATTCTTGCGAATTCACCAAAATGAAAAACTGTTTTTATTTGATTTGGATTTTTAACTAATTTTGAGATATTCGAAGTGTTCCCCTTGATATATTTTACCCTTGAATTCTTGATATGGTTTAATTTATTTCCAGAAGTGTAATTATCAATACTAACAATCTTATAATTTGTTTTATTAAGAAATAATTTAATTAAATTTGAACCTACAAATCCTGCCCCTCCAGTGACAAGAATTTTTTTATCTTTATTCATGATTGGTTAATATTATATCGAATTATTCATTATTTTAACGATGGTCTATACCATGATTTTTTTAATAAAACAGAATTAATAATACCTAAAAGTCTATGTTTATATATATCACTCTTATCTTTGTTAAAAGTAATTAAGTGAAAAATAAATTTAAATAATGATGAAAAAAACTTAGGAAAAATTTTTATTAACGCATTTAAATATCCATTATGTTTTTTTTCAAAATAAAATGTTGACCACATCCAGTGCCAATTTCTTGATAATTCCATGGGTTTGTTTATCTTTGACTCGTGAGAAGTTCCCCCAAAATGTTCAACTTTTATAAAAGGATCAATAAATATCTTTATATTCATTAATCTCACTCTTTTACATAAATCCATCTCCTCTAAATATAGAAAAAAATTTTCGTCAAAAAAATGAGATTTTTCTAAATTTTTCATATTAAAAAACATCGCAAATCCTTTAACATTTTCAACTTCTTTGACATTAATATCTTTATCGTGATTAAAATTAGTGTACTTTTCGTTTAGAGACACTGGAGCTATAATTCCAAATTCAGGGTTTTTATTTGCTGATTTAAAAAAATTTTCAATTGAGTCTTTTTTTAAAATTACATCAGGATTAAGAATAAGAGCATAATTTGTTTTTACTCTTGATAATCCTAGATTATTTCCACCTCCATAACCCAAGTTATTTTTTGGTAAAATACAATTAACATTTTGATATTTTTCCTCAAGCTCTAACTTAAGTTTATTATCTATAGAATTTTCAATAACTAATATTGGATACCTTTTATCTATTGATTTTATACATCTGTGTAGTATGTCTCCACTTTTAAATGAGACAATTACAATTGTTAAGTCCATTATGAATATTTATATATTGTTGCCGTTTTAAAAATATTATAGTTGTATTATATATGAAAAAAAGAGTTTTAATTACTGGTGGTGCTGGATTTATTGCCCATCACACTATTAAACATATCCTAAATCATACTGATTGGGAAATTGTCTCTTTGGATAGGTTAGACTACTCAGGAAATTTAAATCGAATCTCTGATATGATGAGTGAGATTTCTGAGAAAGACAAAAGACGACTTAGAGTTGTTCATCATGATCTTCGAGCAGAGGTAAATGATATGTTGGCAGCTGACTTAGGAAAATTTAATTTCATTTTACACATGGCGGCATCTAGTCATGTTGATAGATCAATTACTGATCCTTTAACATTTGTATACGACAATGTAGTTGCAACCTGCAACATATTAAATTTTGCAAGAAAATCTAAAAATTTAGAACTATTTGTATATTTTAGTACTGATGAAGTTTTTGGTCCAGCACCAAATAAAGTAAAATATAAAGAAAGAGAAAGATACAATTCTACTAATCCTTATAGTGCAACCAAAGCGGGTGGTGAAGAATTAGCTGTAGCTTTTGAAAATAGTTATCATATGCCAATATTTATTACTCACACAATGAATGTTTTCGGTGAAAGACAACACCCTGAAAAATTTATTCCTAAATGTATTATAAGTGCAAGAGATAGTTTATCAGTGGAAATTCATAGTAATAAAAAAAAAACTAAAGCTGGAAGCAGACATTATATTCATGCTTCTGACGTTGCTGATGGTTGTCTATTTTTAATAAAAAATCGAAATAAAATAGTAAAAAAAATTAAGAATGATTACGGTGGAGCTAAGTGTCCAAAATTTAATTTAGTTGGTCCTGTAGAATTAGATAATCTACAATTAGCTAAACTAATAGCAAAATCAGTTGGCAAAAAATTAAAATATAAAATGGTGGACTTTCATTCGAGTAGACCTGGTCATGATTTAAGATATGCACTAGATGGAAATCTTATGAAAAAGTTAGGTTGGAAACCTAAAGTCTCTATTGAAGAAAGAATAGATCAAGTTGTAAGTTGGACACTTAAAAATAAAAGATGGTTAAAAATTTAGTTTTTTTGGTAGCGGGAAGTGGGATCGAACCACTGACCTCGGGCTTATGAGTCCCGCGCTCTAACCAACTGAGCTACCCCGCCATTTGATGAGATTTATAATAGTTTAATAATTTGATTCAATATTTATTAATCGAGCAGAAATTATAAATTTAAGGAAAATTAACTAATATTTACCTAGAAAATGATAAGTCCAAATAAAATCAACCCTGTAGAAGCGGCTGCTGAAAAATATAATTTTCTTCTGTTTTCATTTTTTTTATTTACCGCTATTCTATTAAGAAGAACATTTATGTTGCTACTTTTTGAGTGAGTTGATGGTGGATCTTTTTCAAGGTATCTCGCTATAAGCTTTTCTTTGACGTTAATACCTGAATTTTTCATAATCTTATTTAATCACGTATAATTGATTTTTGCAAATTTGTTACAAAGAAAGATAAATCCCAAAAGATCCCACGCCAATTATCAGTAACGATAAAATAAAAATATTTTTTTTGAGCTCCTTGGCCTCTGTTTCTTCTAGCTTTGACTTTAGTATGTTTATATCAACTCTCTTCTTTAATGTTTTTAAAGGCTTTTCAGCAACATCAACATCATTTGGGGTCTCGATGTTAGTATGTGTCTCTGCAAAGCCTTTATTATTCATAGTAGAATTAATACATCAAAATGTTAGTCGAACAATTTTCCTAAAGTTCATTTTGGGTCAATTTTTTGTTGACACCTGTTCATTTTGGGTTTCTTATCACCTTTTAATTATTATGAGCCTACGACAAATCGATTTCTCAAAAGTTCTAAGTGATGATCAGGTTTATGATCAGATGATGGCTAATTACGATCAGCTTGGTCGAGATTGGATTGTTCACCAATGGAACTGGATGAACAATACCTATTCAGCGTTTAAAGATCATTATAAATACTTAATTATCATTTCTTTAGTTGAAAAGACTTTGCAGTTTTATGATCAAATGAATATCCAATATACCTTTGATCAATTTTATTCCAAATCAAATCTTCAAATAGATAAATTTAGCATAACTGAGCTTTGTGAAAAACTCCAATTGCCAAAAGAGACTATAAGACGAAAAGTTTTAGAGCTAGAAAAATTAGGTGTTTTAAAAAGACAAAAAAAACAAATTATAATTGATCGTTCGGTATTCCCTCAAATTAAACCCGAGAGACAAGTAAGATCATCTTCAAAATATATACACTTAATATCTGAGGTTTTGAATAATGAAAAAATTTATTCAAAAAAACTAGATTATAAGATGATTGAAAATACTATAAAAAAAAACTTTAGTATTTGCTGGAGATGGTTTTATCGAATGCAGATCCCAATAGTAATAGGTTATCATGATATGTTCGAAGATGTTGCTACTTTTCATATCTGGGGGACTATTGCTATGAATCAGGCTTTTAACTATAAAAGTACAAATGTTGAATCTTTAACTCCAGATTATGTAAATTTCAATAAAGGTTTAATTGAAGGTAAGGGATCAGAGTCTGGGGTTAGTGCTATGTCAATATCAGATATGACCACTATTCCTAGAGCAACAGTTATAAGAAAATGTAAATATCTAATGAAAAATAATTTCATTAAGTTGAATGAAAAAAAGCAATATGTTCTTACTGGTTTTAATACAAAGGCGGTTTTACCCTATCAAAGAGAAATATTTAAAAATAAAGCAAAATTTTTGCGTAAAATACTCAACCTTATTACTATTTCATAAAATTAATATTTTTGTTAAAAAGTAACATATTTTTTTTTGGGGGAAAATTATGGATATAGTAACGTCTATTGCACCAATTGCATTAGCTTTGATAATGTTAGGACTTGGACTTGGTTTAACTTTAGCAGACTTCAAAAGAGTAATTACATCTCCAAAAGATTTTTCTATAGGAATTATTTGTCAATTAATTCTTTTACCAATAGTTGCATATATCATAGTTTTAGTTTTAAGGTTGCCAATTGAAATAGCTTTAGGTTTGATGATTATTGCTGCTGCCCCTGGAGGAGTAACCTCCAATGTTTTAACAAAATTTGCAAATGGTGATGTTGCACTATCAATTTCTTTAACAGCAGTTGGTAGTTTAATAAGTATTATTTCTGTACCCTTCATCGTCTTTACTTCTGCAAATTTAATGGGGGTTGATGATATTTCTAAAAATATAAGCATGACAGGCATTGCATTAAAAATGGCATTAGTCGTAACTGTGCCAGTTATCATAGGTATGATTATAAGAAAATTAGCAGATAATTTTATTTCATCTAAAATAAATATAGTAAACAAAATTACCGGATTTTTATTTTTAATTGTCTTTGCTGCTATTTGGATTGAAGAAAGAGAAAATATTTTCTCATATCTTGCTCAAGCTGGAATAGCTGTTTTAATTTTAAATGTATCAATGATGACTTTAGCATATTTTATAGCTCAAAGTTTTGTAACTGCCACTGCTCAAAAAAAATGTATTTCCTTAGAATGTGGGCTACAAAATGGAACTTTAGCTGTGTTTGTTGCAACACAAATTTTTAATGATGTTACATACGTAATACCCACTGCTGCTTATGCATTAATAATGTATATAACTGGATTCCTTTTTATTTACATTTTAAGAAATCAATCTTAATCAGGAATTTTTAAAATCTGTTCGTTTTAGGGGCTTTAATTGAAATAATATGGGATATTTTTTTTTCTCAACTTCGATAAATAAATTTTTAGAGTTTAGTTCCTCATCTGTAAAATCATTTTTAATATATCCGAAAACTAAATTTTTTTTAAAATTGAATGAATAGTTTCCAGAAGTTGATCTTCCTATAATTTCATCCTCCATGTAAATTGGTTCATCATGAAGCAATAATGGTTCTCCTGGTTTACTTTCTTTAAGTGTAAACATTGCAAATCTACTTTTAATTTTATTATTTTTTATTTTCTCTAATGCTTTTTTACCAACAAAATCTATTTTTTTGTTATAGCTAATTGTAAAAGATAAACCAGCTTGATACTGGTTTTCTTCAGGTGAGATATCATGACCCCAGTGTAAAAATCCACTTTCCATTCTCATAATATCCATGGCATGCATGCCACAATTAGATAGATTAAAATCCTTGCCCTTTGCAATTATTGATTCATAAATTTTTTTTGACTGATTAAATTTTACATATAATTCGTAACCTAATTCACCAACATAAGACAATCTTTGTGCCCAAATATTTATTCCATTAATCTTAATATATTTTGCAGTCCCAAATTTAAATTCTTCATTATCAAAATTATCATCACTTAAAGTTTTCATTAGTTCTCGACTTTTCGGCCCAAACAAACCTAAAACACAATAATCATCAGTTACATCTATTAAATCAATATTATCTGAAAGGTGCTTTCTAATATGAAACTTATCTCTTTCTCTTGTTGCTGCTGAACTAATAATTCTAAAATGATTATCATCAATACAAACTACTGTCAGGTCGGTCTCAATACCCCCGTCAGTATTTAGCATATGTGTATAAGTACATTTTCCAATTTCTTTTTTAATATTAGCCGAGCAAATTTTTTGTAATTCTTGGTGTGCCATTTCTGACTTAACTTCAAATTTTGAAAAAGGTGTAAGATCAAATAAACCTACATTTTTTATTGTATTACTCGTCTCGTACTCTGCGGATGGATACCAATTTTGATAATTATAACTATATTTATAGCTTGAAATTTCACCATCAAGGGCAAACCACATTGGTCTTTCATAACCACCTGAAACCCCAAAGCATGCCCCAAAACTTTTTAATTCATCATGATAAGGAAGTATTTTAATATTTCTTGAGGTCTTATGTTGCTTAAATGGCCAGTGCATTCCATATAAGTCACCTAACGACTCGGTAATTCTTTTTTTTATAAATCCTAGTTCCGAATGAAATTTTTGAAATCTTTTAATATCATAACAAAAAATATCCTCATTAATATGACCTGTCATCAACCATTCTGCTGTTACTTTTCCAACACCACCACCACTACCAATTCCAATACTATTTAAACCACAGCATACAAAAAAATTTTTGATCTCTGGCACTTCTCCTAATAATGTATTTGTATCAGGCGTAAAAGATTCTGGACCTGAAAAAAATTTTCTAATTCCTGCCTTTTCTAAAACTGGAAATCTTTTAATAGCTGATGCTAAATAGGGCTCAAAATGCTCAAAATTTTCTTGAAATTCACCAAAAGAAAAATCTTCTGGAACTTTGTTTGTTTTATCCCAGGCAGGAATTGAATTTCCTTCAAATATACCAACAAGTATCTTTCCAGCATCTTCTTTAATATATGTTCTGTTATCAAAATCTCTCACTACTGGTAAAGTTTTTGATAAATTTTCTATTGGCTCTGTTATTATATAAAAATGCTCCGCTGGATAAAGCGGTATACTTACTCCAGCTTTTTCCCCTATTTGTCTTGACCACATTCCTGAGGCTAAAACAATATATTCACAATCAATTTTTTGACCATTTACTTTTACACCAGAAATTTTTCCATCTTTAGTCAAAACTTCCTCAACCGGTGACTTCTCAAAAATTTGTGCACCCTCTTGTCTTGCTGCTTTAGCTAACATGTGAGTTACTCCTGAGGGATCAGCTGCACCATCACCTGGCATTAAAATTCCACCAATAACATTTTCGGTATTTACAATTGGATAATCTTTTTTAATTTGATTTTTATCTAAAATTCTTACATCAACATCATAAAGCTGAGCTGTTGTTGCTTGTCTTTGTAGTTCTTGCCATCTACCTTTTGTTTCCGCTATTGAAAGAGCGCCGTTTAATCTTAATCCAGCTGAATGATCAACTTTTTTCTCAAGCTCTTTATATAAATCTAATGTGTATTTTCTAATTTTAGTAATTGCTGCTGAAGGACCTAATTGACTAACAAGTCCTGCTGCATGCCAAGTTGTGCCTGATGTTAATTGATCTCTCTCTAAGAGAACTGTGTCTTTCCATCCAAATTTAGCTAAATGATAAGCAACAGAGCAACCTACCACTCCACCTCCTATCACAACAACTTTGGTGCTACTTGGAAGTTTTTTTTCCATTTAATTAATTTCTGATTGCTTCTCCTGGATTAACATATTCATGTCCAAAAACATCTGCAACCGCTTTATAGGTTACATGACCCTTATGAACATTCAATCCTGCTAAAAAGTTTTTATCTTCACCTAAAGCTTTCTGATAACCTTTGTTAGCTAATTTAACTAAATAAGGAAGAGTTGCTTTATTTAATGCAAAAGTTGAAGTTCTTGGGACTCCACCAGGCATATTTGCTACACAATAATGAATAACATCATCGACTATAAAAGTTGGGTCTCCAAAGGTTGTAGGTTTACTTGTCTCTACACATCCGCCCTGGTCAATTGCAACATCAACAATAACCGAACCTCTTTTCATAAGTTTAAGCATATCTTTAGTTACCAATTTTGGTGCTTCTGCTCCAGGAATTAAAACACCACCTACTATTAGATCCGCCTCAGAAACTAAATTTTTTAAATCTATTTTGTCACTTTGTTCTGGAATTATTTTATCTCCAAATATTTTAACTAATTGGTTCAATCTTGCCTCGGATTTATCTACAATATGAACTTTTGCTCTCATTCCAGTTGCTATAGTTGCTGCATTCTCGCCAACAACTCCTCCACCTAAAATCAAAACATTAGCCGGCTCTCCACCAGGAGCTCCTCCAAGTAATATCCCTCTGCCCTTTTGATTTTTTTCTAAACAATGTGCTCCAGCTTGGACTGACATACGACCTGCTACTGCACTCATAGGGGCGAGCAATGGAAGTCGACCATTATCATCTGTTACAGTTTCATAAGCAATATTTATACTTTTTGTTTTTACTAAACCCTCAGTTAATTCTTTTGCTGCAGCTAAGTGAAGATAAGTATAAACAATTTGATTTTCTCTAATCATTTCGACCTCGACTTTTTGAGGTTCTTTAACTTTGACAATTATTTCAGCATCATTAAAAATATCTGAAGCTTGTTCCACTATCTTTGCGCCAGCTTTTTTATATTGGTCATTGTCAAAACCAGCTTCAAAACCACCATTATTTTCTACAAAAACTTCGTGGCCTTCTGAGACAAGAGTTTTTACACTCTCAGGAGTTAGACCAATTCTATTTTCTTGAGGTTTGATTTCTTTAGGTACACCAATTTTCATTGACGAAATTTAGTTCTTTTTACTTTTTGCGTAATTGGTAATTCCAGTTCTAAGTTTATCAATTATTTCATCAATATGTTTTTTTTCACAAATAAACATTGGTGCTATAATTAAACAATCACCTGTAGCTTTGAAATTTACCCCAGCATCATAGCAATGTTTAAAAGTAGCCAAACCTGCTTTTCCAGGTCTTCCATCCATTTTGATATCAATACCACCCATCATTCCATAGCCTCTTATATTGTCAACTACATCAATATCTTTTAGTGAAAATAATCCTTCTTGAAAATACGGGGCAAGTTCTTTTGCTCTATTAAAAATATCATCCTTTTCAAAAATATCCTGCACAGCTAATGCTGCAGCAACTGAAACTGGAATACCTGAATAAGTATATCCGTGAAATAATTCTATTGCACCTTTTGGAGAATTATCCATCACCGCATCATAAATTTCTTCCTTACAGGCAACAACACCAAATGGAACAATTCCATTAGTTGTTGCTTTCGCCATCGTCATTATATCTGGAGTTACTCCAAACTCTTGTGCTCCAAAAGCCGACCCTGTTCTTCCCCAACCAGTAATAACTTCATCAAAGATTAACAAAATATTATGTTTATCACAAAGTTCTCTTAGTCTTTGTAAATACCCAACTGGTGGAACTAAGGTTCCTGTTGAGCCAGCAATAGGTTCAACAATGCAAGCTGCTATATTTTCAGAACCAAAATTAGTACAAATTCTCTCAAGGTCATTTGCAATCTCAGCGCCTGTCTCAGGTTGACCTGATATAAACTTATGTTCATCTAAATGTGTATGTCTCATATGAACAACGCCTGGCATAAGCACACTTGCATATGCTTTGACATTATTAATCATTCCACCCACTGATGTTGCTCCTATATTCATTCCGTGATAAGCACGCTCTCTTCCTACAAATCTAAATCTTTGTCCTTCACCTCTTGCTTTATGATAAGCAATGCTAATTTTTATTGCAGTTTCAACTGCAGTAGATCCACATATCGTATAAAAAATTTTATTTAAATTTCCTGGAGTATGTTTTGAAATTCTAGTAGCTAGCTCGAATGAACCACCAAATCCTTGTTGAAATGGTTGACAATAATCCAAAGTATTTAATTGATTTGTTATTGCCTCAATAATTTCTTTTCTTCCGTGACCTAAGGGATTACAAAATAATCCAGAACTAGCATCTATTTGTGTTTTACCATGATGATTTTTTAAATAGACACCCTTAGCCTCAACTATTAATTTTGGATTTTCCTTAAAATCCTTATTGGATGTAAAAGGCATCCAATGTTCATTGAGTGAATTAGGTACAGAGGTTCTTTTTTCTGAGCTCATTATTTAATTTTAAATGTTTAATAGTTAAATCCATAGACTAATTAAGTGAAATTAACCACCAAAATAATTGTCACAACTAAGAGTTGTGTAACTTTAATAATCATTTTTTTGTTTTACATATAGGTCAAATTAATCTTAAAATTGAAACATATAAATAAACAATGAAGAGGCATAAATGAAAAAAATAATTAGTTTTATTCTTGGATGTTTTGTAGCTCTTAATCTTTCAATATCTGTTGCAAATTCAGCAGCTAATGAAGTTAGGGTTGCTTACTTCTTAGAGTGGCCAAGTCCAAATCTAGAAGACATGATGAAGAAAAACTTCGCAAAAGCTCTAGGTGTTCCTGTAAAGTGGACAAACTTTACTAATGGTGGTGCTATGACCGATGCGATGTTAGCAGGAGATATTGATATCTCTTATTCTCAAGGTTTAGTTCCATTTATTAACGCTGTAAAATCTAAAGCACCTATCAAGTTAGTTGATATTGCTATGGAATACGGAATGGGAGGAACAACTTGTGTTACTTCTAATGCATCTGGAATTACAAAAGCCAATGCAACCGAGTTAGAAGGTAAAAAAGTTGCTGTTCCACTTGGAACAATGGCAGAATACGTTTTTGATGAAAGTATGAAAGTTGTTGGAGCGGATAGAAAAAAAATGGATATCATTCAAATGGACCCTGAAGAAGGTGCTGCTGCATTAGTAAGTGGTGATGTTGTAATGGCATGTTTATTTGGTGGTAATTCTATTAAAGCTGCTACTGCAGTTGGATCTAGATTACTTACGGTTCAAGAAGCTAGAGATGCAGGTATCCTAGGGATTGATATTACTTCTGTAACTACAAAGTTTATGAAGGAAAACCCAGGAATGTTAAGAACTTTCATCGAGGTAACTCATGAAGCTAATGCAAGATATAGAGCTGGAAAAAGCGATATGAATTCAATGTCAAAAGCTTCAGAGATGAAAATTCCTGACATGAAAGAAACTTTAAGTGGTTTCAAATTTCTTACTCCAGAAGAAACAAAAAGTTCAATGGAAAGTGGAAATCTTGATGCATTCCTAAAAGGAATGGGAACACCAAGAGGAAACGTAGATACAAGTTTCTTACCTTTATAATCTAAAGGTAATTAAAATTTAAATAGGCGCCAATTTTTTATTAAATTGGTGCCTATTTTTTTATTATAAACTCTAATATAAAGTGAGCAAATGAGTGATCTAGTTTCTCAAAATCTTAATATGATTTTCAAAACTCCTAAAGGAGAAACTGTTCACGCTTTGAAAGATTTAAACTTTACTCTCAAAAAAGGTGAGCTCTTAACAGTGCTTGGTCCCTCAGGTTGTGGAAAAACAACTTTATTGAATATCACCGCAGGATTTATAAGACCAACTTCTGGAAGTATTACTTTAAATGAAAAAGAAATAGATGGGCCTGGCGTTGAAAGAGGAATGGTTTTTCAACAAGGTGCTTTGTTTGAATGGTTAACAGTTGCTGAAAATGTCAACTTTGGATTAAGAATGAAAAAAAAGGATCCCATTGAAACTCAAAAAAAAGTTGATGAATGGTTAGAAATAGTTGGCTTAAAAGGTTTTGGTAATACCCCAACCTATCAACTTTCTGGTGGTATGCAGCAAAGAGTAGCGCTTGCAAGATGTTTAATTAATGATCCTGATCTAATTTTAATGGATGAACCCCTAGGAGCACTTGATGCATTAACTAGAGAAAAAATGCAGTCTTTGGTTTTAAAGATTTGGAAAGAAACAGGAAAAACTATTATCTTAATTACTCACTCAGTTGAGGAAGCTTTATTGCTAGGTGAGAGACTATATGTAATGGCACCTCGACCCGGTCGAATTCATAAAGAATACAATCTTCCATTTGCTTCAATGGGACTAAAGGAAGATCTAAGAGAAATTAAAAAGAATAAGGACTTTTCTGAAAAACGAGAAGAAATATTAGAGATGATTTGGAATATGGAAGAAGAAATTATGGGGAAAGAAAATTAAATGTTAACTCAAATAGTCACCTTTTTAATTTTTTTTGCTGTTATTGGTTGTATTCTCTACGGAAGAAGATTAATCAAAACTGAAAAGGTTGATGCTGTATTTGGAAATCCTGAAAGAGCAAGAGGTGGTACTCACTGGATTATAGTAGGAAGTAGCTTTCTACTATTAATATGGCTTTACTATTCTTGGGATATTGCAAAAGGTTTTTACCCAAAATCGGCTAATGAACTTTGCCAAGTAGCAAAAGTTAACGACTCTTTATTGGGTTTAAAATATCAATTTCCAATTGAGGAAAGAGAATTTAAAAGTACTGCTCAAATTAAAAAAGAAAATAAAAATCTTAAAGCAACTTTAAATGAAATCAAATTTTCTGAAGATCTTAACTTACAACAAAAAACAGATCTTACAGAATTTATCAACAAAACTATTCAACTAATTCCTTTATTAACTAATGAAGATTTAATTGAAAATGAGACGAAATCTAAAATAAATGACATCACTGGTAAGATTAACTTATTAACTGAAAATTTTAGAAAACCTGAATATCCTTTTGAAACGGAACAAGAAGCTAATGAAAGACTTAAGGCAGTTAGTGAACAAGGAGATTGGGGAATTATAAAGGTCCAGTCTGGAACTGGTTCAATAGAAAATACTATCGAGGTACCTTTGGTTCCGGAGACAAAAAGAGGTTTAAAATTTGATGCTGCTGCAAAAGAATTACAAATTATTAGTGATGAATTTTTTAAGTTAAGAAATCATAATCCACAATTTAAAGACAAAATAAAAGAGCTCAAAGATGAGATCAAAGCTTATCGTAAAAATTTAGATGATACTCAAGAAGTAGCTTCAACTTACGCCAAAGATATTGTTAAAATTGCACGACGAATAGAATTTGCAAGTATATATCCTCCAAATGCACTAAATGAAATGCAAAATGCAATTATTAATTTTGATGTTGCACAAAAAGAATCTCAAGGTGGATTGAGATTTGTAGATATATTTTTATTCCCAGCAGGTACCATTGTTGCAAGTGGACCAAGCTGTTCAGAACAAGGATCCGGTAGATGGCTACCTAAGCCGTCAGATACATTTGATAAGTTCATGCTTATGCTTAAACCTAGTGTAGGTTATAAAGAAATTCCTCTTCTATGGGTAGAACTGGTTGATGTAAGTAAAATGATTGGTTTTATTTTACCAGACTGGATTGCTGATATTCTACCCGGTGAATACCCAGTTCATACTCAAGATGGAGTTGTTAAACAAAATTTTAAAGGCCAAGTTTTAAAATTAGTTACAGGGGACTTTAAATTATTTAAAGTGCCAGTGCCTTATGGTCATATCTGGGATTCTTTTTTAAGAGTATTTTTAGGATTAGTATTTGGAATATTAATTGGTGTGCCGCTTGGATTATTTATGGGATTAAATAGATTTGCCAAAGGTTTCTTTGATCCGTTAATTGAGCTTTATAGACCTGTTCCTCCTCTAGCTTGGGCTCCTTTAATCATTTCAGTTTTAGGAATTGATAATACTGGGAAAGTTTTCTTGTTATTTATGGTCTCATTATCAATTATGATTATTTCTGCAAGAGCTGGTGCCTCTGGCACCCAATTATCGAAAATTCATGCAGCTCACTCACTCGGTGCATCCAAAAAACAAATATTGAGATATGTAATTTTTCCAAATTCTTTACCAGAAATACTAACTGGAATAAGAGTTGCAGTAGGAATGTGTTGGGGAACTTTAGTTGCAGCAGAGTTTTTAGCTGGAACAACCGGTATAGGATTTGTTGAAAACGTTGCTAAAAAATATTTTCAATACGAAGTTATTTGGATCACTATATTTATAATGGGAATGCTGGGTTTATTATTTGATGTCACTTTGAGAAAAATAATAGACAAAACAATTCCATGGCGTGGAAAAGGTTAATTTGAAAACAGAAAATCTTAAAAAAGAAATCATTAAAATTTTTAAAAATCATGGATTAAGCAATCCTCATGCTGTTATTTCAGCAAACGCTTTGATTAATGCCGAATTAGTTGGTGCTTATGGTCATGGTCTTTCTAGATTAAGAATGTATTGTGAAAGATTATCTAAAAAAGTTATCAATCCAAAACCTAGAATAAAAGTAAAAAAGATATCTCAATCGATTGCTCATATTGATGCAGATAATAGTATTGGCTTTGTTGCAGCAGATTTCGCGATTAGAAAAGCAATCGAATGTGCCAAAAAAACAGGTATCGGTTTGGTTGCAGTAAAAAATAGTGGTCACTATGGATTATCTGGTTACTACGCTGAGCAAGCAGTCAAAAAAAATTTAATCACTATGATTTATACCAATGCACCGCCTGCAATCGCACCTTATGGTGCTAAAAAAAGTTTGTTTGGAACAAATCCTATATGTTTTGGTTCTCCAACTGGAGCAAAGGTCCCCTTTATATTAGATACAGCTATTGCAAAGATTAATAGAGGAAAAATTAGATTTGCGGCTAGAAATAATCAAAAGATACCTGAAGGTGTAGCATTAGATAAATCTGGTAAACCAACTACGGATGCCAAAAAAGCACTTCATGGAGTTCAATTACCTATTGCAGGATTTAGAGGTTCAGGTTTAGCGTGGATGGTAGATATTTTAAGTGGTGTTTTAACTGGAGGAAATCATGCAGGTAAAGTTAAAGATCCTTTTGATGATTTTTCAGGTCCACAAAATATTGGACATTTATTTATCACATTTAAAACAAACTTATTTGTCAAAAATTATAATTCAAGAATTAAGGGTAATATTAAAACAATTAAAAGGTTACCTAAGATTAAAGGAGTAAAAGAAATAATGTATCCGGGTCAAAATAAAGATAAAAGGTTTAGAATGAACTTAAAAAAAGAAATCAAATTGTCAAAAATTATTCAAAAAGATTTAGTAGATTTAAAAAAATAACCATGCTTTCCAATAAAGAAATTATTTGTCCTGATAACTTACTTAATGTTGCTCACAAAAAAAAAGGTATTAAAGCTGGTATTGTTAATGCGGGAAAACCTTTGCCTATGCAATCAGTGCAAGATGCCGTTAAAGAAAATCTAATTGAGCCAATTTTTATTGGTGATGAAAAAGAAATAAATAAGTGCGCTCAAGATTTAAAATGGGATATCTCAAATTATGAGATAATTCATGAGCCTGTTGAAAATAATACAGCAACTATTGCTGCAAAACTAGCAAGTGAACAAAAGATAAGAATTATTGTTAAAGGCCATATCCATACTGACGTTCTTATGAAAGAAGTTTTGAAAAGAGAATATAATTTATTAGGAAAAACAAGATTGAGTCATATTTGGCATATGACTTTAGGAAAAGAGGATAAGCCTTTAATAATTACCGATGGAGCATTGAATGTTTTACCTAATGTAAAAACAAAATTACATATTCTGAAAAATGTTATTAATTTTTCCAATAGAATTGGAATTGAAAGACCCAAGGTAGCAATATTATCTGCTACTGAGGAAGTTTTAGATAGTGTTCCAAGCTCTAAAGAAGCTGAGGAATTAACTAACTTAGCCAAAAAAGAAAATTTGAATGCTGATGTTTTTGGTCCTCTTGCATTTGATAATAGTATCTCAAAAAAATCTGCAACTATAAAAGGCATACAAAATAGTGTTGCTGGTATGGCTGATGTGTTATTAGTTCCAAGCGTCGAAACAGGTAATGGATTAGTAAAAATGCTAATTTATTTTTGTGGAGCCTGTGCAGCAGGTGTTGTTGTTGGAGGTAAAGTTCCAGTGGTAATTACAAGTCGTTCTGATGAAGCTCCTGCAAGATTAGCGTCAATTGCAGCAGCTGTTGTTGCTTTAGATTAATTGTTTCATTGAAAAAAAATCTAATATGCTTTAAATAATCACAAAAAATTTATGGCAATAACATACTTAAAAAAATCACCAAAAACCCCTTCAACTGACGATAGTAAAACAAATGAAATCGTAAAGGGATTGTTAAAAGAAATTGAAGTTTCAAAAGAAGAAGCTTGTATAAATTTAACGAAAAAATTTGATAAGTACGATGGTGAAATAGTTGTTTCAAAGGAAAGAATTGAACAAATAAATAAAGAATTAGATCAAAAAACAAAAGATGATATTCAGTTTTCTCATGAAAGAGTAAAGAAATTCGCTGAAGCTCAGTTAAAAAATTATGGCCAAGATTTTGAAGTTGAATTATCGCCAGGTCTCTATGCAGGTCAAAAATTAATTCCTGTAAACACAGCTGGTTGTTATATACCAGGCGGAAGATATGCCCATATTGCTTCAGCTGTCATGAGCGTTACAACTGCAAAAGTTGCAGGAGTAAAAAACATTATTGCTTGTAGTCCTCCAAAAGAAGGTATCGGCGCACATCCAGCAATTATTTATACAGCTAATTTATGTGGTGCAGATGTAATTTTAAATTTAGGGGGTGTTCCAGGAATTGCAGCAATGACAAATGGTTTATTTAAAAATCCACCAGCAGATATTTTAGTAGGACCTGGAAATCAGTTTGTAGCAGAAGCTAAAAGAATTTTATTTGGCAAAGTTGGTATTGATTTATTTGCAGGACCAACTGAAATAGCAGTGATAGCTGATAATGAGGCTGATGCGGAGATGGTTGCAGTAGATTTAGTTGGACAGGCAGAACATGGATATAATTCTCCAGCTTGGTTGTACACTACTAGCAAAAGAGTAGCAGACGAAGTCATAAAAAGAGTTCCAGAGTTAATCGCTGAATTACCAGAGTTACCTAGAAAAAGTGCTGAGGCAGCTTGGAGAGATTATGGTGAAGTAATTCTATGTGATACAGACGAAGAAATGGCAACAATTAGTGATGAATATGCTCCTGAACATTTAGAGGTTCAAACAAAAAATCTTGATTGGTTTCATAAAAGATTAAAAAATTATGGTTCATTATTTATTGGCGAAGAAACAACTGTTGCTTATGGTGATAAATGTTCTGGAACAAATCATATTTTACCAACAAAAGGAGCTGGTCGATACACTGGAGGATTATTCGTTGGAAAATTTATAAAAACTCTAAGTTTTCAAAGAATGACTAAAGAATCTACAAAATCAGTTGGTGCTGCTTGTGCTAGAATATCAAGATACGAAGGTATGGAAGCTCATGCTAGAACCGGTGATGTCAGACTTAGAAAATACGGATTTTCAAATTAATTTTCTGGTTTAAAAATCAAGCATAGACCATTATTACAAAATCTTTTACCTGTAGATGATGGTCCATCATCAAAGACATGCCCATGATGTACACCACAATTTGCACAATGATATTCAATTCTTTTCATACCGAATGAATAATCTATTTTAGTTTTAAATGCTCCAGGTAAAGCTTCTGAAAATGATGGCCAACCTGTGCCACTATCAAATTTCGCAGTAGAAGCAAATAATTTTGCTCCACAATTTGCACAATGGTAAAAGCCAACTCTTTTTTCATCAAGTAATGAGCTAGTAAAGGGTCTTTCAGTACCCTCGTTAAACATTATATCTTTTTGCTCATTTGTAAGCTTTGGATTTATAATTTTTTTTGCAGCTGCGTACAGATATTTATAAGGAAAAAGAATTAACGAAATCAAAGATGCACTTAGGACCTTAAGTGTTTTACGTTTACTAAACATTTTAGTTTTTAATTTTTTCTAAGAAATTATTTCCCCAAGCATCAGAGCCCTCATCTGAGCCATCACAATCTTGTCTATCTAGTATCTTTTGAGCACCTAATTGTGTTAATTTTTCATCTACTTTTTTTCCTGCCCCACAAAAAATATCATGAGAACTATCTCCAAGTGCACAAACACTATATTTTAAATCTTTAAAATTTTCATTTGAGTTTTTTAAATCATCCCAAAAATCTTCCCCATTTGTAGGTAAATCACCTTCACCGGTAGTTGAAGTAACTATTGCAACTTTTTTCATACTTAAAAGATCGTTCATAGTTACTTGGTTTAACTCCAATTGATTTGTATCAAAACCCATTGATTTTGCTTTTTCATTAAGAGTATTGGCTACGTTTTCAGCTGTACCAGACATTGATGCCCATAGAATATTTAATTTATTTTCCATAATAGTTATGTTTATTTGTTAGAGAAAGTTTTTTCTTTATCAGAAGTATTTTCTTTTTGTGAGGCACTTTCTTTTTCCTCATTATATTTTTTAGAATTAATTCTGTTGTCAATTACATTTGCAAAATTATGATTAACATCTCTATGTCCGGCCTCATCATCTCTTATAACTCTAACCACATCTTTTAAAGTTGCGTGTAATGGAAGGTTCCAATAATTTATTGCAACCTCTGGTGCAGGTTCGTCAGGTATTGCCCCACTTTCCAATTCATGAAGGTATTCAGTATAACTTATGACAGCTTCTTCTTCAAAATATCCGACAATTCTGTG
>CACOKG010000004.1 GCA_902627745.1 uncultured Pelagibacteraceae bacterium | reverse complement strand
TAAAGGTTGATAGCATATCTGTCAGTCATACCAGAAATAAAATCAGAAACTGATCGATATTTATTTCCAGATAAATGTTCTTTTGAAATAAATTTTGCAGGATTTTTACTTATTTTAGCAAACAATCTTTTAATTATTAATTTACCTTTATTATTTTTATTAAGCACATTCTTGTTATTGTACATTTTAGACCTTAAAAAATACCTAATTTCATTATCAGTATTTTTAATTTTATCAGAGAAATCAACCATAAGAAAATCAGTTTTATTCAAATCATTTCTGCTTTTAATTTTATTTTGATTAAGATTTTTGATGGTATTACTTATTAAATCTTTGATCATTAAGTCAATTGAGTCTCTTATAATCTGGTAAGTTGCAATCTTGTAATTTTTTTTGTTAATCCTTTTTTTATATTTTCTATAAATATTTTTAAAAAAATCTATTTCTACTAACTCTTCTAATCTAAATAAGTTTGCTTTAATGCCATCTTGTATGTCATGGTTATTATAAGCAATATCATCAGATATAGATGAAATTTGAGCCTCTAGTGATGGGAAGGTATTAAAATTGATCATGTTTTTAAATTTTTTAACACCTATCAATTCATCAACTAAATGAAAATCTTCAACTGGACCATTGTGTTTTAAAAGTCCCTCTAATGTTTCAACAGAAAGGTTTAAACCATTAAATTTCAAATACTTATTTTCTAAAAACATAACAATTCTTAATGTTTGTAAATTGTGGTCAAACCCTCCATGAATGTTCATACATTCATTTAAAGCATCTTCACCTGCATGACCGAAAGGTGTGTGTCCCAAATCATGTGCTAAACTAAGTGTTTCTGCTAAGTCCTCGTTTAAATTAAAATATCTAGTGATGGATCTTGCTATTTGAGCAACCTCCATGGAATGGGTAATTCGTGTTCTATAATGATCACCTTCAGTGTTAACAAATACCTGTGTTTTATGTTTCAATCTTCTAAATGAAGCGCTATGAATAATACGATCTCTATCTCTTTGATAAGGAGATCTATATTTTGACAAAGATTCCTTAAATATCCTACCTTTACTTTTGAATTGGCCAATCTTTGAGTATTTTTTCATCCTTTAAAATAAAATATTAAGTATTATATTACTAATACCAGTGATCAATTATGATTAAAGAAATTAAATTTACTGATAAAGCACTAAAACAGATCAATGTTTTATTATCTAAAAAAGATAAAGGGTCTTTTTTTAGAATCGCTATTAAAGGTGGTGGTTGCTCAGGATTTCAATATGAATTCACTTTTGATAAGGAAAAATCAAATGATGATTTGAAATTTGAAAATATTTTGATTGATAAAACTTCAGCAGATTTATTAAAAGGCTCTGAAGTTGATTATGTCTCAGAATTAATTGGTGAACAATTTAAGATAACTAATCCACAAACCAAGTCATCTTGTGGTTGTGGTGTTTCTTTTTCTCTTTAATGATTATTTCGTCATGGAATGTAAATTCTGTGAGAGCTCGTATAGATAATATCAAAAGTTATCTCATAAAATATAAACCAGATATCCTAATGATGCAGGAAATCAAAACAGAGGATGTAAACTTTCCTTATGATGATTTTTCAGCAGTGGATTATGAAAGTCACGTATTTGGCCAAAAAAGCTATAATGGTGTTGCAATTATTTCCAAAGGAAAATTAAAAAATATTAGGACAGATCTAATTAAAGATAAATTGAAACAATCAAGAATTATTTCTGCTGAAGTTGAGTATAAGAAAAAAGTTGTTCAATTGATAAACATTTATACGCCTAATGGAAACCCGGTAGATACTGAGAAATATGACTATAAAAAAAATTGGATGGATCAATTAATAAAACAATTAAAGACCTTGTCTAAAAAAAACTCAAATATTATTCTTGCGGGTGATTTCAATGTTATTCCAGCTGCCGAAGATGTTTATAATGTTAAAAGTTTTGAAGATGACGCTTTATACAGATTGGAAATAAGAAAAAAATTCAGAGAAATGCTTAACTTGGGATTTAATGATGTTTATAGACACTTTTATGAAACAAAAGAAGGCTATACTTTTTGGGACTATATGAGAGGAGCTTGGCAAAAAAATAATGGTATGAGAATAGATCACTTCTTAGTATCAAATTCTTTAATCGATCAAGTAAGATCTATAAATATTAATAAAGACCCAAGAGGAAGAGAAAAACCTTCTGACCACACTCCAATTGAAATTAAATTAGCTTAACGATTTTATTTTATTAACCAAGTCTTCATTAATATGTCGAGGGCCTTTGTCTAATCTATTTTTGTGTCTTCTTTCACCTGGAAGTCTAACCCCATCAAAAGATTTCATTTTATCAAAGAATTCATCTGCATGTTTTTGCCAATTTGTTCCTGAGGTTTTATCTGGTGATATAGCTAAAATAAACTCACCTCCACTTGGTGGGCCACCATCATTGTTATCCTTTGCAGCTGTTTCAAAACTAAAATTATCACCAACCAAAGCACCAGCCATCAGTTCAACCATCATCGCTATTGCTGAACCTTTGTAGCCTCCAAAAGGAAGTAATACACCACCATCTGCAATTGCTCCTGGATCAGTAGTTTCTTTACCATCTTTAGTTAAACCAGTTCCAAGTGGAACTTTGTGCCCTTCTCTTTTTGCAACTTGGACTTCTCCCATTGCCATTGATGCTGTTGCCATATCATAAACGACTGGAGTTTTACCAGCTCGTGGCCAAGCAAATGAAATAGGGTTGGTTCCAAATAATGGTTTGATTGCACCAGCAGGTGCTACAGCAGGTTTGTATGATGTGCATGCAAAAGCAACCAAACCTTCTTCTGCTAACTTTTCTGTTTCAGGCCACATCGCTGCCATGTGATGAGAATTATTTATTGCAAGCACTGCTACACCATTTTCTTTTGCAGCTTTAGCTAATTCAGGCAACCCTTTATTTAAAACTACTGGTGCTAAACAATTATTCCCTTGAACTTTTATAACTGATAAAGAAATTTTTTTAATTTCAGGCTTTCCTTTACCATTAATTTTTCCACTTTTTAAACCACTTACATATGCAGGTAATCTAAACAAACCATGAGATAAAGATCCATCCCTTTCGGCATTTCTAATTAGATCAGACAGAATAGAAGCTGTTTCATCATTACAACCATTAGCTAATAAAGTTTTTTTAGCTAATTCAAAAATTTCATCTAATGTAAGGGAAACCGTACTCACCCTTACATTAAATACTATCTATGTTTTCTTTTCAAATCTTTTTTTAGATCTTCGTGGTCACCAACAACTGTATGATATCTACTCTTAGTGACATATTTTTCTAAAAAAGGGACTGCTAATAATGGTAGGAAACCACCTATAACAATTCCATATGCAGCACTTTGTAAATCTGGATCAGCTAAAGCTGCTATAAAGTCTGCAATGATATGGGCTAAAACTATTCCAACTATACCAGCGATCGCTCCATTAGAGATAATTTTAAGAAATCTATTGATACTCCAACCAGTATAAAATCCAATTAAAGGTATTAATGTATGAATAAAGCCAAAAGTTGCTCCTCTTAAAATGCTATGTTCTTCTATTAGTTCTTCCATAAAATGAAGAAACTCTGGTAATTCATGAGAATGACCCTCTGCTGCTCTAACAAATGTAAAACCAAAAATACACATTGTTAAAGTTAAAAAACTTATTTTTTTCATTAATTGCACTCCTTACAAGTAGTTAAAACTTCCATATTAAATGTATTAAAATCATAATTTTTTAAGTTGTTTTTTTTAAACAAACTTTCAAAAAGATTTGATTTTAATTCTTCTGTATCCCCACATTTTTTGCATATGGCGATTGCGGTACTGTGATTTTTTGAATGTGAATGATTGCACAGCATAAAAGTTTTTGTTTGATTAGATTTATGAATTCGTTCTTCTTCTATTAGGTTGGCAAGAGCTCTATAAACTGTCATAGGTTGTGTTTTTTTAACCTTTTGAAGCTTATCTAATATCTCATAAGCAGTTAAATGCTTTGGAGATTTTTTAATAATATTAAAGACTAATTCCTTATTTGACATAGTGTTATGTTATAACATCACAACAATAAGTCAAGAAAAATGATATAATATTTATTTATGATTCTATTCATTGCTAAAGTTGTTGGTGCTGCACTAATTATTGCCTTTGCAAGTTGGTTATCTGGGCAAAATCCGAAATTAGCCGGATTTATTATAGCTTTTCCACTTTTATCGCTTATAGCTATCGCTTTTTCTTACTATGAACACAATGATATAGAAAAAACAATTCTATTTACTAAAAGTATACTAGTTGCTGTACCTGTAAGTTATCTATTTTTTTTACCCTTTTTCTTTGCAAAATCTTTAAATATGAATTTCTTCATGATTTATGGCGCAGGCCTAGGATTGTTAGTTATTGGTTTCTTCATACACAAATATATCGCTAATTTTTTATAAAAATGGAAAGGATAATTATGTCAAAAAATAACTATATAAAATGGATAAGTACATTTCTAGTTTTAGTTGGTATTCTATTAACAAACCTAAATATATATCCTTTAAATATATACTTTCATGGATTAGGTGTTGTTGGATGGACTATCGCTGGATTCATAAGCAAGGATAAAGCGATACTAACTAATTTTGGATTACAGATACCATTATTTATCATTGGTATTTATAAGGTTGTATTTTAATTATAAAGTAGACTTTAATTTTAATTAGTTTAGATATTGACGAATCCACCCTTTAATTCTCAAATCAATAAATTTATATATAGAATTAGTTTCCGTCTCAGATTACATACTCCTTAAGTCATGAATCTATAGGAACCGAAAACAATAATATAAAGGAGAAAAATATGGAAATGACTTTAGTTTACACGGTTATAGGGTTTGCCCTTGCCGGTTATAGCGTAATCGCTAACGACTCAATTCAAACATTAGGTACATTTATAGCTTCAAAAAAGAAGTGGTTTAAATGGTACGTACTAGCAGGATCAGCTTCTAGTGTAATGATTTTAGCTTTAGCATGGGGATGGTATTCATATGATGGTGATATTTCATACGGAAGATTAACTAGAATACCTTATCAAGAAATTCAATGGTATCATGCAGTAGCACCAGCAATACTCTTATTATTAACAAGAGTTGGAATACCTGTATCAACAACCTTTTTAGTTCTTTCCGCATTTGCTTCAACAGTTGTGCTTGAAAAAATGTTGTTAAAAAGTGTAGTTGGTTACGGTTTAGCAGCAATGGTCGCTTATATTGCTTGGATAGTTGTATCGAAATTTATCAATGAAAAATTAGATGAAGTTGATGAAAAATATATAGGCTTTTGGAGAAACTCAGTATGGGTTACTTCAGGTTGGCTATGGTGGGTTTGGTTATCTCACGACGTAGCAAATATTGCTGTATATCTTCCAAGACAACTAGATATAACAATTCTGCTTACTGTAATGGCATATTTTACGGTTTTACTATTTTACATCTTTTACATTCAAGGTGGACGAATACAAACTGTAGTTTTAGAAAAAACTGGAACTAGATATGCAAGATCGGCTACAATTATCAACGTAATTTATGCTGGTGTTTTATACTACTTTAAAGAACTAAACGACTTACCAATGTCAACAACATGGGTTTTCGTTGGTTTATTATGTGGTAGAGAACTTGCAATTTCAACTATGAACAAAGATTACAAGTTTAAGTATGTTTTCCCATTAATTGGTAAAGACTTTCTTAAAATGATCTTTGGATTAAGCGTATCAGTTGGAATTGTTTTAGCAATTCACTACATTATTATTCCAAATAGTTGGTTTTAAATTTATTTATATCGTCTTAATTATTTAACACGGCCATAAACGTCCTGGTATCGAACAATATCTGTTTCTTTTAAAATCGAACCTACTTGTGCTTCAATAATTTTTACTGGTTTTTTGTAGGGATTTTCTATTCGATGAATTGCACCTAGTGGAATAAAGATAGTTTCATCTGGTTTCATTGTAAAATATTTCTTATTTAAAGTAATTTTAGGTTTACCTTGGGTAACTACCCAGTGTTCAGCTCTATGATGATGTTTCTGAAGACTTAATATACCTTTGGGTTTTACATGTAATTCTTTAATCAAAAATTCTTTACCATTAAATAAATTAACATAACTACCCCAAGGTCTATGGAATACATTCTTCTTTTTAAAATAATGTCTTTTATTTCTTCCGTACATCTTACAGATTTCTTTCCAAGATCCTAAATCAGACCAAGGAATATCTAATTTGATCGCATTTATATCTTTGGTTTTTTCTAATATTGCATAGTCAAAAGACTTGGCTGTTGCTTTGGTAAATGCTTGTTTGTTTAAATAGTACACATTACTTTTATATTTTGCTTTTGTTACAGCTTTGTTACAATTTCTATAAATATTTGGTTGGTATTTCTTAAAATTATTAATGATTGAGTCTTTTCTCAAATAAAACATTCCAGAATTCCAATAACCTTTTTTACTAATTATTTGTTTAGCTTTAGCCTCTTTGGGTTTTTCTACAAATCTAGATACTTTGTTATTTCTGGTTAAAAAATAACCAAATTCACTTGAGGGCATTTTGGGTTTAATCCCAAAGATAAAAATATTGTTTTGAGTAAGTTTCTTTTGATTTTTTTTGATAGCTTTATTGAATAAACCAACTTTTTCTATCAAATGATCAGCAGCCAAAAACATTAATGGTTGTTCGTTTGGAATGTCTTTAATTAAAGCCGTACTTAATATAGCAGGTGCAGTATTTCTTTTTGCTGGTTCTAAAACTATCTTGAATTTTTTTATTTTGTGTTTCTTTAGGTGTTGTTTTACTTGTCTTAAATATTTTGCATTAGTGCTTATAATTGGTGCATCATATATAGATGCTTTAACTCTCTCTAAAGTTTTGCCCAATAAAGTCCAATTACCAAAATCAATAAATTGTTTTGCTTGATGTTTTTTAGCCTTTGGCCAAAGTCTTGTTCCAGCGCCACCACATAAAATAACTGGGCGAATTTTCATTAAATTTTTGAATATTCCTTAACTTCTTTTTTCTTACCAGGATGGGTTGGGGCTCCTAAACTTGCTGGTCCAACTGTTTGAGCATATTTCCAAAGAGTTCCTGAGCCAAAATCAGATTTTCTAACCTTCCATTTTCTTCTTCTTGAAGCTAATTGTGCTCTTGTTAATCGAACATTAATTGTCCCTTTCTTAGCATCAATATCAATAATATCTCCGTTACGTAAAAGTGCGATTGGTCCACCTAATGCAGCTTCTGGTCCTACATGGCCTACACAAAATCCCCGAGTTGCTCCAGAGAAACGTCCATCAGTTATTAAGGCAACTTTTTCTCCTTTACCTTGACCATAAATTGCACCAGTTGTTGAAAGCATTTCTCTCATACCTGGTCCACCGACCGGTCCTTCATATCTAATAATGATTACATCACCATCTTTATATTTTCTACTTTGCACTGCTTTCATTGCACTTTCCTCATTATCAAAACATCTTGCTCTTCCAGTAAATTGTAATTTTTTTAGACCGGCAATTTTCACAATTCCACCTTCTGGAGCTAAATTTCCTTTTAATCCTACAACTCCACCATCTGGTGATAATGGTTTATCATAAGCTCTTAAAACTTTTTGTTTAGGATTAAATTTTATTCCTTTTAAATTTTCTTTCATTGTTTTGCCCGTAACGGTCATGCAATTTCCATGAATGTATCCACCATCATAAAGAGTTTTTAAAAGCATTGGTACACCACCCGCTAACCACATATCTTTAGCAACATATTTTCCACCTGGTTTTAAATCTGCAAGATATGGAGTCCTTTTAAATATTTTTGCAACATCCATTAGGTCAAATTTTATTCCAGCTTCATTTGCAATTGCTGGTAAATGTAATGCTGCATTAGTTGAACCTCCTGTTGCAGCAACTATTGTTGCAGCGTTCTCTAATGCTTTTCTTGTAACAATATCTCTTGGTTTAATTTTTTTTGCTAATAATTCCATAACCATTCGGCCACTAGATTTTGCATATTTATCTCTTTCTTCATAAGGAGCTGGTGTTCCTGCTGAATAAGGTAACGCTAAACCTATTGCTTCTGAAACACATGCCATAGTATTAGCTGTAAATTGTCCGCCACATGCTCCAGCAGTAGGACACGCTACTAATTCTAATTTTCTTAATTCTTTTGCAGACATTTGACCTGATGAATGTTTTCCAACCGCTTCAAACACGTCTACAACAGTAACATCTTTACCTTTATATTTTCCCGGAAGGATTGAGCCACCATATATAAAAACACTTGGTACATTTAATCTAACCATTGACATCATTAATCCTGGTAAAGATTTGTCACAACCTGCGATACCTACTAATGCATCATAACAATGTCCTCTAACAGTTAATTCAGCACTATCAGCTATTACTTCTCTTGAAATTAAAGACGATTTCATTCCCTCATGACCCATGGCAATACCATCAGTAACTGTAATTGTGCAGAATTCTCTTGGTGTCCCTCCTGATGCTCTAACCCCCTTTTTAACTGATTGTGCCTGTCTCATTAAAGCTATATTGCATGGAGCAGCTTCATTCCAAGTTGATACAACTCCAATAAATGGTTTTGATACATCTTTTTCAGTTTCACCCATTGCATAATAAAAAGATCTATGCGGTGCTCTATCTGGACCTAAAGATGTATGTCTACTTGGTAATTTTTTTTTATTGAACTTCCGCATTATAAACTTTCAATTGTCAAAGATATTTTTTTGATATTATCTTTTAGATTACTATAGTTAGTTTTTTCTTGTTCAACAATATTTTTTGGTGCTCTATCTGTAAAACCTTTATTAGATAATCGTTGAGAAATCTTATTAAGCTCCTCCTGGTATTTATTCTGACGTTTTTGTAAGTTTTTTTTAATTAAACTAAGGTCTACATTTTCGTCAAAATAAACCTTAAAAATATCACCAGAAATTACAAGTGTCGCGGATGGTTTATTTTGTTCTTTATCAAAAAAATTATTAATACGACCAAGTTTTTTTAAAATTACATCATTATTATTAACTAATGATTTGTTCTTTTTAGCTATTTTGTTAATTGCAACATCAACAAATGACCCGGGGCTGACATTTAATTCATTTCTAAATGATCTTAATTCAGAGATAATTTTAATAATTTTTTCAACTTCTTTAAGAGATTGGTCTTTTTTGATTTTTCCAGTAGGCCAATTTTTATACATAAGGAAATCTTTATTAGACTCATCAAATTTGTTCTTTAACCATATTTCCTCGGTTACAAATGGTATGAAAGGATGAAGCATAACCAATATTTGCTTAAAAACATAAGCAGAAACTTCTTTTACCTCTGTTTTTGCTTTTTTATCTTCTGAGTATAGAATTGTTTTAGAAAGCTCAATATACCAGTCACAATATGAGTGCCATGCAAATTGATAAGCATTTTTTGCTGCTTCATCAAATCGATAATCTTCAATATTTTTTTGAATCTTATTTTTAGTTTCTATTAACTCTGAATAGATCCATTTATTGATATTTAACGAGATTTTAGGAACTTTATTAGTTTTTTTAAAATTACATTTATTAGTGATTAAAAAATTATTGGCATTCCATAATTTATTTAAAAAGTTTCTATATCCTTTAACTCTATCCTCTGAAAGTTTAACGTCAGTTCCTGGAGATGCCATAGAAAGTAAAGTAAAGCGTAATGCATCAGCGCTATATTTTTCAATTAGATCTAGTGGATCAATAACATTCCCTTTTGACTTAGACATTTTTTGTCCTTTTTCATCTCTTACTAAAGCGTGTACATAAATATTTTTAAATGGTTCTTTATTTAAAAATTCCATACCAAACATAATCATTCTAGCTACCCAGAAAAAAATAATATCAAAACCCGTTACTAAAACTGTTGTTGGATAAAATTTCTTTACATAATCTTTTTTATCGGGCCAGCCTAAAGTTGCGAATGGCCATAATCCTGAAGAAAACCATGTATCTAAAACATCAGGATCTCTGGTAAGTTTTACATCTTTTTTATAATGTTTTTTTGCATGTTTAATTGCATCATTTTCATTGATAGCAACAAAAATTTTTTTATCAGGTCCATACCAAGCTGGTATTTGATGTCCCCACCATAATTGTCGTGAAATACACCATGGCTCAATATTATTCATCCACTGGAAATAAGTTTTAGACCAGTTGGTTGGAAAGAAATTTGTTTTTTTCGTCTTAACAATTTTTTTAGCTTTGATCGCTAGTTTTTTTGCATCAACAAACCATTGTTCTGTTAAAAAAGGTTCAATTACTGAATTTGATCTATCGCCATATGGAACTTTATTTTTGATATTTTCTTCTTTAACAAAAAAATTTTTTTCTTTTAATTCATTTAATATTTTTTTACGAGCATCAAACCTATCTAAGCCAATATAATCTTTCGGAGCATTTTCATTTATTTTTCCTTCTTCCGTAAAAACATTAATTATTTCTAATTTATTTCTTTGACCAACATCATAGTCATTAAAATCATGTGCTGGCGTGATCTTAAGTGCACCAGTTCCTTGCTCTGGATCAGCATAATTATCTTTAATAATTTTAATTTTTCTACCTACGATTGGTATTGTGACAGTTTTGCCAACATAGTTTTTATATCTTTTATCCTTCGGGTTTACCGCAATCGCAGTATCTCCTAGCATTGTCTCAGGCCTCGTTGTAGCAATAGTGATAAATTCTGACGAATTATCTATTGGGTATCTAATATAGTAAATCTTAGAATTCATTTCTCTTTGATCTACTTCCAAATCTGAAATCGCTGTTTTTAAAACAGTGTCCCAATTTACAAGTTTTTCAGCCTTATAAATCAATTTTTTTTTATGCAATTCTACAAAAACCTTAATGACTGATTTTGATAAATTTTCATCCATAGTGAATGCATTTCTTGACCAATCACATGAACATCCTAATTTTTTTAGTTGGTTGATAATAATGTCCCCATATTCATTTTTCCATTCCCATACTTTTTCTATAAATTTTTCTCTACCAAGGTCAATTTTACTTAAATTTTCTTTTTCTAATTTTCTCTCTACGAGCGCTTGGGTGGCTATTCCTGCATGATCAGTTCCGGGTTGCCATAATGTTTCGTAATTATTCATTCGATAATAACGAACTAATAAATCTTGAATTGAGTTATTTAAAGCATGCCCCATATGTAAACTGCCAGTTACATTGGGTGGTGGAATTACAATTGAAAATTTTTTTGAATTTCTTTGTGGTTTAAATAATTTATTCTTCTCCCAATAACCATAAATTTTATCTTCAACTTTTGAATGTATATATTTATCGCTTATCATGGGTGTAATTAGTTTATAATTTAATAATCTAAATTAACAATAATCAAATTGGAACGTTATTTAATAGACTAATTGCAAATATTTTATATAAAACTCAGTGTAGCTATCTTCTAAAACATATGGCAACGTGGCGGAATGGTTACGCAGAGGATTGCAAATCCTTGTATCCCGGTTCGATTCCGGGCGTTGCCTCCAAAAAAAATCTTGTTTTAGTGAAAAAAAAAAGTAAGTTGAGATTTTAATATTCCTCGGTAGCTCAGTTGGTAGAGCAGTTGACTGTTAATCAATTGGTCGCAGGTTCGAGTCCTGCCCGAGGAGCCAAAAATTATCCAACTTTTGAAATATTGTTACTTGCTACCTGCAATGATTTATTAAATTTTAATTTTTGATCAGCATTTAGTTCAGAATATAATTTCACTAAAAAGTTATAATTTACATTCATATGACCTTCTTGTGATTTCTCTAAATTTATAAGATATTCTGAAAAATCCTCAAAAAAATAATTAATCGGCACTTTTAGATAGTTCGATAGCTGTAATAATCTTATCGAACTTACCCCATTAGTGCCTTTTTCATATTTTTGAATTTGTTGAAATGTGACGTTAATTGCTTTTGCTACTTTAGTTTGAGTTAAACCTAGTGCTAGTCTTCTAAGCTTAAGCTTATTGCCTAAATGCTTATTAAAATTATCTTCCATTAAGACCCCTCTTAATTTTTTAAAAAACTAATTCAACTAGTTTTTAATACCTACTGCAACAATAAATTTTTATTTTTTTTGCCTAAAAACCCGTATTAGGGGAAATATGTCAAGCATTACTTCAACTATAATTTGAAAAATATTTCTTGAAATTAGCTTGAACTATAGTATCTGGCTGAGGAAAAGTTTGGTTCTATCGCTCTTTGGATTAGCAAAAAATTCTTTGGTATCAGCTTTTTCTACTATCATTCCTTCATCCATAAATATCATTTGATCTGCAACTTCTTTTGCAAAACCCATTTCATGTGTAACTACGATCATAGTCATTCCTTGTTTTGCTAAATTAACCATAACATCTAATACTTCTTTAATCATTTCAGGATCTAAAGCCGATGTGGGTTCATCAAAAAGCATTATTTTTGGCTCCATACATAGAGCTCTTGCAATAGCAGCTCTTTGTTGTTGTCCCCCAGATAATTGTCCTGGATATTTTTGTGCTTGGTCAAGAATTTGAACCCTTTCTAGATGTTTTAATGCTAATTCTTCTGCCTCTTTTTTGGGCATTTTTTTAACCCAAATAGGAGCTAATGTGCAGTTATCCAAAATAGATAAGTGAGGAAATAAATTAAATTGTTGAAATACCATTCCAACTTCAGCTCTAATTTGTTCTATGTTTTTTGTATCCTCAGTTAATTCAGTTCCATCAACGACAATATTACCTTCTTGATGTTCTTCTAATCTATTAATACATCTAATTAATGTGGACTTTCCTGATCCAGATGGACCACAAACAACAATTTTCTCTTTTGGTTTAACTTCTAAATTTATTCCTTTTAAAACTTGAAAATCTCCAAACCACTTATTCATATTACTTATTTGGATAATACTATCTGACATAAATCTCTATCTATCGGTTTTATATTTTTGTTCTAGATTATAACTATATTTACTCATTGCATAACAAATAATCCAGAAAATTATAGCAGCAAACACATAGCCTTCCATAGCAAATCCTAACCATTTTGGATTTGTTTTAGCCAAATTTAACATCCCTACTATTTCTAATAATCCGACAACAAATATTAATGGAGTGTCTTTTACTAGTGCTAAGAAAGTATTTGCTATTCCTGGTATTACTAATTTAAGAGCTTGTGGTAAAATTACGAAAATATGCATTTTCCAATAACCCATACCCAATGATTTCGCAGCTTCGTATTGGCCTCTTGGTAAAGCTTGTAAGCCACCTCTTATAACCTCCGCAACATACGCAGCCTCAAATAAAGAAATTGCAATTATGGCTCTGACTAATTTATCAATAAAAAAGTCTTCTGGTAAAAACATTGGAAACATTACGGCAGACATGAATAAAACTGTTATTAGTGGAACACCTCTCCAGAATTCAATAAAGCCAACTGATATATATCTAATTAATGGAAATTCTGATCTTCTGCCAAGGGCAAAAGCCATTCCGATTGGAAAACAGAAAATAAGACAGAAAAAAGAAATTATAAATGTTAGCGACAGACCTCCCCAAGCACCCGTTTCAACCCAATTTAAACCATCTAATTTTCCAAGCTCAATGTATTCTTCAAAAAAAAGAAAATATTTCAAAATTATATAAAGCGCTAAAGGAACTATTAAAAAGTAATAAAACTTAAATTTACTTGGAATAAAAAAACCAATAATGATAGATAAAATTGCAGCAATAATTCCATAAGAAAAGTCAAAAAATACAGGGCCACCTGAAATAAAAAAGAAGATAAACAAAAACGCAATCAAAGGATAAATAACTACATAATAAAGTGTTAAATATTTCTTAAATTTGTCTGTCGCAAAATATCCAACAGAACCAAGTAACATTAAAGCTACAAATGATAAATTAATTCTCCATTGTTCTGCATTTGGATACATTCCATACATAAATCTTCTCATCCAAACCTTTATATATGTCCAGCATGCACCAGAGCCTGTACAAACATCTTTTGTATCTCCTGCAAAACTAGCATCAATAACAAACCAGCTTAATATAGGTGGTAGAGATTTGATAATTACGAATATTATCAACAATGATAAAACAGCGTTAAAATTATTTGTATTAATATGTTTGTTTAAGAGGTCTAAATTTTTTATTCCGCTGTACTCTATTCGAATGAAATAAAGACCAACAAAACCAAGTGCTAGAGGTAGCAAGAAACTTAAAAAATTAGGTAAAAAACCAGTTAAATTTAACCTAAAAAATGAATTTAGAAAAACATCTAAAATACTTATAAAAAACAAAAAAGAACCAAGATACAAAAAAGTATTAAGGTTAGTTCTATCAGGTTTTAAAAAATTAATATTAGACATTATTTCTCCTGAATAGCTATTTTCTTATTATACCAGTTCATTAAAATTGAGATTGAAATACTCAAAGTTAAATAAGTAAACATGGTGATTGATACTATTTCAATTGCTTTACCAGTTTGCATTAATGCTGTTCCGGCAAAGACTAATACTAAATCTGGATAAGCTATCGCTGCCGCTAAAGATGAATTTTTAGTTAAATTAAGATATTGGTTTGTTGTTGGCGGAATTATTATTCTCAAAGCTTGTGGCATTATCACTAATTTAAGTACTTGATTAGGAGTAAGTCCAATTGATGCTGCTGCCTCTTTTTGACCTTTACCAACACCTTGAATTCCAGCTCTGACACATTCAGCAATAAATGTTGCTGTATATAGCGATAAAGATAATGTTAATGCTATTAATTCTGGAGGTAAGCTAACTCCACCCTCATAAATAAAAGATGTAGTTGCTAATTGTTTTAAAACAGGAACTTCAAAAGAAAGTTTTACGCCACCAATTAAAAAACTTAAAAGTGGAAAAATAAATATCAGTCCTATAGAAATTAAAAAAACTGGAATTTGTTTACCTTGATTTTCCTGAACTCTTTTAGCATGTGCCCGTATAACAATGATTGATATGATCGCAGCTGTAATTGAATAAAAGAAAATATTAAAATTTTGCCAAATAAATGCCGGAACATATAAGCCTTTTATAGTCAGAAAAAAAACCCCAAACATTGCTTCAGCATCTTGTGGAAGTGGCAAAGCACGTAATGCAGCAAAATACCAAAAGAAAATTTGAAGTAGTAATGGAATGTTTCTAAAAAACTCCACATAGAAAGCTGCAAATTTATTAATTAGATAATTAGGTGATAATCTTGCTATACCAACTATTACACCTAAGATTGTAGCAATAATTATTCCGATGACTGAAACAAGAATGGTATTTAAAAGACCAACTAAATACGCTCTAAAATACGAGTGTGATCCATCATATTCAATTAATGAAAACTGAACGTCAAAAGAAGATTCTTGAGATAGAAAACCATAACCAAAATCAATACCTCTATTTTCCATATTGATTTGGGCGTTATAAGTAAAAAAACTAAAAACTAAAACTACAGCTAAAACTGTAATTAATTGTGGGACTATATCTTTAAGTTTAAAATTCACTTTGCCGATAATATATGAGTTTATAAAAAAAGGGCTAGAAAAATCTAGCCCTTTTTAATTAATTTAAACTACAATTATCTTGCAGGTGGAACGTAAAGTATTCCGCCTTTTGTCCATAATTGGTTTGGACCTCTGTCTGGTAAAATTCCAGTGTCAGCTATATTTCTTTTATAACTTTCACCATAATTACCAACTTGCTTGATAATTCTTAAACTCCAGTCGTTGTCTAGACCAAAAGCAGCACCTAATTCACCTTCAGCTCCAACTAATCTTTTGATTGCTGGGTTGTCTGAAGTTTTCATCATGTCTGCATTTGCTGAAGTAATACCATATTCTTCAGCTTCGATCATAGTGTTCAAAGACCATCTTACGATATCTTCCCAAACTGCATCACCTTGTCTAACAACTGGTCCTAAAGGTTCTTTAGAAATAGTTTCTGGTAGAACAATGTGTTCATCAGGGTTTTTCATTTTTGTTCTTTGAGCAGCTAAACCAGATTTATCAGTAGTGTATGTATCACATCTACCTGCATCGTAAGCAGCAACAACTTCGTCAGCTTTTTCAAATGCAACTGGCTCATAAGAAATTCCTTTTGAATTAAAGAAGTCCCTCATGTTTAACTCAGTTGTTGTACCAATGTTTGTACAAGCTGAGATACCATTTTTGAATTGGCTAGTTGAAGTGATACCTGAGCTTTTTCTTACCATGAAGCCTTGACCATCGTAGAAGTTTACTCCAACGAAAGTAAGTCCGATATCAGCATCTCTAGAAAGAGTCCAAGTTGTGTTTCTTGATAAGATATCAATCTCACCAGAAGTTAAAGCAGTAAATCTTTCTTTAGCACTTAGTGGTGTAAACTTAACTTTGTTTGCATCACCTAATACCGCAGCAGCTACAGCTCTACATACATCAACGTCAACACCAGTCCAATTTCCTGCAGCATCAGCGTTAGAAAATCCTGGAAGACCTTGAGATACTCCACATCTTACAAACCCTTTTTTCTGAGTGTTTTTAAGTGTTTTAGATTTTTTAGCAGCCATAGACTCTGTTGTAAAAGTGAACAACACAGCAACCATAGCAACTAAAGAAGTTAATTGTTTTAAGTATTTAAACATATTTCTTCCTATTGTTTATTTATTTGTTAACAAATAATTCAAAATTACTTTTGAATATTCTTAATTTAAGCATGATAAAAATAGGGGTTCAAGGGAAATTTAATCTCAATTCAAAATAATTGAAAATCTAGTCAAGATAAATTTTAACCAAAAAATGTGCTAGTAATGGCGCGCCCTGAAGGATTCGAACCTACGACCCTCGGTTTAGAAAACCGATGCTCTATCCAGCTGAGCTAAGGGCGCAAAATCATACTACATATACAATAATTAATTAATTTTTAAAAAGAAATTTTTTCACAAGAAGCAAAATTGTTAATAACTCAATTCGTCCAACAATCATGAAAAAAATAAGACAATATTTGGTAAAATATGAAAGATTATAAAAAGTTATATCATCTAAACCATATAAACTTGAATTAACAGTATTCATTAATGTTAAAACAGATAACTTAAATGAATTTTCAAAACTAAATTCGCTTATAGTCAATAAAGTTGTTAAAATAAAAAGTGATAAAATAAATATGAGAACTGATAAAAAATATTTACTTATCTCATCGAGGTCAAAATTAACTTCAGAGAAAAATAATTTATTCTTGTATATATTCTTTGGTCTACTGAATGATAAAATTTGATTAACTGAATATATGAATAAAGAATAAATCTTTATAAATCTCAACCCTGAGCTTGTAGAAAAAAAAGATCCTCCAATAATTACCAAAATTAAATAAACAAAAGTCAAATTTGTACTTGAATTATCTAGTGCAAAACCAATATTCGACATACTACTTGATATTGATAAAAAATAATTCAAAAAATTTTTATTAAAACTGAAAAATAAAAAGAAAATAATTAAAACTATGATGAAGTAAATTATTAAATTAAAATCTTCATATAAAAAATTGATATTTTTTTTCTTAAAGAAAAATAAATTATAACTAAAAAAAATACTAAAAAAAGATGTTAACATTAAAAATGATAAAGCAATTATTTGAGTGTCATCCTTAATTATATTAGACAAACTATTTGTAGGTAAAAAACCTCCTGAAGAAATTAAAGAAAATGCTAAATTTAATGAGTCGAAAGTTCTTATAGAGAGTAAATTTAGTGTTATAAAAATTACTAAAGTTATACCAGAATATATAAAAAACACTTTAAAAGCTTGTTTGAATATTTCAGAGGTATTAAATGAAAAAAAATTTGTTAATGTTTTTTTAAAACTTTCATCATAAATATCTATTAAATAAATTATTGAAAATAAGAAATACAATCCCCCTATCCATTGGATAGTTGACCTCCATAATATCAGGCTTTGATCAATATTTTTTATATTTTCAAAGATAGTAAAACCAGTTGAGGTAAAACCTGAAACTGCTTCAAAAAATGAATTTATAAAAGTTAGATTATAAATACTTAGGTAAAAGGGAATAGATAAAATTAAAGGTAGTAAAATATAACCCAAAAAAACAGTTAAGATTTTTTGAAAAATTGATATTTTTTTGGAAGATATTTTTAAACTATAAAAAAGAATTGTTAGAAGTGAAGATAAAAATAAACTCAAATAATAAGTATCTAAATTAAGATAAAGATTGAAATAGTAAGAGTAAATTATATTAAAAAAAGATAAAATTGAAATTAATCCAAAAAAGAAACTTAGATATCTAATTTGCAATCCAAACATCTAATTATACTGAACTTAATCTAAAAATATTTTCTACAAAAGCTATTGAGTCCTTTTTAACAATAAATACAACTCTATCATCTTTTTTAAAAACAAAATTTGATCTAGGTATAATTATTTTTTTATCTCTTAAAACAGCGCCAATTCTAAGTTCATCTGGTAAATTGGAATTTTTAATTTCTTTATTTATTAATTCAGAAGTTTCGATTATTTCAGCTTCAATTACCTCGTATTCACCATCCGATAGAGTATAAGCGTTTTCAATTGTTCCTTTGTGGATATGTTTTAAAATACTTGAAACAGTTGTCATTCTTGGATCAATTAAATCATCAATTTTTAATGATGATTGAAGAAGTGAATAATTCGGCTTATTAATTAATGCCATTGTTCTTTTATCATCTATATCTTTTTGGTCTTTAGCGAATTTTTCGACTAACACACTGACCATTAAGTTATCTTCATCATCATTTGTTAGAGCTAATACAGTTTCGGCCTCCCCTAAATTTGCTTCAGTTAAAACTTCCTCATCTAGTCCATCACCATTTATGATAATCGTGTCATTTAATTGATTTGCTAAAAACTCGGCTCGCTCTTTATTCTTCTCAACAATTTTAACTCTCACAGTTTCTAACGTCTCTTCAATGTTCTTAGCTAAATTAAAACCTATATTTCCTCCACCTATAATTAAAATCTTTTTTGAAATTTTTTCTTCATGACCAAATGCTTCAAGAGTTTCTGACATTTGTGATGAGTTAATAATTACATAAATTTTGTCATCTTTTTTTACCGAGTCTGTCTTTTTTGGAATAAAAAATTTATTATCTCTATTTATTCCGATAATATTTGCCTCTAATTTTGGGTATTTATTTGTGAGTTCATTAAACTTAATACTTATAGATTTACAATCTTCTTTAATGAATATCTCAAGTAATCTTATTTTATTATCAGCAAATGGCACACTATCTAATGCACCTGGAGCCTCCAATTTTCTTTGAATTGATTTGGAAATTTCTATCTCAGGAGAAATAATCACATCAATTGGTAAATTTTCTTTATTATAAACTCTTGTAAATCTTGGGTTTAGATAGTCTTGTGATCTAATTCTTGCTATTTTTTTTTGAATATTAAATATAGAAAATGCTATTTGACAAATAAGCATGTTAATTTCGTCATTTCTTGTAACTGCTATAATCATATCTGTTTCAGCAGCGTTGGCCTTCTCAAGAATTGATGGATATGTAGCTTTCCCAACGATTGCCTTAACATCCAAACTATCATTGATTTTTTGGATATCCTCACTTGATTGATCAATAACTGTTATCGAATGACCTTGTTCACTCAATAACTTTGCAATAGTAAAACCTACTCTACCAGCACCACATATGATTATATTCATTTTAATTAAATTCTTTTATTCCTAAGCCTTTAAGCTTTCTATGTAGAGCACTTCTTTCCATACCAACAAAGTTAGCTGTTTTAGATATATTCCCATTAAATTTTTTAAGCTGAATAGTTAAATACTCTTTTTCAAAGTTTTCTCTAGCCTCTTTTAGTGGCACAGATAAGCTATTTTCACCAATTTTATCATCATAATTGTCGCTTTTTAAAGACTCTTTTACAATGTTAGAAATTTTGTCTTTTGTATCAGGTTGTAAAATTGCAATTCTTTCAATCAAATTTCTTAGTTCCCTTACATTACCTTTCCAATCATGATTCAAAATGTATGTGTCATTTTCATCAATATCTAACTCTTTAATATTATAATTTGTGGAAATCATCTTTGAAAAATATTTTATTAACAGAGGAATATCTGAAATTCTTTCATTTAATGACTTAATGTTAATTTCAAAAACGTTTAATCTATGATAAAGATCCTCTCTAAAATTACCTATTTTTATTTCATCTTTTAAATCCTTACTTGATGAACAAATTAATCTAACGTCAACATTGATATCACTATTACCATTTAATCTTTTAAATTTTTGATCAATAAGAACTCTTAATATTTTTGATTGAATGACAAGAGGAATTTCAGAAACTTGATCAATTAATAAAGTACCTTTATTAGCTTTTTCTAAAGCACCATATGAAATGGAACCATCGCTCTTTTCCTCCCCAAATAACTCTTGCTCATATTTTCCTGAGTCAAGAAGTGCTCCATTTAAAATAATAAATGGATTTTTTTCTCTTTTAGAATTTTTATGAATTTTTCTTGCAATTAATTCCTTCCCCGAACCAGATGGCCCATATATAAGAATTCTGCTCTCAGTTAAAGATATCTTTTTTATTTGTTCTCGTATTGTAGATATATTTTTACTATCACCTATTAAATCATATGAAGAAAATAACTTATTTTCATAATCCTTATTTTGTTTTTTTAATTGGAGATTTTCAACAGCCCTGGTTATAAAGTTTAATAATCTAGCTTGGTCAAAAGGTTTTTCTACAAATTCAAATGCGCCGTGCTTTAATGAGTTAACAGCCATTTCAATATTAGCATGCCCTGTAATAATAATTACAGGTACATCTTTGTTTTTAGACTTGATGTGAGATAATAGCTCTATTCCATCATTATCACCTTTATCTAATTTTACATCTAGGATAGCCACATCAGGCATCTTTTTGTCAATTTCTTTTAACGCTTGATTATAATTAGCTGCTACTCTAGTTTTGTAACCAGCATCAACAATTAATTCATTTAGGATATTTCTTATATCCGCATTATCATCAACTATTAATATTTCTGTTGTCATTAAAATAAAATCTTATCTGTATTTTTGCACCATCATTAATTTGAATAAATTCAAGTTCACCTTGGTGGTCATTTATAATTTTGTTTACTATTGATAGGCCTAGTCCTGTACCATTTTTTTTTGTTGTATAATATGGATTTAAAATTTCCTTTATATTATTTTTATCAAAACCAACACCATTGTCTTCTATTGATATTAAAATATGGTCATTATTTGATAAAATATCAATTGAAATTTTCTTTTTAAAATTAGGGTTTTTTTCAACTTTTTGTTCGATGCTCTCAATAGAGTTCTTTATTAAGTTAATGAAAACTCTTGAAATTTGCTCTTTGTCACATTCGAGTAAAATCTCCTCATCTTTTTTATTTAAATTAATTTCTATGGATTTATTAACTTCTGATAATAATTTGATATTTTCATTTAATAAATTTACTAAATTATTTCTCTTTAAAATTGGTTTTGGCATTCTGGCAAAATCTGAAAATTCGTTTACTAAATTTTCTATTTGTTTTATTTGAGAGTTTATAATTTTTAAATTTTCTTTAAATGATTGTTGGTCTTCATTCGTTATTTGTCCAGAGTATTTAGTTTTAATTCGATCTATTGTTAATTGTATTGGTGTAAGAGGATTTTTAATTTCATGGGCTAACTTTCTTGATAAATTTCCCCATGCTTTATATCTTTCATTAATTATTAATTTTTCTTGCTGATATTTTAGTCTACTAATCATAGAATTAAAATTTTTATTCAAGACCTCCATATCTTTATCAGTTTTAATTTCTGGTACTTTTGTATTAAGATTTCCCTGGCCTATTTCTGTTGATGCGAAAATAAGATTATTAATGGATCTAAAAAACCTTGAAGAAAACCGAATCGCAATTGTAATAGAGATAAATAGTAGCAAAGAAACAATTATGATATAAATGATAAAAAAAGAAATTTTAATACCTGTGCTTCTTTCTTCAACAATGTAGTAGAAATTTATTGCTTCTTGAGACTCAGCTAAATAGTTTGAAATATTTTTATCTAAAAATTTTACAACATACAAAAAACGATCTTCTGATGATTGCAGTCGCATTATAGCAGCAGAAATATTTGCTTTTGTATTGATTATCTTTAATGGTCTATCATCCTCAAGAACTAAATTTAGAGCTTTATCAACCGGTGGAATATATTTTTCTTTTTTTTCAGTTGAATATAATAATTCCTTATCTTTATTAATTATATGAATTTCATCAACATCCCTAATAATTTTTTGTGTTCTCAAAAATCTAAGATATTCATTAGCATTTTCATTCAAAAAATTTGCACTTTTATTTGTATCAAAGGCAATCAAAATAATATCTGATTGAATTTTATTCCTTACTTCTTCAACATAATTTTTTGCAAGTTCATAAGAATTATTAACAACTGTTGTAACTTTTTTGTCAAAATACTTTTCTAAAGCAAATGAAAAGAGAAAAAGAGAAAAGATTGAAATTAAAATTGATGGTATGAGTGTAAATAATGAAAAATAAGTAATGTATTTTTTGTTAGAGGTTAAACCATCTTTATCAATATCACTCTTTATAGAATTTTTAATTTCAACAAAAATAAATATAAATAATAAAACAAGTAAAAAAATATTTAAAATTAATAAATATTGTAAATTTTTCTGATTTAATTCAACAAAACTTCTATCAATGAATGTTAAAAAAGTTAAAAAACCTATAAATAGTGTGATACTAGATAGAATAATAATGAATATATTTTTTTTCAAAAATTCTAACATTATTTAGAATTATAACATTAAAACAAATGAACAACTATTTTGTAATATTAGCAGCTGGAAAAAGTAAGAGATTTAGCACAAAAATACCAAAACAATTTTTTGAGTACAAAAATAAAGAAATAATTGATCATTCAATAGAAAAATCTCTTGCTTCAAAGCTATTTAAAAAAATTTTGATTGTTACAAATAATCTCAAACATTTCAAAAAAAAGAAATATCCAAAATCAATAAGCATAATTAAAGGTGGTAACGAAAGATCAGATTCCTCTTTTAAAGCTCTAAAATATCTAAGAAGATATAAGCCAAAAAATGTATTTATACATGATGCTGCTAGGCCTAATTTCTCAATTAGATTATTAAAAAATATTACAAAAAATTTAAAAAATAACAAAGCTGTAGTTCCAATTATCAATTCAAAAGACACAATAAAATATAAAACTCAAAATCGAATATTTAATCTTAATAGAAATAATTTATTATTAACCCAGACTCCTCAAGCATTTAGATTTAAAGACCTATATGAAGTAGCAAAAAATCAAAAAAATAAAGTTACTGATGAGGCAACATTATTCATAAATAAAGATTTTAAAATAAAATTTATACAAGGAGAAAAAGGAAATAATAAAATTACATATATTGAGGATATAAAAACTCCCAATACGTTTTATGGTATAGGATTTGATATCCACAAGTTAGTGAAAAATAAAAAACTTTATCTTGGAGGAATAAAAATTCCTTTTCATTCAGGTCTAGAGGGTCATTCTGATGGGGATGTAATTTTACATGCAATAATTGATTGTATTTTAGGAGCTACAAGAAAAAAAGACATTGGAACTTATTTTCCTAATACAAATAAATTTAAAAATATTAGATCTCCAAAAATGCTAAAACCAATTATATTTGATCTTAATAAATCTAATCTGATTATTAATAACTTAGATATTAACTTAATTTGTCAGAAACCAAGAGTTTCGAAATACAGAAATAAAATAATTAAATCAGTTTCAAATTTAACTGGTCTTAATGAAAACCAAATTAATTTAAAAGGTAAAACAGTGGAAAAATTAGGTTTAATAGGAAAAGAAAAGGCTATTGCTTGTGAAACTATAATTTCAATTACAAAATATGATTAAAACTCTCAATTCCTTATTAGCTACAATGTTTGGGATAGGAAAAATTAAGATTATTCCTGGAACTTTTGGATCTTTAGTTACAATTATTTTTCTTTATTTTGTTTTTCACATACTAAAATTATCACCAAATTTAGTCTTAATAGGTTTATTCATTATTTTTATTTATTCGTTTATAGCAGTTGCATCACACATCAAGGAGAAAGAAAATAAAGATCCAAAAGAAGTTATTATTGATGAATTTATAGGTCAATCTATACCAATTTATCTCTATGAAATATCTCACGGAACACAAAAAACATCTGATGAAGCCATAATTTTTTATGCAATTTGCTTTGTGCTTTTTAGATTTTTTGACATTCTAAAACCATTTCCAGTAAATTATTTTGACAAAAATTATAAAAATAGTTTCGGTGTAATAATGGACGATGTTTGTGCAGGATTATATGTTGTTCTATCATTAATTTGTTTTATGTTATTAAGTAGTTATTTTATTTAATGAAATCTTTAGTCAGACTCTTAAAAAAAAAAAAATTAAAACTTTCTATTGCTGAGTCTTGTACTGGAGGGTTGTTAGCTAGTTCAATTACCTCAGTAAGTGGTGCTTCAAAAATATTTAATTTAGGACTAGTCACCTATTCTAACCAAGCCAAAATTAAAATTCTTAAAGTAAATAAAAATATTATTAAGAGTTTTGGTGCAGTTAGTAACCAATGTTGCTTGGCAATGGTAAATAACTTATCTAAAATATCAAAAGCACATATAAACGTTTCTATAACAGGAATCGCTGGCCCCAAAGGTGGCACCAAACAAAAGCCTGTGGGTCTGGTTTATATTGGTATAAAAAAAGGTAAAAAAGTACTGATTAAAAGGTGTTTATTCAAAAGTAAAAAAAGATCTTCAATTCAAAAAGCGACTGTTAAAAAAACTTTAGATTTAATTCTTAGAATTTCCAAATAATTCTTCAGCTCTTTTCTGAAATGCATCAGCTATTTTTTCTAAGCCAAATTGAAAAGAGACTACCATTAAAGAATTTAAAAATTTATTCTTTATTTCAAAATCAATATCAAAGGTGACCTCTGTAATACCATTATTTTTATCACTAAACGTCCAATTATTTGTTAGGTGATTTAATGGTCCCTCTATGTTTTTAACATAGATTGAATCAGTTTTTTTATTAAAGGCAACATCACTTTTGTATGTATCTTTAAATGGGCCTTTACCAATGGTTAAATCAGCAATAATTTTTTGTAAGTCACCTTCATTTTTATCTTCATAAATTTTAGCATCATAACAAAAAGGAACAAACTGAGGGTATTTTTCAATATCAAGCACAAGATTTATCAAATCTTTTTTCTTACATTCAATTAACCTCTTTACAGAAGCTTTAGGCATTAATTTAAATTTAATCTATTTTTTTGAAGTTTAGCAAAATCTTCGTCTGCATGGTAAGAAGATCTGGTTAAAGGAGATGATGAAACTAAAAGAAAACCTTTTGATTTTGCTATTTGTTCTAATTCTTTAAATTCATCTGGATGATAATATCTTTCAAGAGGATGATGTTTAACAGATGGCTGAAGATATTGACCGATTGTTATAAAATCTACATTTGCAGATCTTAAATCATCCATAACTTGTAATATTTCATCATGCTCCTCTCCAAGACCAACCATTATTCCTGATTTAGTAAATACTTTACTATTATCTTTTTTTGCATTTTTTAGAAGTTCTAGTGATGCAAAATACCTGGCCCCTGGTCTAACTTTTAAATAAAGTCTCGGTACAGTTTCAATATTATGATTAAATACATCCAAATCTGCTTCAAGTAATTTTTTATAAGAATCTCCTTTTCTTAAAAAATCTGGAGTTAAAACCTCAATAGTGGTATCTGGATTTTTTTTTCTAGTAGTTTCGACTACTTTTTTAAAATGATTTGATCCACCATCTGGTAAATCATCTCTATCGACTGAAGTGATGACTACATGTCTTAATTTCAATTTTTTTACTGCATTAGCTATTTTAATATCCTCAAATGGATCTAATTTTTCTGGTTTTCCAGTTTTTACATCACAAAATGCACAAGCTCTAGTACATGTGTCGCCCATTATCATAAATGTGGCATGTCGTTTACTCCAACATTCAGTTATATTTGGACAATTAGCCTCTTGGCATACAGTTACAAGATTACTTTTGTTAACAACTGTTTTTGTTGTAAAAAATTCTTTACTATTAATTAATTTTGATCTTATCCATTCTGGTTTTTTTTTTATTGGGTTGATTGGATTTTTAACTTTTTCTGGATGTCTTGGTCTAATTTTTTGAGTCATCTTTTTTTATAATATAAATTTTTTCATTTTTTTTACCAAATATGAACCTTTCTCTAATCAAAGATTCTATATAATCAAGATCTAGATTGTCACTTAACAATGAATTTTTAAATTCCAAGTCATATATTTGGTTAATTATTTGGGATTCTTGTTGTTTTAAGTTTTTTAAAATCTCTTTTTTTTCAAAAAAAGAAATTAACCCTCTTTGACCAGATAAAAGATTAAAAAAGAAATAAAGTATCAGAAAAGTAGAAACTAATAAAAGGTAATTTTTTTTTAATCTTTGAAGCATTAATGAATCTTATTCATTCTAGCTTTTTTTCCAAGTTCTTCTTCTATACGAATTAATTGATTGTATTTGGCCACTCTTTCAGATCTAGCTAAAGATCCTGTTTTTATTTGGTTAGAATTGGTACCTACTGCTAAATCAGCAATAAATGTATCTTCGCTATCTCCTGATCGATGTGAAATAATAGTATTAAACCCAATAGTTTGAGCAAATCTTATGACATCAAGTGTTTCGGTAACTGTACCAATTTGATTTAGTTTTATCAAAATTGAGTTTGATGAAACATTTAAAAATCCCTTTTTTAACCTTTCCAAATTTGTAACATAGAGATCATCTCCAACTATCTGCACTTTTTTTGTAGATCTCATTAATTTACTCCACGACGTCCAATCATTTTCAGTAAATGGATCTTCAATCGATTTAATTTTATATTTATTAATCATTTTTTTATATTCTGAAATTGTTTTATCAACAGAAACATACTTTTTTGAGTGAATAGAATATTTACCTTTTTTAAATAATTCATTTGCTGCAACATCCAAACAAATTGAAACATCTTTACCATTTCTAAATCCTGATTTTTTAATTGATAAAACAATTAAATCTAAGGCCTGATTGTTGCTATTAATCATCGGTGCAAATCCACCTTCATCTCCGACCGACGTAGATAAGCCTCTTGCTTTAATTAATTTACTTAGGTTTTTTATTACTAAATAACAAATTCTCATCGCCTCAGAAAAAGATTTTGCTTTATCTGGTCTAATCATAAATTCTTGAATTCTAAGACCATTATTAGCATGTGCTCCACCATTAATAATATTCATTAATGGATAAGGTAATTGAAAATTTTTTGTTGCATAAAAAGATTTATAAAGAGGTATTCTTTTTACTTTAGCTGATAATTTTTTGGCTGCCATCGATACTGATAATATTGCGTTAGCTCCTAGTTTTGTCTTTTGCTTAGTCCCATCTAAATTAATAAGTATTTCATCTATTCTTTCTTGATCATGTATATTTTTATTTCTTAAAGCTCTAGATATTTTAGAATTTATTAAATTGATTGCTGAGAAAACACTTTTGCCTAAATATCTCTTATTATTTTTATCTCTTTTTTCATAAGCCTCAAAAGTGCCTGTAGATGCCCCAGAGGGACATATTGCTTTGGCACTTTTGTTTTTAACATAAACCTCTGCCTCAATAGTTGGATTCCCTCTACTATCAAAAATTTGTCTTGCTTTAACTTTTAGAATTTTACTCACTTAATTTTTAATAAGATTATCTATATCGCTTAATTGTTTTAGAAGATCTTCTAATTTATCTAATGGTACCATGTTAGGTCCATCAGATGGAGCATTATCTGGATCTTGATGGGTTTCAATAAAAACTCCTGCAACTCCAACTGCAACTGCAGCTCTTGCTAAATATTCAACAAACTCTCTTTGACCACCACTTTTTTCTCCAAGACCACCTGGTTGTTGTACTGAATGGGTTGCATCAAAAATTACTGGATAACCATTCTTAGCCATTATTGGTAACGACCTCATGTCAGAAACTAAAGTGTTGTATCCAAAACTCGCACCTCTTTCAGTCACTAATATCTTATCATTTCCAGAATCTGAAATTTTCTTTGTGACATTAACCATATCCCATGGTGCAAGGAATTGACCTTTTTTTACATTAATAATTTTATTTGTTTTAGCTGCAGCAATTAACAAGTCTGTTTGTCTACATAAAAAAGCTGGGATTTGTAAAACATCAACATGTTTTGAAACAGTTGCACATTGCTCAGCATTATGAATATCTGTTAGGATAGGAACATTTAATTCTTTTTTAATTTTATCAAACACAGGCAATGAAGCTTCTAATCCAACTCCCCTTTTGCCTTTTAAGCTTGTTCTGTTCGCTTTATCAAATGAAGTTTTGTAAATAAATCCAAGACCAAATTTTGAAGTAATTTCCTTAATTTTTCCTGCCATATCCATCGCATGTTGTTCACTTTCAAGCTGGCAAGGTCCAGAAATTATACAAATTTTATCATTATTCGAAATATCAATTTTTCCACAATTTACTTTAATACTAGTCATTTATGATTTTTTGATGCTTTGATAAAAGATGAGAATAAAGGATGTGGAGCAAAAGGTCTAGATTTAAATTCTGGATGAAACTGTACTCCAATAAACCAAGGGTGATTTTTTAACTCAATTATCTCAGGTAATAAACCATCGGGCGACAAACCAGAAAAACTCATTCCTTTTTTTTCTAATTTATCTTTCAGATTGATGTTAACTTCATATCTGTGTCGATGTCTTTCTTTAATAATTTTTTTTCCATAAATTTTTTTAATTTTAGAATTATTCTGTAATTTCGCATCGTAAGAACCTAATCTCATTGTTCCACCTAAATTTTTATCAGTTCCTTTGATAGTTTTTCCATCTTTAATCCACTCATTTATTAATCCAATTACAGGTATACCATTTCTATTAAATTCACTCGAAGTTGCTTTTTTTAAATTTAATTGATTTCTCGCAAATTCTATAATTGCCATTTGCATTCCATAACATATCCCAAGAAAGGGGATTTTATTTTTTCTAGCATATTTTATTGACTCTATTTTTCCAGTTGTTCCTCGTTTACCAAAACCACCAGGTATTAATATACCTGAAATGTGTTTAAGTTTTGATTTAATCTCAGAAACTTTTAATTTTTCAGAGTCGATTCTTACTAAATTTACCTTAACATTATTTTGGATACCTCCATGAGTAAGAGCTTCATCTAAAGATTTATAGGCATCTTTTAACTCAACGTATTTACCAATTATGGCAATATTCACTTGTTTTTTAGTTTGTAAAATAATTTTAGTAATTTTTTTCCAGGGTTTAAGGTTTGCAGGTTTTTTTGACTTAAGCTTAAAATAATTTAATACTTGGATATCAAGTTTTTCTCTAAAAAAACTTATTGGTGCTTCATAAATTGTTCTTACATCAACAGTTTCTATTACATTTTTAATATCCACGTTGCAGAAAAGTGAGATTTTTTTACGATGCTCTAACGGGATAGGTCTTTCTGATCTACATATTATAATGTCAGGTTGAACACCTATGCTCCTTAATTCTTTTACAGAATGTTGGGTAGGTTTTGTTTTAATTTCATCTGAGGACTTTAAATAAGGTACTAAGGTAAGATGGATAAATAATGCATTTTTTTTTCCTATATCATTTGCAAATTGTCTTATAGCCTCAATAAATGGTAGACTCTCAATATCACCAACAATCCCACCAATTTCACAAATAACAAAATCTTCTTTTGATGAGTCGTTCTTTATAAACTCTTTAATTCTATCAGTTATATGTGGGATAACTTGAACAGTTTTTCCAAGATAATTTCCTTCACGTTCTTTTTTTAAAACATCACTATAAATTTTACCTGTTGTAATATTATCTGACTTCTTTGCGGATACTCCGGTGAATCTCTCATAATGTCCAAGATCTAAATCTGTTTCGGCACCATCATCAGTTACAAAAACCTCTCCGTGTTGAAATGGGCTCATTGTGCCAGGATCTACATTTAGATAAGGATCTAATTTCCTTAATCTAACTTTATAACCTCTTGATTGAAGTAAATAAGCTAAAGATGCTGAAGAGAGACCTTTTCCTAATGATGAAACCACGCCGCCCGTGACAAAAATAAATCGCGCCATGGAAGTATCTTATAGCGAATAAAAATGGAAATTAAAAGTATTAATTATTATTTTCTGGAATAGCAGGAGTATCTTCAGCTTTTTCTTCAATAGTATCCAAAACAGATGAAGTAGGTGTCAATTCTCCTCTAGATACAATCGTAAGTGCTAAACTACAAATTATAAATAAAGTAGCAACAATAGCTGTTGCTTTGGTCATGAAATTACCTGCTGATCTGGTAAACATAAAACTTTCTTGAGAAACTCCAATTCCTAAAGCACCTCCCTCAGACTTTTGCATCAAAACTAGTAATACCAATATTAATCCGAATATTATGTTTAAAATTAACAATATATTTTCCATGAGGGGTTAATTATATGTTTTTTTAATTATATCAATAAATTTTTTAGGATCTTGAGACGCCCCACCTATTAAGTAACCATCAATATTATTTATAGATTTCAATTGATTAATATTTTTTGGATTTACTGAACCACCATAAAGAACTTTGTAATTCTTTTTTTCTTTTTTAATAAAACTGATTGTCGTAAATAAGTCATCAGATTTTGGTATAATTCCTGTACCAATTGACCAAACTGGTTCATAAGCGATAATAATTTTTTTATTATTTTTAATATTTTTTAAACCTGCTTTAATCTGTTTTTTTAAAACACTTTTAGTAATTTTTTTTCTTTTCGCTTTAAGCGTCTCACCAATACAAAAAATTACCTTCAGCCCAGACTTCAGTGCACTCTTAATTTTAAGATTAATTAATTTATCAGCTTCACCAGCTTGTCTATTTTCAGAGTGGCCAATAATGACATATTTAGCGCCAACATTTTTTAACATTGAGGAATTGACTGAACCTGTAAAAGCACCAGAAGCATCCTGCTCATGACAATTTTGGGCACCAATATCAATATTTGATCCTCTCAATTTTTTTGACATTGCTCCTATCAGGGTATTTGGTGGGCAGTAAATTATTCTCAAAGATTTTCTTTTTTTAAAGTTCTTAAAAAATTTCACGACTTTATTCAGTGAATTTAAGGAATTTAAAACACCAAACATTTTCCAATTTGCGATAAAGTACATATATTTATTTGTCATGAGACGTATTTTAATTTATAGGTTTGCTTTTTATAGATCAATAAATTTATAGTAATGATTAGTAGTCTAAGAAATTTTGCACAAACAAAACTTGCTGGTGTTTTTGTTGGTATAATTATCTTACCATTTGTTTTTTGGGGAATGGGGGGTATGTTTAGCAGTGGAAATACAAACAATGTAGTGAAGATTAATGACAAAAGTATTTCTACTGAGGAATTTATTGATTACTTAAATAGTTCTGGAATTCCTGAAAAAACAATTAGAGAAAACTTAGACCAAAATATAATCGAAGAACTTCTTTCTGGTTTAGTTTCTACAACATTACTTGATCTAGAAATTAAAGATTTTGAGTTAAGTATTTCTGAGCTTATCCTATTAAAGAAAATAAAAGAAAATAAAAATTTTCGAGATGAAGATGGTATTTTTCAAAGAATTAAATATGAAAAATTTTTACTAGAAAATAATTTATCTGCACCAGGTTTTGAGCAAAGATTAAAAACGAGAGAACTACAAAAAAATCTCTTTGATTATATCGGTGCTGGCACAACATCTCCACAATTTATGATAAATAAACTTTATGAAGAAGAAAGTCAGAAACTTGAGATAGAATTTATTGATTTAAAAGATTTCTATGTAAAAAAAGAAAATATTACTGAGGAAGAGTTAAATAAATTTATAATTGAAAATAAAGATCAATTCAAAGTAGAATATCTTGATTTTAGTTACTCCATAATAAATCCTAAAAATCTGATTGGAATTGATGATTTTAATCAAACATTCTTTGATAAAATTGATCAAATAGAAATTGATATTTCAAATGAATTTGATTTTGAAACAATAATATCTAATTTTGATTTGACATCAATTGACATCAAAGACTTTAAATTTTCACCAGATAGTAGCGAAATTGAAAAAAAAATTTTTGAGCTAAGAAATAATAAGTTTGATATTTTTGAAATCGGCAATGATTATATTCTTTATCATGTCAAAAGTATCTCACAAAGGGAACCAGACTTGAATGATGACCAAATTAAGCAAGAGGTAATTGAATTAGTTTTTCAAAAAAATAAATTTGACTATAACCAAAAATTGCTAAATGAAATAACTAATAAAAAATTTAATAACAATAATTTTTTAGAATTGGGAAAAGAAAAAATTCAAATGATAAAACTGAATTCTGTGCGAGATAATAAAAAATTTGATATCAATGCTGTTGAAGTCTTATATAGCTTACCTGAGAAATCATTTACTTTAATAAACGATGAAAATAACAACATTTATTTAGCAAAAGTCAAAAAATTTGAAAAACAAATCATCGATACAAATAAAGAGGAATTTAAAGAATATGTTGTTAAACAAAATTCTAAAAGCAAAAATTCATTATTAAAATCTTATGATACATTTTTAAACGATAAATATGATGTTTCTTTAAATCAACAAACTATTGAACGGGTTAAAAACTATTTTAAATGAAAATTAATCGAAGCTTCAAAGAATTTAAGTTTCGACACAGAAACAACGAAAATCAAATAATCTATACTTCAAAAAAAGTAAAGACTGATAAAGAAATAATCAATTTAATTGATAACTTTTTAACTGAAAAAAATAGCTTTATATTTGAGTCAGTCGAAAAAGGTAAGATTAGAGGCAGATATACTATATTTGGAAAAAATCCTGATAAAATTTGGGAATTTAATAATAATTATTCTTATTTAATAAAAAAAAATAAAAAAATTAAGTTAAAGGATAAACCTAAATATTTAATTGAAAAAATAATTGAAGATTTTAAGTTTAAAACGCCTAATAAATTACCGAAAATTTGTTCCTTAATTTCAGGATATTTTTCATACGATGCAATTAGATATATCGAAAAAATCCCAAATAGTTGTAACGATGACTTAAAATTACCTGATGTTAGATTATTACGTCCAAGAACACTTGTTATTCATGACAATTTGAAAAAGGAAATATTCTTTATCAACAATATTTTTAAAGATGAAAAAATTACAAATTATAAAGATAAATATAAAGATATCCAATCTGAACTTTTCAAACTTTCTTTGCAATCATCTGTTCAAAAAATAGATAATGAAATAAATCGAAAATCAAAAAAGATTTTAATTAATTCAAATACTTCTAAAAATAAATTTTTATCTATAGTTAATAAGGCAAAAAAATACATTAAATTAGGCGATATATTTCAAGTCGTTCTAAGTCAGCGTTTTGAAACTAAATTGACAAAAAAACCTATCGATATTTATAAAAAATTGAGAATAACTAACCCATCTCCATTTATGTTTTTTTTTAATTTTACTGATTTTCAAATAATAGGTGCAAGCCCCGAAATATTAGTAAGGTTAAGAGATGGCGAAATAACTGTAAGACCTATTGCTGGAACAAGACCTCGAGGAAAAACAATTAAAGAGGATCGTTTTTATGAGAAAGATTTACTTAAAGATAAAAAAGAACTTTCTGAACATCTAATGTTGTTAGATCTTGGAAGAAATGATGCTGGAAAGGTATCTAAAACTAATTCTATCAAAGTAACTGAAAGTTTTATAATTGAAAGGTATTCGCATGTAATGCATATAGTTTCGAACGTAATAGGTAAACATGATAAAAGATTTTCTAAATTCAAGTCTCTTTTAGCAGGTTTTCCAGCTGGAACTGTGTCTGGAGCCCCCAAAATAAGAGCTATGGAAATTATCGATGAACTAGAGACCACAAAAAGAAAAGTTTATGCTGGCGGAATTGGGTATTTCGCAGCAAATGGAGAATTTGATACATGTATTGCTTTAAGAACAGCTGTTGCAAAAAATAACAGATTTTATGTACAAGCTGGAGCTGGGATTGTTGCAGATAGCAAACCATTAAAAGAATATGAAGAAACTGTAAATAAAGCAAAAGCTTTAATTAACGCGTTGAAATGAAAAAAATAATTTTAATTGATAATTACGATAGTTTTACTTTTAATCTCTATCATTATTTATCTTCATTAAAAGTGAATGTTGAAGTAATTAGAAATGATCAAATCACATCTCATGAAATTTTAAAAAAAAGATATCATAAGATCGTAATTTCACCTGGGCCTGGCAATCCTAATCAATCAGGTAATTGTCTTAAAATCGTTAAATCTTTATACAAAAAAATACCAATACTCGGAGTGTGTTTGGGTCATCAAATAATAGGTCAAGTATTTGGCTCAAAAATTGTTCAAGCTAGAAAGCTAATGCATGGAAAAACTAGTAAGATTTTTTCAAAAAAAATAGGAATTTTAAAGAGTCTGCCAAAAACGTTTGAAGCCACTCGATATCACAGTTTAATTATTGATAAAAAATCATTATCTAAGGATCTTGAAATTACTGCTCAAACTCAAGATGGACTTATAATGGGAGTACAACATAAGAAATACCATATACATGGAGTGCAATTTCACCCTGAAAGTATTAAAACTAAATTAGGGATTAAAATCTTAAAAAATTTTATAAGAATTAAGGATTAATGAAACAATTCATCGAAAAAATTAAAAAAAAAGAAAATTTAACTTTTGATGAAAGTAAAGCTGCTTTTGAATTATTGATGGAAGGTAAAGCAGAAGATCAAGAAATATTTGATTTTTTGACACTTTTATCAACTAAAGGTGAATCTTCTGATGAGATAGCTGGTGGAGTTTTTGTGCTTAGAAACAAGTCTAAAAGAGTTAATGTGGAAAACTGTGTTGATACATGCGGAACCGGTGGAGATGGTATGAATACACTAAATATATCAACAGCTTCAGCATTATTACTTTCAAGTATGGGTGTTAAAGTAGCTAAACATGGAAATAAAGCTGTATCCTCAAAATGCGGATCTGGTGATGTTTTAGAAGCTTTAAATATAAAAATAAATTTAGAGCCAAAAGATATTGAAAATCAAATTAATAATAATAATTTTGGATTCATGTTTGCACCCAATTATCACAGTGCAATGAGATTTGTTGGACCTACAAGAAAAAAAATTGGAAAAAGAACTATATTCAATATGATTGGACCTTTGAGTAGCCCTGCTCTAGTAAAAAGACAAGTTGTTGGTGTTTTTGATAAAAAACTATTAGAAATATTTGCTCATGCTTTAAAAAATTTAGATATAAAATTTGCTTGGATAGTCAATAGTGAAGACGGATTAGATGAAATTTCACCTTATGATAAAACTAATGTAATTCAATTAAAAGATGGAGTCATCTCTGAAATTATTATTGATCCTAATAAGTTAAATATCAATGCAGATAACTTTGAAAATATCATCGGTAATGATGCAGCTTTCAATGCAGATAAAATGATAAGAATTTTTAAAGGTGAGGATAATGATTTTTCTAAAGCGGTTTGCTTAAATGCTGCAGCAGGATTAGTTGTTAATGAAACTCATCAGAATTTCGATAAAGCTTATGATGATGCTAGAAAACATATTTTATCAGGTCAAACATTTAAACAACTACAGATAATTCAAAATGACTGAAAATGTTCTTAAAAAAATAATAAATAATAAAATTGAAAAAATTTTAGAAATTAAAAAAAAAATAAGTCTTGAGACACTTGAAGAATTAATAAAAAAAAATAGTTCATACGTTGATTTTAAAGATACAATAAAAAAAAATATTGAAAATAAAAAATTCTCAATTATTGCTGAAATAAAAAAAGCAAGTCCCTCTGCAGGTATAATTATAAAAGATTACGATCCTATAAAAATAGCTAATATATATAAATCAAATAATGCAACCTGTTTATCTGTTTTAACTGAGGAGGATTTTTTTTTAGGAAACTTGCTACATATTAGTAAAATTAAACGAGATGTTAATTTACCGATACTTTGTAAAGATTTTTTTATAGATAAATTTCAAATTCCTTTAGCTAAAAGTTATGGTGCCGATGCTATCTTAATTATTTTAGCTGGAGTTTCGGATAAATTGGCTGATGAATTATATGAAGAAGCTTTAAAATTAAATATGTCAGTTATTGTAGAGGTTCATACTGTTAATGAAGCTAAACAAGCACTTAGATTTAAAGATGCTTTATTAGGTATTAACAATAGAAATTTAAAAACTCTAAAAACTGATATAAATACAACTTATGATATTCACGATATTTTGGTTAATCACCCTGGCCCATTGATTTCTGAAAGTGGAATTAAAACTAAAGAAGAACTGTTGGAACTATCAAATAAAACGTCAATCAAAACCTTTTTAATCGGTGAATCACTTTTAAAAAATTTAAGCGATAATTCGATTTTTTCAGTTTTATAGTCAAAAAAGTCACAATTTTCCTAACTTTTTAACTATTGTTTATTATAAAGAACTTTTATAGAACATTATTTGTACGATATTTGTTCTTATGCTAACAAAAAAACAAAAAAACTTGCTTTTATTTATCAACAAGAAGTTGAGGAGCTCTGGTGTATCCCCTTCTTATGAAGAGATGAAGGAGTCTTTAAATCTTAAATCAAAATCTGGGATTCATAGATTAATTAGTGCTTTAGAAGAAAGAGGTTTCATTAAAAGGCTTGCTCATAAAGCTAGAGCTTTGGAAGTTATAAAATTACCAGAGACTGCTTCTGCTAATGATATTTACAATAATTTCTCTCCAAGTGTTATTAAAGGAGGTTTAGATGAAGAAAAACCTTTATCCGACGATGCAGAAGTGCCAGTTTTAGGTAAAATAGCAGCTGGAACACCTGTTGAAGCAATTCAAAATGAAGTTTCTAGAATTCCATTACCAAATAACTTAGAAAAAAATGGAGATTATTTTGGTCTTAAAGTTCAAGGAGATTCAATGATTGAAGCTGGAATTCATGAAGGTGATACAGTCATCATCAAAAGAACCGATACAGCTGATAATGGAAAAATAGTGGTGGCTTTAATTGACGAACACGAAGCTATGCTTAAAAGGATTAGAAAAAAAGGTAAAGTAGTAGCATTGGAAAGTGCTAATAAAAACTATGAGACCAAAATTTTTGGCCCTGATAGAGTAAAAGTTCAAGGTGTTTTAGTATCTTTATATAGAAACTTCTAAAAAAATAGTCTAAACCATTTTCAATGAAAAAAGTAGCAACTAGATTTGCTCCGTCACCTACTGGACCTTTGCATATTGGTGGGGTGAGAACAGCCTTATTTAATTGGTTATATTCAAAAAACCAAAATGGTAATTTTTATCTAAGGATAGAAGATACAGATAAAGAAAGATCAAAAGAGGAATACAAAAATCAAATTATAAAATCTTTGCAATGGATAGGTATCAATCATGAGGGAAGAGAATATATACAATCTCAAAAAATTGATGATCATATAGAAGTTGCAAATGAACTATTAAAAAAAGGTAGTGCTTATAAATGTTATTGCTCGACTGAAGAAATTGAAGCCCAAAAAAAAAGAGCTAAGCAAAAAAAAATTCCATACGTTTATGATAGAAAATGGAGAGACAGAAATGAAAGTGAAGCGCCTAAAGACATAAAACCAGTAATTAGATTTAAAAGTAAAATTGATGGTACATCAATATTTAAAGATAAAGTTCAGGGAAATGTAGAAATTGAAAATAATACAATCGAAGATTTTATAATTTTAAGAAATGATGGCACACCAACTTATAATTTATCTGCTACTGTTGATGATCATCAGATGAACATGACACACATTATTAGAGGTGATGATCATAAAATCAATACTTTTAAACAAATTCAAATTTATGAGGCAATGGAATGGGCTTTGCCAACATTTGCACATATACCATTAATTCATACAATTGAGGGAAAAAAGCTATCAAAAAGAGATAAAGCATCAACTCTAGAGGACTATTCTAAAATAGGTATTATGCCAGATGCTTTGAGAAATTATCTTTTAAGATTGGGTTGGTCATATGAAGATAAAGAAATTTTTACTTTAGATGAAAGTGTAAAATATTTTAATCTTGAAGGTATTGGAAAATCACCATCAAAATTAGATTTTAGTAGAATTCTATCTATGAATGAACACTACATAAAGAGTATTGATGAAAACGAACTTTTTAATCAACTCATTAACTATTGTGAAATTTTTAAAAATAAGATTGTTGAGGAGAAGAAAGATAAAATTAAAAAATCTCTAAGTTTTCTTAAAAATAAAGCTAAAACACTTGAGGATATATATAATAATAGCCAATATATTATTAATGATGAAATTAACTTTAATAAAGAAGATCTAAAATTAATTGATGCTAATGCACAAAAAATTATCTCTGAATTTAAAGATAATATTAAAGAAATAAGCAACTTTACAAGAGAAAATTTAGAGCCGATAGTTCAGGAACTAATAAAATCTAATAACACCAATTTTAAAGGTGTTGGTCAGCCCTTAAGAGTGGCTTTAACAGGGTCAAAATTTGGTCCTGGTATTTATGATATAATTATATCTCTTGGTAAAGAAGAGGTTGAAAAAAGATTATCCAACAAGACTATTTCTTAAGATTGTGGCTACTTCATTAGATGATGAAGAATTCGATCTAATTCCCTTTAAAGTTTGATTGCATTGTTCTAATTGTTTTTTTCCAATCTCTGGATTTTTAAGCATATATAAAACAGAATTATAAATTTCTTTTGCATTACACTCACTTTGCAACAACTCAGGAATGACTTCTTTATTATTAATTATATTGATGATATTTGCAAATTTAACATTTACCAATAATTTAAAGATCATAAAATTTATAAAATTTAACTTATAAATAATTATTGAAGGAACATTGGCATTACAGACTTGAAGAGATATTGTTCCTGACTTACATACTGCAAAAATTGAATTTGATAATATTTCCTTTTTCATATTTTCATCTGAAATTACATCAATATTATTCAAATCTTTATCTTTGATATACTCAATGATTTCATTTTTGTTCTCTACAGTAGCGTGAAAAATAAAATTATAATTTGAATTTCTTTTGTTCATCATATTTATAAAATCAATTAATATTGGTAACAAAACATTTGTTTCTGATTTTCGACTACCTGGAAATATAGAGATTATCTTTTTATTATTAGAAATAAAATTATTGATATCTGCTTTATTATTTTTGATATTTTCTAATAACGGATGACCTACAAATGTATTATTTATATTCTCTTCATTAAAAAATTTTTTTTCAAAATCAAATAATAAAAGAATATGATCAATAAATTTTTTAATTTTTTTTACCCTTCCTTTTCTCCAAATCCAAACTTGTGGGGCTACATAGTGAATTGTCTTAATTTGAGGATTAATTTTTTTAACCTTTTCTGCAACTCTTAAAGTAAAATCTGGACTATCAACACTAAACAAAATATCTGGATTAAATTTTAAGATTTCTTTAACTGTTTGATTAATTCTTTTTTTAATTTTAAAAATATTTAATAAAACACTCGTAAAGCCTAAATAAGTTATTTCTTTCAAATCAAAGATAGAATCTATGCCTATTTTTTTTAAATTTGACCCGCCTACAGATAAATATTCAATATCTGTATAATTTTTTTGAAGTTTAGAAATTGCTGTAGAAGCTAATTTATCTCCAGAAGGTTCTCCTGTAAGCACAAATATTTTTTTCATTTTATCAAAATAAAAATTTTATTTTTATTTGCAAATTCAATACTTTTAGATTTATCTAAAAAGATATTTTTTTTAGATTTAAGAACTATTCCTTTTAATCCATACTTTTTACAATCTTTTATAGTTTGAATCCCAATTGTTGGTAAATCCATTCTCAAATCTTGTTTTTTTTTAGGAAATTTGATTAAAATACCATTTGAATTTTTCTTTAATTTAGACATCATTTTTCTGGTGCCTCTATTGTCTTCTTTTGCTATCATCTTATTGTCTTTTACTATTAATGCTTGAATATGATCATGACTATTGGTCTTGGCTAAATGTCTAATACCTCGATTGATTGATTTAATATCTGCCCGAGAAGGTTTAGAATTTGTATAGTTGCCTTTTTTTGCAGTTAACTCAGAATTAAAATGGATTGAGCTTATAACTTCAATTTTTTCATTTTTAAGTATTTCTATTATGGCTTTTATTATAGCTGCATCACCTAGTTTGGCAGCTTTTATTATACTTGGCATATAATAAATACCTTTTAAATCTAATCTCAATGCAGAAAATTTTGGTTTAGCAATTTTCCCTGCAAAAAGAACTTTGTTCGATTTTTGCTTTTTAATTAAATCTATAATTTTTCCAAATTTTCCAATGCTTATTCTGTAAGAGTTTTTTTCTTTTGCAAATAAATTATTTTTAGAAAAATCAATTATAAAGTATTTCTTTTTTAATTTTTTTATCTTTTTGAGAACAATTTTTGGAAAATCTGTATCACCTAAGAATAAGCCAATCATTTTATTTTGAAAAAGGTGTACATATTGGTCTTTTTTTATCTTTCTTTAAAAATTCGATAATATCTTTTACAAGATTATTCTTTTTTAATTCAGAACTTAAATTCTTTAAATTATCTGTTAAATTTTCACTTTTGAAAATTTCTTTATATGCTTCACTTAAAACTAGTATTTCTTTATTAGGCACATTTTTTCTTCTTAAGCCAATTAAATTTAACCCTTGAAGAACACTTCTATTACCATGTACCATAGCGTAGGGAATGATATCTCTCACAACACCACACATTCCACCTATCATTGCAAACTTACCTACTCTGGTAAATTGTTGAACCGCTGAATTGCCACCAATTATTACGTTTTGCTCAATATGTGCATGTCCGCCAAGAGGAACATTATTTGCAAGTATTACATTATCCTCTACTAAACAATCATGCGCTATATGCGATGAAACCATAAATAAGCATCCGCTTCCAATCTTAGTTATTCCACCTCCACCTTTTGTCCCTGGATTGATAGTTACATATTCTCTGATCTTATTATTATCTCCAATTTTTAATTTTGTATCCTCTCCTGCAAATTTTAAGTCTTGTGGATCGTTTCCTATAGATGCAAATGGATATATATTATTATTCTTACCAATCGTGGTATTACCAATAATACTTACATGAGATTGTATAATTGAGTTTTCACCAACTTCTACATTTGGACCTATTATAGAGTACGCCCCCACTGCAACGTTTGATGAAATCTTAGATTTTGGATCAATAATTGCAGTTTTATGTATCATTTATTATTTTTTAAAAACTCTCTTATATTTTTTGCTGGGTAACCTATAACTTTTGAATTGTCAGGAATATCTTTTATAACACCACTCCCACCACCAATTTCAACATTATTTCCAATTTTGAGGTGTCCAGATATTCCGGCTTGACCACCAATTTTTACATTATTACCAATAATTGAACTCCCAGCAATCCCAACCTGTCCAGCTAATATTGAATTCTCTCCAATTTTGACATTATGAGCTATGTGAATTTGATTGTCTAAATAAGTATTCTTGCCAATTTCTGTGTTGGATAAAGATCCGCGATCAATTGTAGATCCACAACCAATTTCACAATTTTCATTTATTATAACAATACCTATATGTGGATATCTTAAATTTTTATTTTTCGATGGGAAAAAACCAAATCCTTTTTTTCCAATTATGCAATTATCTAAAATAGTTACATGATTTTTTATTATAGAGTTTCTTATAATTGTATTTGATCCAATTTTACAATTATCACCAATTTGAACATTTCGTTCGATAATTGTATTATGGCCAATTAAGCAGTTTTTTCCAATTTTTACATTATCTCCAACTAATACATTTTTTCCAGTAGTTACTTTATTTTTAAAATTAGTATTATTTATATCAATAGCTGAACTATCATATTCATCCTCTATTGAATTTGGATAAAACTTTTGGGTTACAATCGAAGTGGAAATCAATACATTTTCAACAACAATAGCCGTACAATTTTTTGGAAGATAATCTTTTAAATTATGTGTTGTAATACAATATGAAGCTTTGGTATTCTTTGCAAGTTCATTGTATTTTTTTGAATGAAAAAAAGTAATGCAATTTTTTTCAGCATTAAACAAGTCTCTAATGTCTTCTATAATCTGATTTTCATCAATTTTAAGTTCAATATTTAAAACCTTAAAAATTTCTGAAATATTAAAAGGACCACAATTAATAAAAAATGGGTTAGACATAATTGCTTTTACCAAAGCATCTTATTTAATCTTATCAAAAATTATTGCTAATTATTTCTTATCAACAATTGTAGCCGACCATATTGCATCAGCCATTTTCTTATTATCTACAAACGCCTCGCCTTTATATTTCCAAACACGTCCGTGAGATCTTATAGCTTCAATTTTTAAAATCAATTTACATTCAGGTATTACAGGATTTCTAAATCTTGCTTTTTCCACTCCCATTAAAAAAACTAATTTATTTTCATATGTCGATTTATCTAAACCATGAGCTGTTAAAGCTGCTGCTGCTTGACCAAATGACTCTACAATTAAAACACCTGGCATAACAGGTTGACCAGGAAAATGACCGTTAACAAAAAAGCTATCTTTTTTAACATTCACGACTGCTGTTGCTGAAAATAGTTTTTTGATATCATAGAGTTCATCTATTAACAACATAGGTTCACGATGAGGTAATAACTCAATTATTTGTTTTTTATTTAAAGTTGTTTTCATTTTATTTTAGAGTCAATAATATTTATAATTTCTTTGGTAATATCTTTTTTTTTACTGGCTATAAAAATGTCTTTTCTATCTAAAACAATATCAATATTTTTTTCACTAACATAATTTTCAATAATAGGAGTGATTTTTTTGAAAAATGCCTCAAATTCTATTTTCTTTTTCTTATTAAATTCATTTATTACTTTTTGTTTGCTTTGACGAAAAGAGCTGACTTCTTTTCTAAATTCAACTAATTTTTTCTTCAATTCTTCCTCTGAAATAATATTCTTTTGTTTTTTGATTTCATCCTCAATCTTCTTTAAATCTTTTTCTTTTTTTTCAAATTTTAACAATGCTGCTTTCTTTGATTTTTCTAATTCACTTAAAATCAATTTTCCGGCTTTTGTATTTGTAACTACATTATCTAGATCTAGATAAACTATTTTATCTTGGCTATATGTGTTAGATATAAATATTAACAACACTATTAAAATAGTGAAAAATTTTTGAATAATTTTCATCAAAAACTTGTACCTATATTAAATCTAAACGTTTCTTCAATATCTGTTGACTCTTTGGTGATTGGTTGAGCAAAAGAAAATGTCAAAGGTCCAACAGGTGTCAACCAATCCAATCCTAAACCTATTGAACTTCTAATACCATTTTTATCAAGAGAACTATCATAATCGACACCCCAAATATTTGCTGCGTCCGCAAACAAGACTATATCTACACTCTGGATATTTTCTAAAATCATGGGAATTGTTGTGGTGGCGTTTATACTTGAAATGTAATTTCCTCCAATATAATCATTTCCATCTTTGGGCCCAACTTTTCCAGCTTCAAAACCTCTTAACTTCCTTCCAGGTAAATAAAGTCTTTCAGATAATTTAATATCATCATTACTTAAAGAATTTGCACTTTGTAATAAAACTGAGAATGTTGAAACATTGTTTTCATAAAGTTCCTTAAAAAATTTATAACTATATTGATTTGTTATTGTATTAGTGTCACTTATTATTGGTAAATTTAGATTATAATTACTAAAAAAACCACTTGTTGTCTGATATTTCTGATTTCTTTTATCGTAAAGAAAATCTAATCCAATAAAACTATCAAAATAATTACCATCTTGTTCTTTTTGTTTAGTAGATGCACTAGCATCAACATCAATTTTTTCAATATTATTTCTAGTAGATATTCCCAATCTTAAATCATCTAAATACTCAAAATTTGTACCTATTGAAAACCCCGTAACATTTGATTTATAACCAGATGTATCAACTCTGTCAGTAGAGGTAGCTTCTAAACCGAAAGTAAGATTTTTGTCAGAATTTTTATAATTTGGATTTGAAACAAAAAATTTACCTTTTGCTCTTTCCTCAGAAATCATTAAATTACCATCAACTTTAACACCTCTTCCCAAATAATTATTTTCTTTTAATCCAAAGTTAAAATTTGAACCATCTGTACCTGTTCCGACACCAGCAAAAATCTCACCTGTAGCTTTTTCAGTTATGTTAATATTGATTATTTTTGTATTAAATTCTTTTCCATCCAAAATTTCACCTTCAACTTCTTCAAAAAAGTTTAGAGCTTTTATATTGTTGAGAGATTTAGCATAAAGAATTTGATTAAAAGGGTCACCTTCATCAATCTCAATTTGATTTCTTATAACTGACTCTCTAGTTATATTATTTCCAAAAATATTTATTCTTTCAATAAAAAATTTTTCGCTTTCTTCAATTTTAAAATTAATATTAATTTTATTTGAAACTACATTTTCATTTACACTGGCTTTGATTGATTCATATTGTTCATTAATTGTAATTATTTCAATTTTTTCTACGATATTTTCAATTCGATTGATTGAATAAGGTTCATTTTCAATCTTTTTAAAAAATTTTTCAACTTCTTCATAATTAGATTTTGAAAAATCATTGGGTAATTCTATTTTAAGGTCACCAAAAAATAATTTTGAATTTGCATCAATATTGAATATTAATTCAAATGATTGATTATCAGTCATTTTTGCAAAGGATGAGTTTATTACAACATTATAATAACCTTTATTTAAATAAAAATTTTTTAGCAATCTTTCATCGTAGTTTATTATTGCTTCATTTAAGTATTTTTTTCCTGATAAAAATTTCCATGGTTTGTATTCTTCACTTAAAATAACTCCTTTTAATTTTTTATCTTTAAAGATTTTATCACCAATAAAAGAAATCTTTCTAATTTTTGCTTTTTCCCCAAGGGAAATTTTATAGGTAAGATTAATTTTATTATCTTCTAGTTCCTCTATCAATATATCTAATTCAGAAAAATAATAACCTATATTTTGAAGAAAATTTTTAATTTTTTTTTTATCTTTATCTAATTGAACTTCGTTAAATGAAGATCTGGATTTTAATACAATATTTTTTTTTAAATCCTCTAAAATTTGAGATGACTTGATACCCTCAATAGTGATATTTTGTATTATCGGATTTTCTTTTACTTTGATAATAAGTGTTTTATCACTAATTCTGACAGATACTAAATCAAAAAAATTTGTTTCGTATAATTTTTTTAGTATGTCATTTAGGTCGTTTTCAGATAAATCCTCATTAATAGATGTTCCAGAAAACATTTTGATTGTTTCAGATGAAATACGTTGGTTTCCCTCTACATTAATTTTATTAATTATCTCAGCCCTAGCTACCAAAGTCGATATAAAGAAAAAAAACATTAAAAATAAATAAATTTTATAAGTAAATTTCATGATATTCATTTTATTATTAAATATTCGATTTCTTTTTTAATTTTTTTGTCCATTTTTATAATTTCATCGATATTTTTCGGTTTTATTTTTTTATATTTTTTAAAATTATCTAAATTCAATATTTTATTCATTTTTTTTGAAATATCAGTAAATTTAATCTTATTATTTAAAAATAATTCAACAAATTTATCGTTTATTGAGACCAAAATGGTTTCAAATAATGATGTATCAGTGGGTAAGATTTTGAGTAGTCGAACCAATGGAAATTCTTTAAAATTTACATTTCTAAAATCTAAATGATTTAAAATTTTAAAATCCAAATCATTTGAATTTACGACATTATTTGATGAATAAAGAGAGTTAAAAATTGGAATTTTCATATTTGTATCATGAACAATGATTTTAGTTAATCCGTTTTTAAATTTAATTAAAGCGTGTACGTAAGATTTTGGGTGAATTAAAATTGATAATTTATTATAAGGAATTTTGAATATTTTTTTAGCTTCAATTACCTCAAAAACCTTATTTATCATAGTTGCAGAATCTATTGATATTTTTTTCCCCATTTTCCAATTTGGATGATTTATTGCCTGGTTAATATTTGCTTTTTCTAATTTTTTTTTAGATTTACCCAAAAAAGGTCCTCCAGATGCGGTCAAATAAATTTTATCGATAAGACTATTCTGAGCTCCTTTTAAAGCATACCATATTGAGAAATGTTCAGAATCGACAGGTACAAATTCAGTTTTGTGTTTTTTTAATTTTTTTTCAATTAAATCCCAACCACAAATTATCGCTTCCTTATTAGCGATAGCTATTTTTTTTGTAAATCTAATAATTTCAATTGTAGGTTTAAGTCCTTGAATGCCTGAAATGGAGCACATTGTATAATCAATTTTTTTCTTAAAAATCTTACCTAGCTCATCAAAATTATTAAAAATCTTTGTTTTTTTTGAATACTTATCTTGTTTTATTTTATAAAAACTTTTGGGATTAGTAATAATTAAGTTTTTAACTTTAAAAAATTTAGCCTGTTTTAAAAGTTCTTTATAATTTTCATCAGCAGATAATAGAACTATTTCAAAATTTTTTTCATCTTTTTTAATAATATCTATTAAACATTTTCCTATCGAACCAGTAGAGCCAAAAATAGCAATTTTTTTTTTCATCACTTTATGAGATTTAATTTGTGGATTAAAATAGGTAATACACAAAGATATGTTATTGGCATCACAAAAAGTATACCATCAATTCTATCTAAAAAACCTCCATGGCCTGGTAAAATTTTTCCCGTATCTTTTAATTTAGCTTTTCTTTTGAAATAAGAAATAATTATATCTCCTATTTGACTCACTAAGGAAATAAATAAAATCAAAAAAATTATAAATATGGGATCAGTTTCTAAAAGAATTTTACTTTTTTGCCCCAAATATTTTGTATAAGTAAGTCCAAATAACAGAGAAAGTATAAAGCTTCCAATAACTCCTGAATATGTTTTTTTTGGACTTATTTTGGTTAATTTACTACCCTTAAATATTTTACCAAAAATATAACCACCAATATCAGTAAAAATGCAAACTATGATTAAAAATAAAAAGAAATTTAAGCCAACATATTGTCGTAGATAAATTGTAGAAAAAAAAGATAAAAATAAAAAAAATAATCCTAAAATTCTTTGTAAATCCTTGTTTTTTGTCATTTTTAACCATTCCATACCCGTTACTAAAAAGATTAAACTCAAAAATAATATAAAAATGAAAGATCCCTGAATAATAAAAAAAAATGATACAGGTATTAAAATTATTGAAGTAAGGATTCTTTTTTGTAATTCTTTGTTATTCATATTCTTCCAAAATTTCTTTTAATATTTTTATACTCTTTAATAATTTTTATATAATCTTTTTCAGTAAATGCTGGCCATAATTTTTTTTCAAAAAAAATTTCTGAGTAAGCTAGTTGCCATAATAAGAAATTACTTAATCTTTTTGTATTACCAGTTCTAATTAATATGTCTGGATCTGGAATATTTTTTGTTTGAAGGTATTTTTCTAGGTTTTTTTCATTTATTTTAATTTTGCCTCTTTTAATTTCTTTAAAAGCATTAATGAGTTCTAATTTTGAGCCATAATTCAAAGCTAAGTTGATTTGTAATTTTGTGTTTTTTATTGTTTTTTTTTCAGCATAATTCAAAAGATTATTCAATTTTTTGGAAAATTTTTTATAACCTAAAATTTTAATTTTAATCTTTTGGTTATGAATATCATCAAGTCTGCTAGTTAAAAAATTTTCTAATAAATTAAAAAGATAATTTATTTCTTTTTTTGGTCTTTTCCAATTTTCAGTAGAAAAAGCATATAGTGTAAGAAACTTAATTTTATTTCGTATTGATGATTTAATTATTTTTTCAACTGTTTTTAAACCTTCTTTATGTCCTAAGTTTCTAGAATTTTTATATCTTAAACCCCACCTTCCATTACCATCCATGATAATGGCCACATGATTTAAAAGGTTCATATTGTCATTATTTCTTTTTCTTTTGAGGAGACTTTTTCATCAACAATTTGAATATGCTTATCAGTGATGTTTTGAACATTTTTTTCAAAAGATTTTTCTTCATCTTCACCAATTTCTTTAGATTTTAACATTTTTTTAAGTTCCTCATTTGCATCTCTTCGAATATTTCGAATAGAAATTTTACATTTTTCACCCATAGATTTAATCAATTTTTTCAATTCATTTCTTCTCTCTTCATTAAGTTCAGGCACTGGTAATCGAATTAATTGACCATCAATTTGTGGATTAAGTCCTAATTCAGATTTTTTTATAGCTGCATCTACTAAAGGAACATTGTTTTGATCCCAAACCTGAACATTTATCATTCTTGGTTCTGGTGTTGTTATACTACCAATTTGATTAATTGGCATTTGTTGTCCATAAACATCCACTCTAACAATATCTAGCATCGCAGCATTAGCACGACCAGTTCTTAATGATGACAATTCTTTTGAAAAAGCTTCTATAGATTTATCCATTTTGAGGCTATGTGATTTTTCATCAAACATTTATTCCCCTATTTTAATTCTGCTAAACTCCTTGATCTTTAAATCATTAATAGCAAGTTCTTTTAAAACATCTTGAACTTTTTTTTTTGGTTCCATAACCCAAGCTTGAGTCAAAAGAGCATTTTCCTCTTTGAATTTGTTCATCTTACCTAAGCTAATTTTTTTTACAATATCCTCAGGTTTTCCTGAATTTTTTAGCTCTTCAGCAACTAATTCCTGCTCTTTATCTATAATAGCTTTATCAATTAATTTAGACTCAAGGGCTAAAGGATTTGATGCTGCTATATGCATAGATAATTGTTTTCCAAAAGTTTTTACAATTTCAGAATTGTTTTTAGTTTCCAATGAAACTATTACGGCCAACTTAGCCAAATTATCTTTAACTACTGTATGTAAATATTGATAATTTATTGAGGAAGAATTTGAAATTGTTTTTGTTTTACCGATTGTAATTTTTTCTCCAATCTTAGCAATTAAAGCAACTAAATTTTCTTCAACGGTAATATCATTTTTCATTTTAGATTTTTTTAATTTTTCAACATCTGAATTATTTTGGTTGTTTAGTTCACTCAATTCTTTTACAAAATTGATAAAATCATCATTTTTAGCAACAAAATCTGTTTCACAATTTACTTCTATAATTGATGTCTTGTTTTCATCTCCACTTACTGCAACAACTCCTTCTTTTGCATCTCTTGACATTTTTTTGGAGGCTTTTGAAATTCCTTTTACTCTTAGAATTTCAACAGCTTTATCTAAATCACCTCCAGACTCCTTAATTGCTAAATTACAATCCTTAAAACCTGCGCCAGTGGCTTCTCTAAGTTTTTTTACTTTTTCTATATCACTCATTTAATTTAGTTTTTCAGACTTTTTTTTTGAGAATTTTTTTTCTAACTTTTCCCGATCTTTTTCAGCAACAGTTTTAGATTTATCAACTTTTTCTTTTTTCTCAGAATCTTTTTTTGTATCAATAGCAGGTGCAGCTTTTTTTGCTCCTACGATTGTTTCTTTAATAAGATTACAATATAGATCTATCGATCTTCGTGCATCATCATTTCCAGGAATTGGAAAATCTATTCCATCGGGATTTGAATTGCTATCTAATATTGCAATAATTGGAATTCCAAGTTTTACTGACTCTTGAATAGCAAGTGACTCGTAATTTGTATCAATAATAAATACTAAATCAGGAACTTTTTTCATTTCAACTATTCCTCCAAGTGATCTTTGTAATTTATCTTTTTTCACACTCATTTTTAAAAGCTCTTTTTTTGTAAATCCTCTATTTTCAGAAACTAGATCTGTCTCTAATTTTTTAAGTTTTTTTATTGAGTTAGAAATTGTTCCCCAATTAGTGAGCATGCCACCTAACCATCTATAGTTAACGAAATATTGGTCAGTTTCTTTTGCTACTTCTGCAATTGCTTCGGAAGCTTGTTTTTTCGTTGATACAAACAATATTTTCCCATTGCTAGAAACAGTATCATACACTTTTTCTAAAGCGATTTTGATTAATTCTAAAGTTTGGGTTAAGTCGATAATGTGAATACTATCTCTTTTACCAAATATATATTTTTTCATTTTTGGATTCCATCTTAAAGTCTTATGACCAAGATGAACTCCGGCTTCTAATAGTTGTTGAATTGTTACGTTGGGTATCTTCATATTTTTTCCCGGTTAAGCCACCACAGTTATTTCCAATTA
>CACOKG010000003.1 GCA_902627745.1 uncultured Pelagibacteraceae bacterium | reverse complement strand
GAATATTTTAATGAGAAATCTAATTATTTTATTTTTAATACTTATAATACCTAGTAATGCATTTGGTCTAATTGAGGTAGATATTACAAGAGGAAATTTGAATCCACTGCCTATTGCAGTGTCACCATTATCAATTGATGATGAGTCAAAAAAGAGTTTTGAGAAAACTTTAAAGAAAAAAGATATTGGGTCAGAAATTTCTAAAGTTATCGAAAAAAATTTGAAAACTTCAGGGCTTTTTAATCCATTAGATAAAAATGCTTTTCTTCAAGCACCTGATATTGCTCACCTAAAACCACGTTTTGAGGATTGGAATTTAATTAAAGCTCAAGCTTTAATAACAGGTAAAGTAAAAAATGTTGATGATAAACTTAGAGTTGAGTTTAGATTATGGGATGTGCTGGCCGGAAAAGAAATGATGGCTCTAGCATTTACGACAGTGCCAAACAACTGGAGACGTGTTGGTCATATAATAACAGACAAAGTTTATGAGAGATTAACTGGGGAAAAAGGTTATTTTGATACTAGGATAATCTATGTTGCTGAAGAGGGTCCAAAAACAAAGAGAATTAAAAAATTAGCCATCATGGATCAAGATGGTGCAAATAATAAATTTTTAACTTTAGGAAATGAACTTGTTTTGACACCAAGATTTAATCCTACAAGCCAAATGGTAACATATCTATCTTATTTTAGAAATTTACCTAGAGTTTATCTTCTTGATATAGAAACAGGTATTCAAGAAGTGGTAGGAGATTTTCCAGGGATGACTTTTGCTCCTAGGTTTTCTCCAGATGGAAAAAAAATTATAATGAGTTTTGCTAAGGATGGAAATTCAGATATTTATACAATGGATTTAGAAAATAGAATTGTAGAGAAAATTACCAATCATCCCTCTATAGATACCTCACCATCTTATTCCCCAGATGGAAAATTTATTTGTTTTAACTCTGATAGAAGTGGGTACCAACAAATTTATGTCATGAAAAGTGATGGTAGCAATGTAAAAAGAATTTCTTTTGGAAATGGTTTATATGGTACCCCTGTTTGGTCTCCAAGAGGTGATTTAATCGCTTTTACAAAATTACATAAAGGTAAATTCTACATCGGCGTGATGAGAACCGATGGATCTGGTGAGAGATTGTTGACAGAAAATTTTTATCAAGAAGCTCCTTCTTGGTCGCCTAATGGACGAGTTTTAATTTTTTATAGAGAGACTAAAACTGATGATAAAGGAGAGGGTTTTTCTGCTAAATTGTGGTCAATTGATTTAACAGGCTACAATGAGAGGCTTGTAGATACCCTAACTGATGCATCAGACCCATCATGGTCATCTTTATTAAGTAATTAACTGAAAATATGTTGATTTTTTACCTTGAAACATTTAATTAGTTGTGAAAAAGTTAGTTATAAGAAATATTGACCAAGGAGCATTAATGAAATTGAACAAAATTTTAAAGAACACTTTTTTAGTATTATTTGCATGTTTAGTGTTGTCTGCTTGCGCAACATCAAAAAAATCTACAGGACAAATGCAAGGAGATGTTTACACTGGAACTGATACAGTTGAATATTTGGCTTCAGGTGTTCCTGACAGAGTTTTCTTTGCAACTAATGAGTCAGTTTTGACTACTGCATCAAGAGAAACTTTAAGAAAACAAGCGGCATGGTTAAGAAAAAATTCTGATATTACAATCGTGCTTGAAGGACACGCTGATGAAAGAGGAACGAGAGAATATAACTTAGCATTAGGTGAAAGAAGAGCAAATGCTGCTAAAGATTATTTAATGACTTATGGAATTTCCTCTAACAGAATTTCAGTTCTAAGTTATGGAAAAGAGAGACCAGTGGATTCTGGTTCTAATCCTTTGGCTTGGTCAAAAAACAGAAGATCTGTTACAGTAAAAGCAAATTAATTTTTAAAAATTTAAGACCCTTAATTAATACAATTAGTTAAGGGTCTTTTTTTTGCCATTATTTTAATCATAAGATTATTTCGATGCGATACATTTTAAAAAAATCTAAAATTATTATATTTATTTTAGGTAATTTCTTTTTGATTACTTGTTCTTTCGCTGACAATCACAATATCTATGAAATAATAGATCAGCTTCAGAAAGATATAAAGACTTTAGAAAAAGCAGTATACTCAGGATCAATTGAGTTAAATAGTGATAGCTCCATAAATTTGAATTCCGATTTAGATAATAATTCAGAAGATGTTCTTACAAGACATTTGTTAAAACTTTCAGAAATTGAAAATCAATTTCAGGAACTTACAAATAAGTTTGAGGAAATAAATTTTAAGTTAGACAAATTATCTAACAGGATGTCAAAAGTGCAAGCAGATAATCAAATAAGATTTCAGGACTTGGAAAATGTTGTGTCCTCTGACTCAACTACAAATAAATTAACAAAAAAAACAAATAATGAGCAAAAGGAAGTTTTACCTGGAAGTTCTCAACCTCAAGATTTGGGATCGATATCATATAAAGATACAGCTACAAATGAAACATCACAAAAAACAAATTCTGTGGACTCAACAGCTTTAGTAGTAACTGAAACTTTTCAAGCTGAAGAAAAAATTCTTCCAAATGAGTCTCCAGATAGACAATATCAGTTTGCTACAAGCTTTTTAAAAGTTGGTGATTATTCAACTGCTGAAAGAGCATTCAGAGAGTTCGTTAACACAAATCCTGAACATAATTTAGCTGGGAATGCTCAATATTGGTATGCAGAAACTTTTAGGATACGACAATTGTATACAGATGCAGCCTCAGCATATTTAGAAGGTTATCAGAGATACCCTAAAGGTGAAAAAGCACCTATAAACTTATTAAAGCTTGGTGTATCAATGGTACAAATTGGAGAAAAAGACCAAGGTTGCAAAATGATCAATGGTGTTGAAGAACAATATCCAGAGGCAAACCAATCTGTGATACAAAAAGCTAAATATGAGTCTCAGAAATTCGAATGCAACAACCAAAATTCCTAAATTTTTAAGAGATAACTTAAATAATAAAAGAATAAATAAGATTTATAAAAAATTTGAGACATCTTTAAATTTAGATGAAAGTTTTGCGGTTGCAGTCTCAGGTGGTCCAGATAGTCTTGCTTTAGCTTTCTTATCTAAAATTTATGCAATTAAAAAAAATTTAAAATCGAAGTTTTATATCATCAACCATAAACTTAGACCTGATTCTACAAAAGAAGCTAAATTTGTTTTAAATTTGCTTAAAAAAAACTTTATAAAATCAGAAATTTTAACTTGGAAAGGAAAGAAACCAAAGAAAAGCATCCAGTCAATTGCTAGGGCAAAAAGATATGAAATACTCTTCAAGAAATGTAATCAATTAAAAATAAAAGATATTTTAATGGGACATCACGAGGATGATTTAATTGAAAATTTTTTTATAAGACTTCTGAGGGGTAGTGGAATAAAAGGTCTCACATCTCTAGACATAAAGGCAACAATAAAAAAAAAGAATATATTAAGACCTTTAATTGATATAAAAAAAGAGGATTTAATTTTTATTTCAAAAAAAGTTTTTAATTTTTATGTAGATGATCCAACAAACCATGATGAAAAATATCAAAGAGTTCGACTAAGAAAATTAATGAAAAATCTTGAAAGAGATGGTTTAGATAAAAATAAATTAAAAAAAACAATTAAAAATTTAAAAAATGCAAACAAGGTAATTGAATTTTATGTTGATAAAAATTTACGAGAAAACGCCTCTTTTTTTAAAAATAAAAAAAGATTAATTCTCAATAGTGATTTTTTTCTCCAACCCCAAGAGGTAATTTTTAGAGCCTTTTCAGAATTATTAAAATTAATTGGTGAAAAATATTATCCTGTAAGAGGGAAAAAAATAGAAAAAATTATCCAGGAAATTGAAAATAATCGATTGAACAGAGCTACATTAGGTGGTTGTATTATTGAAAAGGTCAATCAATCAATAATTATCTGTAAAGAGCCCCAAAAATAATGCCACTTTACACAAAATGCCACTTGTTAAATTGATAATAATTCTTATTTTATCTTCATGAATATGAAAAACATTGCAATGTGGGCTATTATAGTTTTTTTAACTATTGGTCTTTACAATATGTTTAAAAATCCCCAAACAAATATTAGAGGTGGGGATAAGGTTATATTCTCAGAATTCTTAACATCTGTTGAAAATGGAGAGGTCTTAAAAGTTGAAATCCAAGGTAACAATATTAAAGGCGTGTATTCAAATGGAAACTCATTTACAACTTATTCTCCTAACGATCCAAATTTAATTGAGAAACTTTCTGAAAAAGGAGTGAGTATTTCAGCTGCACCTATTGAAGAAAAGATGCCATCATTATTTGGTGTCCTGCTTTCATGGTTTCCTATGTTGTTATTAATTGCTGTTTGGATTTTTTTCATGAGACAAATGCAAGGTGGCAAAGGTGGAGCTATGGGTTTTGGAAGATCAAAAGCAAAAATGATGAATGAACTTAAGGGTAAAGTTACATTTAATGATGTTGCAGGTGTAGAAGAAGCAAAGGAAGAAGTTGAGGAAATTGTAGAATTTTTAAAAGATCCAAGAAAATTTAGTAGACTTGGAGGAAAAATACCTAGAGGTGCTTTATTGGTTGGTCCACCAGGTACTGGTAAAACTTTATTAGCTAGAGCGATAGCTGGTGAGGCTGGAGTACCATTTTTTACGATCTCAGGTTCAGATTTCGTTGAAATGTTTGTAGGAGTTGGTGCTTCAAGGGTAAGAGACATGTTTGAACAAGGAAAAAAAAATTCCCCTTGTATTATTTTTATAGATGAAATTGATGCTGTTGGAAGAAGTAGAGGCGCTGGTTTAGGTGGTGGAAATGATGAAAGAGAGCAAACTCTTAATCAGCTTTTAGTTGAGATGGACGGTTTTGATACTAATGAGGGAGTAATAATTATTGCTGCAACAAACAGACCAGATGTATTAGATCCAGCTTTACTAAGACCAGGTAGGTTTGATAGACAAGTTGTTGTATCGAATCCTGATATAATTGGTCGAGAAAAAATTTTAAAGGTTCATGTTAAAAAAATAAAAATGGCACCTGATGTTAATTTAAGAACGATTGCAAGAGGTACACCTGGATTTTCTGGTGCAGATCTTGCTAATTTAGTAAATGAGTCTGCTTTATTGGCGGCTAGAAAAAATAAAAGAATTGTTACACTCAATGAATTTGAAGAAGCGAAAGATAAAGTAATGATGGGAGCTGAAAGACGTTCGATGGTAATGACGGAGGATGAAAAAAAATTAACAGCATATCATGAAGGGGGACATGCGTTGGTGTCTTTCAACATGCCAAGCTATGACCCTATACATAAAGCAACTATAATTCCTAGAGGCAGAGCATTGGGTATGGTAATGAATTTGCCAGAAAGAGATAAACATGGTCATTCTATAAAATATTTAAAAGCGAGATTAGCAGTTTGCTTCGGAGGACGAGTTGCTGAAGAAGTAATTTTTGGAAAAGACAACATATCAACAGGAGCAGGTGGAGGTAGTGGATCTGATATAAATCAAGCAACCCAACTTGCTAGAGCTATGGTAACCAAATATGGAATGAGCGAAGAAATGGGACCTGTTGAATATGGTGAAAATCAAGAAGAGGTTTTTTTAGGAAGATCAGTAACACAAACTCAGTCAGTCTCTGAAGAAGTAGCACAAAAAATAGACAAAGAAATTAGAAAGCTAATAGATGAGGGTTATAATACCGCAAAGAAAATTTTGACTGAAAAAGTTGAGGATTTACACAAAATTGCTAAAGCTCTAATGACTTATGAGACATTAACTGGAGAAGAAATTGAAAATATAATCAATAAAAATATATACCCAGCAGACAAACAAGATTTAAAAGTAGAAGATGATAAAGGGTCAGCAATGGGTGCTCTAGGCCTAAAACCAAAAATTGTTCATTAGACTGAATGTCTAGATATTACACTAGAGTGTGTAATTTCTATTATGGTGCAAAATCTCAATCATTAGTAAAAAAAAATAAGACATTACCACTTCATAATAATCCTGAAATTTCTTTCGATAAAATAGAAATAATAACAAGAAATTCAAAAAAATTAATTTCTTTAAATGAAGTGAACAAATTACATTTAAATTTAAAGGTAAAAGTAAAAAAAGATTTAAGATTAATTACAAAAAAAAAAAGAAATATTAAAAATTTAAATTTTCATACTATTCCTAAAATAATGGGTATTTTAAATCTTACTCCAGACAGTTTTTCAGATGGTGGAAAATTTTTTAATAATACAGCAGCAAAAAAACAATTAAAGCTTCTTTTAAATTCTGGTGCAAACCTTGTTGATATTGGAGGAGAGTCCACTAGGCCAGGATCTAAAGCTATTAAATCAAAAATAGAATGGAATAGAATCAAAAATATTTTAAAATTAATTGATAAAAAAGATTTTATATCTCTAGATACTAGAAAATCAGAAATCATGGAAAAGGGAATTAAACTAGGAGTAAAACTAATTAATGATGTTTCTGGTCTTAATTTTGATAAAAACTCAATCAAGATTTTAAAAAAATATAAAATACCTTTTGTGCTTCAACATTCACTTGGTAATCCTGATGTAATGCAAAAAAATCCAAAATATAAAAATGTACTATTAGATATTTATGATTTCTTTGAAGAAAAATTAAATAATTTACGTCAAAATGGAATTTATCATAATAATATTATCTTAGACCCCGGTATAGGTTTTGGAAAAAATTTGAAACATAATATGACAATAATTAAAAATATATCAATTTACCATTCTTTGGGTTTGCCTATACTGCTTGGTATTTCCAGAAAAAGATTTATAAAAGATTTATCTGGAAAAAATGATAGCTTTTTAAGAATTGGAGGAACAATAAGTAGCAGTATTTTTGCAATGTTACAGGGTGTACAAATGTTGAGAGTTCACGATGTCAACGAAGTTAATCAAGCTATAAAAGTTTTCAAAGCACTTATAAATAAATAATGAAGTATTTTGGTACTGATGGAGTTAGAGGGCAGGTAAATAGTGGGAACATTAATGGAGATATGTTCTTTAAGTTTGGACTAGCAGCAGGAAAATATTTCACAAATTTAAAAAAAAGAAAACAAACAGCAATTATTGCTAAAGATACTAGACTTTCAGGATACGCATTAGAACCTGCGCTGGTTTCTGGTTTAGCTTCTGCAGGAATGCACGTTTATACACTGGGTCCATTGCCGACTAATGGTCTTGCAATGTTGACAAAATCAATGAATGCAAATCTTGGTATTATGATCACCGCTTCGCACAATTTATTTTATGATAATGGTTTAAAGTTATTTGGTCCTGATGGATTAAAATTATCTGATAAAATTCAAAAAAAAATTGAAAATTTAATAGATAGCAAAGTTCAAAAACACTTATCAAATCCAAAAAAATTAGGAAGAGTTAAAAGGCTAGAGACTGGAACTGATGAATATATTAAAATTTGTAAAAAAAGGTTATCAAGAAACTTTAAATTAAATAATTTGAGAGTAGTTCTAGATTGTGCAAATGGAGCTGGATATAAATCTGCACCAAAATTAATCAGATCACTTGGAGCAAAATTAAAAGTTATAGGTAATAAACCAAATGGGTTTAATATTAATAAAAATTGTGGTTCAACCTTTCCAGAAAAACTGCAAAGAAATGTTAAAAAATTCAAAGCAGATTTGGGTATATCTTTAGATGGAGATGCTGACAGAATAATAATGTGTGATGAAAAAGGATCTATAATTGATGGCGATCAAATTATCGCTGCATTAGCTTTACAATGGAAAAAGAGAAAAATTCTTAAAGGAGGTGTTGTCGGAACCTTAATGTCAAATTATGGTTTGGAAAAATTTTTAAAAGAGAAGGGTATTAAATTTTTAAGAGCTAATGTTGGGGACAGATATGTTAAGGAATTGATGCAAAAGAAAAAATTCAATTTAGGAGGAGAACAATCGGGTCATATTATTTTAGGAAAATTTGCAACAACCGGCGATGGTGTGCTTGTCGCTTTAGAGATTATCAAATCAATGAATAGAAAAACTAAAGCCAGTGATTTTTTTAATGTCTTTAAAAAAATTCCGCAAATTTTAGAAAATATAAAAATAAAAGATGATAAAATACTTAAAATCCGCTCTGTTAAAAGATCCATTAAAATTGCAAAAAAATTAATTAAAAATCAAGGTCGAATTCTTGTAAGAAAATCAGGCACTGAACCAAAGATAAGAATAATGGGTGAGAGTGAAAATAAAATTTTGCTTAAAAAATGTATAAAAATGATTTCAAAAGAATTTAAATAAATTGAGATTAAAGTCTAAAATTTTGATAATTGCTGGATCAGATTCATCTGGTGGGGCTGGTATACAGGCAGACATCAAAACTGTCACCAGTCTCGGCTCTTATGCAATGACTGCTATTACAGCAGTGACTATTCAAAATACAGTGGGTGTCAAATCAGTTATTTCAATACCAACCAATGAAGTAAAAAATCAAATTATTTATTCATCAAGAGACATAAGACCTGATGCCGTTAAAATAGGCATGCTTAACTCTACTGAAGTTGTCGAAAAAGTAGCTCACGCTTTGAAAATATTAAAAGTAAAAAAAATTGTTTTAGACCCTGTAATGGTTGCAAAGGGTGGTGCTAAATTAATTGATAGTAAAGCAATACAAACTTTAAAAAAAAAGCTATTAAAAAATGTTCTTTTGATCACTCCAAACATTCCAGAGGCAGAAATTTTAGCAGAGACTAGTATCAAAAATAAAGAGGATATGATTTTTGCAGCAAATAAATTGATAGATTTAGGAGCTCAAAATGTATTGTTGAAGGGTGGCCATTTAAAATCAAAAAAAGTAATAGATTTATATCTAAGCAAATCTGATTTTAAAGTCTTTACAAGTTTCAGGCATAGAACAAAAAATACCCACGGCACAGGATGTACATTATCTAGTGCGATAACAACTTTTCTTTCATGTGGAAAAAGTATTAAGAGCGCTTGTGCGTTGGGAATTAAATATGTAAATTCTGCGATACTGACAAATCCAAACTATGGAAAAGGACATGGTCCCATAAATCATGTTAATTCAATGAAAATAAAACAAAAATTTAACTAATGAAAAATATTGTTGTTGTTGGTTCTCAATGGGGAGATGAGGGAAAAGGCAAGATAGTTGATTGGTTATCTGAACAAGCTGATGTTGTAGTTAGATTTCAAGGTGGTCACAACGCGGGCCATACTCTTGTAATAAATGGTATAACTTATAAACTTCGATTACTTCCATCCGGAATTATAAGAAAAAACAAAATATCAATAATTGGAAATGGAGTTGTCGTTGACCCCTGGGCATTATTAGATGAAATTGAGGAAATTAAATTAAAAGGAGTTAAGGTCGACACTGATAATTTTATAATTTCAGAGTCCGCAAATTTAATTTTACCTTTTCATAGGGAAATGGATGAAATCCGTGAAGATAGTGCGGGTAAAGGAAAAATTGGAACAACCAGAAGAGGTATCGGACCAGCATATGAAGATAAAGTTGGTAGACGATCAATAAGAGTAATGGACTTGAGATCTGAAAAAAATCTAGATCAAAGGTTAGAGTCTGTTCTTTTACATCATAATGCAATTAGAAAAGGCTTAGGTAAAAAAATCTATGAGAAAGATCAATTAAAAAAAGATTTATTAAAAATTGCTCCTAAGATCTTGAAATATTCAAAACCAGTATGGTTGAAACTTGACGAATTCAAAAAACAGAAAAAAAGAATATTATTTGAGGGAGCTCAAGGCATATTACTAGATGTTGATCATGGCACATATCCATTTGTGACATCCTCAAATACTGTAGCGTCAAGCGCCGCTACTGGTACAGGGTGTGGACTAAATACAATTAATTATGTTTTAGGAATCACTAAAGCATATACGACTAGGGTTGGAGAGGGTCCGTTTCCGACAGAATTAAAAGATGATATTGGCGAACTTTTAGGAACAAGAGGAAAAGAATTTGGAACAGTTACAAGTAGAAAAAGAAGATGCGGTTGGTTTGATGGTGTTTTAGTAAGACAAACTATTAAAGTTTCAGGGATTGATGGCATAGCACTTACAAAGCTGGATGTTTTAGATGAATTAGATGAAATAAAGATGTGTGTTGAATATGAATTAGATGGAAAAAAAATTAATTATTTACCAGCAGCAGTAGAGGATCAGCTCAAAATAAAACCTATTTATAAAACTTTTGATGGCTGGAAAAAATCAACAAGAGGTATTAAGAATATAGATGATCTTCCAGAAAATGCCAAAAATTATATTAAAGAAGTTGAGAATTTTATTGAGACAAAAATATCAAGTATTTCAACCAGCCCAGAACGTGATGATACGATATTAATCGAAAATCCTTTTGAGATTTAATTTACAGGTAATAAGTTTTTAGACTTTGCGAGTAGAAGCATATGCTTTTGTAATTTTTCAAAAGCTTTATTTTCAATTTGTCTTACTCTTTCTCTACTTATTTTATATTTTTTACTTAAGTCTTCCAATGTAGTTGGATTATCATTTAATCTTCTAGAATATAAAATTTCTCTCTCTCTTTCATTTAGGACTTGAATTGAATTTTTTAATAAGTCTTTTCTTTGTTCCATTTCCTCTTGATGAGCAAATTTTAAGTCATGATCTAATTCTTTATCAACCAACCAGTCTTGCCATTCATCACCATCTTCACCAACTTGTGCATTAAGTGAGAATTCTTTTCCTGATAATCTTCGATTCATCGAAATCACCTCATCTTTACTAACATCAAGCTTGTTAGCTATTTCATCAACATGTTCATTTTTTAAATCCCCTTCTGTTTGAGGAGCTATTTGGTTTTTTAATTTCTTAAGATTGAAAAATAATTTTTTTTGTGCTGCTGTTGTACCAATCTTGACTAAACTCCACGATCTTAAAATATATTCTTGTATTGAAGCTTTTATCCACCACATCGCGTATGTGGCTAATCTGAAACCTTTTTCAGGTTCAAATTTTTTTACCGCTTGCATTAAACCAATATTCCCTTCAGAGATCATTTCATTTACTGGTAATCCATATCCTTTATATCCCATTGCAATTTTTGCAACCAATCTCAAATGACTCGTTACTAATTTTTCTGCTGCTTTGATATTACCAGTTGTTTTCCAATTTTTTGCCAACATATATTCTTCTTCAGCATCAAGCATAGGGAATTTTTTAATCTGTTCCAAATATGCAGATAGACCACCTTCATTACTTAAAATGGGCAAGTTATTATTTATTGCAGTATTCATAATGAGTTTATCTAATTAATTATTTATATTTTTCAATGATTTATTTATTAGTATTTCTTAGTATTTCTTAGTATTTCTAAAATATTCTCAAGTTCTAAAGGTAAATTTGAGTTGAAAACCATTTCTTTGCTTTTCGTGGGGTGAATGAAGCCTAGAGTCTTAGCATGAAGAAATTGTCTATTAAGACTATTTAAATTTTGCTCTATCAGCGGATTAATATTTTTAATTTTCTTAAATTTTTTTTTATATTTATCATCACCAACAATACTATTTCCTAAAAAATTCATGTGAACTCTAATTTGATGGGTTCTACCCGTTTCAAGTTTGCATTCTACTAAACTTAAAGTTGGTGTGTGTTTATTTTCAAAAATTTCAATAGTACTATAATTAGTAATTGCTTTTTTTCCTTTAGTTCGACTAACTTCCATCATTTGTCTATTCTTTGAACTTCGTGTTATTAAAGTTTCAATTTTTCCCTTAGAAGGTCTAACTTTGCCCCATATTAATAATTGATAAATTCTTGTTATAGAGTGTTTATTAAACTGATTTGATAAGTGTTCATGCGATAGATTATTTTTTGCTATGACTACTAAACCCGATGTATTTTTGTCTATCCTATGTACTATTCCTGGTCTAAGTTCATCACCAATATTCGAAAGAGAGTCTTTATCGTAATCTACTAATGCATTTACAATTGTATTGTCAAAATTCCCAGCTCCTGGATGCATTACGATACCTGCTGGTTTGTTTAGTACTATAATATCTTTGTCCTCATGAACAATATCTAATTTGAATTTAAATGGTTTCAGAGAAGCTTTTTTAGGCTCTGGAATTATTAATTCTATAGCATCGTCTTTTAAAACCTTTTTGGCAGGATCTGAAATAACTTTATTATTAATCTTAAGCTTCTTACTTAAAATTAAGTTTTTTATTCTAGTTCTACTTATCTCATTTTCCTTACTATTAATAAAAACATCTACACGCATATTTTTATTACTTTCTTTTACAATCAAATTTATTTTTTTTTTCATAAAATGATATATTACTATTATATGCGCTTGTAGCTCAACTGGATAGAGCGCCTGACTTCGGATCAGGAGGTTCTGGGTTCGACTCCTAGCAGGCGCACCAATTATTCACCCATGTTAATTAATGTTCCTTTAATTCGAGCTCTCAAAAAAGATAAATAAAATAGAACTATTCCAATGATTAAATAGATCAGGTTTAATAAATATGCTTGTCTCAAATTTGTATAATCAATTGACCCATTTAGAAGTATGTTTCTAGTCTCATCAAAAATATAAACAAGTGGTAAACCTTTTGCTATGAATTGAAATAATTCTGGTAGAATTTCTATTGGATAATATATGCATCCTAAAGGAGCAAGCAAAAATAGGGACGACCATGCAATATTTTCGAATGATGGACCAAATCTAATTAGTCCTGAACTTACAAACAACCCAAGTGTTATACCAAAAAGATATAAACTTAGAAATAGGAATAAAAGTGGTAATCCCAATTTTAAAATTGATACACCAAATAGAGGAGAGGTTAGCATTATCGCAGGAACCAATCCTATTAAAGTCCTTATCAAAGCAGTAAAAATTAATGAAACAATAATTTCTTTAAGCTTAAGGGGGGCTATAAACAAATTTGTGAAATTTCTACTCCAGATTTCCTCTAAAAAAAGCATGTTAAAACTAATGCTTGATCTAAAAAGAATATCATAAAGTATTGCACACGTTAAAATTACTCCCAAAGTATTGCTATAGTAGTCACTATGTATTGAAAAGAACTTTGAGATAAAACCCCATAAAATTATTTGAATTGTCGGCCAATAAATTAAATCCAAAATTCTTGGTAAAGAACTTTTAATTAAATAAAAATGTCTAAGGAAAAGACCATACATTTTATTGAAATTCATATTTTTCCCTTGTAAGTTTTAAAAAAACTTCTTCCATATTTTTTCTTCCATGTTTTTTAATTAATTCCTTCGGTCTACCCTCATCAATTATCGATCCTTTGTTCATCATTAAAACTGAAGAACATAGTCTCTCTACCTCTGCCATATTATGTGATGCTAATAGAATTGATGTTTTATTTTCCTGTTGATATTCCTCTAAAAAACTTCTAACAAAATCACCTGTTTCAGGATCAAGTGATGCTGTAGGTTCATCAAGAAGTAAAACTTTTGGATTATTAATTATTGACTTTGCAAGACTAACCCTATTTTTTTGACCAGATGATAACTCCCCAGTTAATTTATCTATGAATTCGTAGAGTCTTAATTTTTCACAGAGGTAATCAATTTTTGCCTTATGTTTATTTACATCATAAAGCCTCCCATAAACTTCTAAATTTTGTCTAACTGTCAATTTTTTTGGTAATTCTATATAAGGTGATATAAAATTTAATTGATTTAATAAATCTACACGTTGATTTTCAATTTCGACACCATTTATTAAAACCTTACCTTTTGATGGTTTTAATAAACCTAAAATCATACCAATTGTAGTAGTTTTTCCACAGCCGTTAGGACCAAGTATCCCAATAATTTCATTTTGATTTACTTTAAAAGAAACCTCTTTTACTGCTTCTTTTGAATTATAAGTTTTTGATAATCCTATTACTTCAAGTGGTTTTTTCATTGAATCTTGATGCTCTTAATAACCTATCATTAATAGTTCTACCATATCCTCTATCAGGAATTTTACATACTGCAATGGAGCTATATTTCTTTTTTTTAATTTTTCTCAAAGTAGAATATAAATTTTTCGCAGCTTCTTTTAGATTTCCTTTTTGTGACAAAAAATAATAATTTGATTTACTTACTTTTTTCTTTCTAATCAACAAGTATGCTTCACCTTGACGAATATTTTTTGCATTAAGTCTGATGGGCAAACCTGGTGAATAATGAACCTTAAGTTGTCCTGGTGAAACGATTTTTGAAGGCTTGTTATTTATTGTTATTTTTTTTCTTAGTATTTTTTGAATAGTTGAAATATTCAAACCACCCAATCTTAAGATTTTAGGATTCTTTCTAAGGTCAATAATTGTTGACTCTACACCGATAGATGATTTTCCACCCTCTAGTATGTACTTAATTTTTTTCCCAAAATCTTCTTTTACATCATTGGATGTAACAGCACTAACTCTAGATGAGGGATTAGCACTTGGAGCCGCTAAAGGAAATTCTAAAATTTTAAGTAATCTTCTCGTGACCGAGTGCCGTGGAAATCTTACTGCCAATGTATTCTTTTTATTGGTAATTATTTTTGAAATTTTTGATGATTTTTTAAGATTTAGGATAAATGTTAAAGGACCAGGACAAAATTTTTTATATAATCTAATAAAGTCATTGTTTAAATGACAATCTTTTTTCAACCTTTGAATATTTAGATAATGAACTATTAGAGGGTTATTTTTTGGTCTTTTTTTAATCTTATATATTTTTTGACAGGCTTGGTCTGAGTAGGCATTACCTGCTAAACCATAAACTGTTTCTGTTGGTATAGCAATACACTCCCTTTTATGAAGCAGTTTTTTTGCTTTTTTAATATTTGCAAGATTCATTTTCATGTATTATCTGAGAGTATTATATGAAAGATAAAGATTTACCAAATAATTATGAATCTTCATCTCTGGAGGAATTAACTCTCGAAGCGAATAAAATAATTGAGGATTTAGAGAGTCAAAAAGATTTACAAAATTCAATTGAAAAATATCAAAATTTAATAAAACTAAACAATATTATTGAGAAAAAATTTAAAAAAAAAGTCATCGACATCAATACAACAACTAAAGATAATATATCTAAGATAACATCCAAAAATAATGCAAAAAAAACTAAATAAAATTGCTAAAGATACAAATATTTTTTTAAAAAAATTTATAAAAAAGCAAAAAAAATCAGAGCTGATTGTCCCAATGCAATATGGATTATTTTCGGGTGGCAAAAAGATAAGATCAAAAATACTAGTTGATGTCGGTTCAATATTTAACTTAAATTACAAAACTTTATTAATTATTGGTGCTGCTGTTGAATGTATTCATGCTTATTCACTTATTCATGATGATTTACCATGTATGGATAATGACTCAATAAGACGAGGTAAGCCCTCTACCCATATCAAATTTGGAGAGTCCACAGCTGTTCTTGCTGGAAACTCACTCTTAACTATGGCATTCGAAATTTTGAGTCATAAAGATTTGAATATCAATGAAAAAACAAAAATTAGATTAATTAATAAAATTTCTGAGAGCTCTGGACATCTTGGGATTGCTGGTGGTCAATATTTAGATCTGAGCTATGAACGTCAGAAAATTTCAGAAAAAAAAATAATTGAAATGGAAATAAAAAAAACTGGAAAACTTTTTAGTTTTTGTTGTGTAGCTCCATTAATATTAAAGAACAAAAGTAAAAGAGATATTCAAAAGTTTGAAAATATTGGAGCTGATATAGGTTTACTATTTCAGGTTGCTGATGATTTAATTGACTATAATGGAAACCTTTTAGCTGCAGGTAAAAAAACTGGAAAAGATAAGAAAAAAGGTAAAGCAACTCTTATTAGTTTACTGGGAGATAAAAATACTATTAAATATGCGAAAAAGCTTATTTTAAAAATAAATACTAAGTTAAAAAAATATGGACCTAAATCTAAGAATTTAATTGAAACCTTAAATTTTATTTTAAATAGAAATAAATGAAAAAAAATTACGAATTTTTAGATCAGATTAATTTTCCATCAGACTTAAAAAAAGTTCCTGAAACAAAACTGCAAAAAGTTGCTGATGAATTAAGAGAGGAAATGATCGATGCAGTATCAGTTACTGGAGGACATTTGGGCGCTAGCTTAGGTGTTGTAGAATTAAGCGTTGCATTACATTACGTTTTTAATACACCAAGTGATAAATTAATCTGGGATGTAGGACACCAATGTTATCCACACAAAATTTTAACAGGAAGAAAAGATAAAATAAGAACACTTCGGCAAGGAGGGGGTCTTTCAGGATTTACAAAGCGTTCAGAAAGTGAATATGATCCCTTTGGAGCTGCTCATAGCTCTACCTCAATTTCATCAGCTTTGGGAATTGCAGAGGCAAATAAATTATCAAAAAAATCAGAAAATGTTATAGCTGTGATTGGTGATGGTGCAATAAGTGCAGGCATGGCTTATGAAGCCATGAATAATGCAGGTGCCTCAAAAACCAAAATGATTGTGATATTAAATGATAACGACATGTCAATTGCACGGCCTGTTGGAGCAATGGGAACATATTTAGCTAAAATTTTTTCTGGTAAAATTTATTTTAGTTTAAGAGAAACTATAAAATTGATTACATCAGCATTTTCAAAAAGATTTAGTGCAAAAGCCGGTAAAGCCGAAGATTTGTTAAGATCAGCTGTAACTGGTGGAACTTTATTTAGTTCATTAGGTTTCTATTATATTGGTCCTATAGATGGTCATGACCTTTCTTCATTGATTCCAATTTTAAGAAATGCAAGGGACTCAAAACACCAAGGTCCTATATTAATTCATATAAAAACAAAAAAAGGAAAAGGCTATTCTTTTGCTGAAGAAGCAAAAGATCATTATCATGGGGTATCCAAATTTAATGTAAAGACTGGAGAACAGGAAAAAAGTTCCAGTAAAGTACCGTCATACACTAAAGTTTTTGCTGATACTTTGATACAACACGCAAAAAAAGATAGTAAAATAATTGCAATAACAGCAGCAATGCCAGATGGAACTGGATTAAGCAATTTTAAAAAAGAATTTCCAGATAGAACTTATGATGTTGGTATTGCTGAACAACACGCTGTTACGTTTGCAGCTGGTTTGGCGACTGAGAATTATAAACCTTATGCAGCAATTTACTCAACATTTCTTCAGAGAGCATATGATCAAGTTGTTCATGATGTTGCAATTCAGAGTTTACCCGTAAGATTTGCAATAGATAGAGCAGGATTAGTTGGAGCTGATGGACCTACACACGCAGGTAGTTTTGATACGACTTATTTAGCAACACTACCAAATTTTATTGTGATGGCTGCAAGTGATGAGGCTGAGTTGGTTAGAATGATTAATACTTCTACAGAAATTAATGATAGACCTTGCGCATTCAGGTATCCACGAGGGACTGGTATTGGATCAATATTACCATCAATTAATGAAAAAATAGAAATTGGTAAATCAAGGATTATTCAAGAGGGAAAAAAGTTAGCTTTAATTAACTTTGGTGCGAGATTAAGTGAATGTTTAAAGGCATCAGAAAATTTAAAAAAAAAAGGTGTTAATATTACGATAGTGGATGCAAGATTTGCTAAGCCATTGGATGAAAATTTGATATGGCAATTAGCAACAACGCATGAGGCAATTGTTACAATTGAGGAGGGATCGATTGGTGGATTTGGTTCTCATGTAATTGATTTTTTATCAAAAAAAGGATTAATGGACTCAAATTTAAAATTTAGATCAATGAAACTTCCAGATATTTTTATTGATCAAGACAAACCTGAAAACATGTATAAACTCGCAAATTTAGATAGCATTTCTATAGAAGAACAAATTTTGGATGTATTAAATTCAAATATTATCTTACAAAAACAAAAATAAATTAATTATCCACATTGAGCTTGATTCAATAAGTAATGATCAAGTAAAACGCATGATAACATAGCTTCACCCACTGGAACTGCTCTAATTCCAACACACGGATCATGTCTTCCCTTAACGGATATACTAGTATTTTTTCCAAATTTATTAATTGTTTTTCTGCTCTTTAAAATTGATGATGTAGGCTTAACAGCAAATGAAACAATTATTTGTTGACCAGAAGAGATGCCACCCAGAATTCCACCTGCATTATTTGAGTTGAACTTTAATTTATTTTTTGATTTTGAAATTTCATCTGAATTTTCTTCTCCAGATAATTGAGCAGAATTCATTCCAGAACCAATATTAACACCTTTTACAGCATTAATACTCATCATTGCAGATGCAATATCAGAGTCTAATTTTGAGTAAATTGGTGCCCCCAGTCCTGCTGGAATACCACTAGCTCTAATTTCAATTATAGCGCCACAAGATGAACCTGCCTTTCTAATACTCAAAAGATATTTTTCCCATATTTTAAGCATAGATTTGTCAGGACAAAAAAATGGATTTTTATAAATTATCTTATCATCCCACTTGTTTGTATCGCATCCAAGAATACCAAGTTGTGTAACTGCACCAGATATTTTAAATTTTTTACCTAATTTTTTTTCCAAAACTTTTTTTGCTACAGCTCCTGCTGCAACTCTTGATGCAGTTTCCCTTGCTGACGATCTTCCGCCACCTCTATAATCTCTAATGCCATACTTTTTAAAGTAAGTGTAATCAGCATGACCTGGTCTGAATTTGTCTTTAATCTCATTATAATCTTTTGAGCGCATATCTTCGTTATAAATTATCAAAGAGATTGGAGTTCCAGTTGTTTTGCCCTCAAAAACTCCTGAAAGAATCTCTACTTTATCTCTCTCTTTTCTTTGAGTTGTAAATTTAGATTGACCAGGTTTTCTTTTGTTAAGTTCTATCTGAATATCTCGTTCATTAAGGTTTATAAGTGGTGGACAACCATCAATTATACAGCCAATCGCAGGACCATGAGACTCTCCCCATGTGGTGAAACGAAAAACCTTTCCAAAAGTATTAAATGACATTATTTATATTGTATAGATTATTTTGTTAAAATTATGAATGAAAAAAACTCATTAGGGCTTAATAAATGCTTTCTAGATTTAGATGATCCTTTTAAATTATTTGAAAGTTGGTACGAAGAAGCAAAAAAGAATGAAATTAATGATCCAAATGCTTTAGCTCTAGGAACTGCAACAAAACAAGGTGTTCCATCAGTTAGGATGGTGTTACTTAAAGGTTACGATAAAAATGGATTTGTTTTTTATACTAATCTTAATAGTCAGAAAGGGAACGAAATTAAAGAAAACCCTAATGCAACGATGTGTTTTCATTGGAAAAGTTTGTTAAGACAAATTAGAATTGTAGGTACCTTGAGCCAAGTGGAAGATAAGGTAGCTGATAATTATTTTAATTCTAGAGCTTACGAAAGTAGAATTGGAGCTTGGGCATCAAAACAAAGTAGTGAATTAATCAATAGAGATGAATTAATAAAATCATTAGAAAAATTTAAGAATAAATACCAAGATCAAAATAATGTTCCAAGACCAAATCACTGGTCTGGCTGGAATTTAAAACCTACAAGCATAGAATTCTGGCTAGATGGAGATAATAGAATACACGAAAGACTTAAGTATAAATTGACAGCAAATAATGATTGGACAAAAAGTCTTTTAAGCCCCTAAAAGTTTCTTGATAAACTAAAAGATGTTAAATTTTCAAGAATATCTTTTTCCTCGGAGTCTTTAAACACTGATAATGAATTTGACGATAAATTAATGTAATGTTTAGCTTTTTGATAACAACAATTTATGACATTGTATTTTTTTATTAAAGACAAAGTATAATTTAAATCATTTTGATTTCTCTCTTCTTTTGCAAAAGTTTTCTTGAGAGTTTCTTTTTCATCATTATTAGCTTTTTGAAACAAAAGAATTATTGGTAGTGTAATTTTTCCCTCATAGAAGTCTTGACCAATATTTTTTCCAAATAGTTTTAATTCTGAATTATAATCTAAAGTGTCATCAGCAATTTGAAAAGTTAAACCCAAATTTCTACCATAAAACTCTAAAGCTTCTTTCTCTTTAGCTTTCATTTCTGATAAAATTGCTCCTACCTTAGTTGCAGCAGCAAATAACTCAGCTGTCTTTGAAGAAATTATTTTCAAATAAGTTTCTTCAAGCATATCAACTTCACCTTTATGCTGGAGTTGTAAAATTTCACCTTGAGCAATTATTGATGATGTTGATGATAATAGTTTTAAAACTTCAATGTTTCCATCTTCTACCATCATTTCAAAACACCTACTCAGAAGGTAATCACCAGCTAGAACAGAAGAGTGGTTACCCCAGATCTTATTTGGCGTTTTTTTACCTCTTCTAATTGAACCATTATCTATAACATCGTCATGCATCAACGTTGCTGCATGAATTAGTTCCACACAAGCTGCTAAATTAATATCTCTAGTACCTTTTGTATAACCACATAACTTTGATGAGCCTAAAGTTAATAAGGCTCTTAACCTTTTGCCACCAGTATCTAAATGATAATCTGTCATTTTTTGAACTAACTCAACATTACTATCTAATTTTGATTTAATTTTTTCTTCAACTTGTATTAACTTATTTTCAACTGAGTTTTTAAGTTGAAAGTAAGAATTATTAATTTGGTTTTTAAGTTGTATTACGCTTCCCATAATGTGAGCAAATTAGTGTAATAAGTTTCATTTGATACTTATCAATTGACGCACCTAAATCTTCAATTATAAGGTGTCTTTATATTAATACAAAAATTCTATAAAGATTCATTATGCTCTCATTTTTTAAAAAGAAGAAAATTATTCCTCATATTAAATTAACTGGTGTTATCGGAAATGTAGGTAAATTTAAACAAGGTATAGATTTTTCAGGTCAAGAAGAGATAATTTTAAAGGCTTTTTCTGTTAAAAAAGCACCATGTATTGCTTTAACAATTAATTCTCCTGGTGGATCACCTGTTCAATCACACTTAATTTTTAATTTTATAAGACAACAAGCAAAAAAAAATAAAAAAAAAGTAATGGTTTTTGCTGAGGATATTGCTGCATCTGGAGGCTATTTGATTGCATGTGCTGGTGATGAAATTTATGCAAATTCTAGTTCAATTATTGGATCTATAGGTGTGATTTATTCATCATTTGGTTTTACAGAGTTAATTAAAAAAATTGGAGTTGAAAGAAGAGTTCACACCGCCGGTAAAAATAAAAGCACTCTTGATCCATTTCTTGAAGAAAAAAAAGAAGATATAGAAAGATTAAAAAATATACAATTAGATTTACATAAAGATTTCATTAACGTTGTTGAAAAAAGCAGAGGTGCTAAACTAAAGAAATCAGAAGTTGAGTTATTTTCAGGAGAGTTTTGGTCTGGAACTAAAGCTAAAGAACTTGGTTTAATTGATGAAATAGGTGATGCCAATCAAGTGTTGAGAGAAAAATTTGGAGAAGATGTAATAATCAAAAAATTCGAAAAATCTAAAAGTTGGTTGAGTAGGAAATTATCATCATCTAACGATCATGTCGATCAGGTCGCAAATATATTAGAAGAAAAGTCTATTTGGCAAAAATATGGCCTCTAAAAAAAGTAAAAAAAAACCAAGATTTCAAAATTTTCAGGATACAATTTTAAATCTTCAAAAATTTTGGAGTAAACATGGCTGTATAATCTTACAACCATATGATATGGAGGTTGGAGCAGGAACTTTTCATCCAGCTACAACTCTGAGGTCACTTGGACCAAAACCATGGAAAGCAGCTTATGTGCAACCTTCAAGAAGACCGACTGATGGAAGATATGGAGATAATCCTAATAGACTTCAGCACTATTATCAATTTCAAGTTATAATTAAACCTTCTCCATCAAATATAAAAAAACTTTATTTAAATAGTTTGTCTACAATTGGTATAGATCATAAAAATCATGATATCAGATTTGTTGAGGATGATTGGGAAAGTCCAACTTTAGGCGCAGCAGGCCTTGGTTGGGAAGTTTGGTGTGATGGAATGGAAATAACTCAATTTACATATTTTCAACAAATGGCTGGCTTTGAATGTAAACCTGTTTCAGTAGAAATTACTTATGGTTTAGAAAGAATTTGTATGTTCACACAACAAAAAAATAATGTTTATGATTTAATTTGGAATAATGAAAATGTTGAATATAGAGAAGTTTTTCATCAAGCGGAGAAAGAATTTTCGGCTTATAACTTTGAACATGCCAATACCTCAAATCTGTTTAAAATATTTGACATGTTCGAAAGTGAGGCTAAATCATTAATAAATAAAAAAATATCACTCCCAGCTTATGATCAATGCTTAAAAGCAAGTCATGTATTTAATATACTTGATGCAAGAGGAGCTATCAGTGTTGCCCAGAGAGCGGAATATATTGGACGTATAAGGGAAATTACGAAATCTGTTGCTTCAATTTGGATTGATACGCAAATATAAAATGGCAGAATTTTTTTTAGAATTATTTAGTGAGGAAATTCCAGCTAATTTACAACAAAATTTTCGTGAAAAACTTTTAGAGGATTTTAGAAAATATTTTATCAATAAATCTATAAAATCAAAAAAAAGTTTTTCATTATCAACCCCAAACAGAGTAATTATTGTATTTGAGGGTTTACAAAAAAAAATTAAAGTTGGGTCTGAGGAAATAAAAGGACCCAAAACTAGTGCTCCTGCAGAAGCAATTGAGGGTTTTTTGAGATCAAATAAAATTGACAAAAAACAACTTATTAAACGTGATACAGAAAAAGGAGAATTCTACTTTTTTAAAACATCCTCAAAAACATTGAATACTTCAGATTTGTTAAAAGATTTAATACCAAAACTTTTAGGTAGCTACCAATGGAAAAAATCAATGAAATGGGGTGAATTTGACCTTAATTGGGCAAGACCATTAAAGTCTATTTTATCAGTATTTGATGAAAAAATTATAGATTTCAAATTTTACCATCTAACTTCGTCTAATAGGACCTTTATTGATAAGGATTATGAAGAAAAAACAGGAGTATTTAAAAATTTTAAATCTTATGAAAGATTTTTGAAGATACATGGAACGATTGTTGATCAAACTAAAAGAAAACAAATTATTCAAAAGGAATTCACAAAGATATTAAGTAAAAAAAAATTATTTATATTAGAAAATTCAAAATTATTTGATGAGGTAGTAGATTTAGTTGAATGCCCACATGTTTTGCTATGCGATTTTGATAAAAAATTTTTGTCAATTCCAAGGGAAATACTTATTTTGACTATGCAGTCACATCAAAAATATTTTCCTACAATTGATAAAAATAAAAAAATTACAAACCAATTTTTACTTGTTGCAAATAAAAAAGACCAAAAAGGATTAATCAAACTTGGAAATCAAAGAGTTGTTGATGCTAGATTAAGTGATGCAGAATTTTTTTGGAATAAAGATAAAGCACAAAATTTAGTGAAAAAGGTATCTGAACTAAAAAGAATTAATTTTTTCAAGGGACTTGGAAACTATTTTGATAAAGTTCAGCGAATGAGAAAATTAGGTGGAATGATATCTGATGAATTGTTAATTAGTAAAGAAAAAGTAGAATTATCAGCATCTATTTGTAAAACAGATTTAACTTCTGATTTAGTTGGTGAGTTTCCTGAATTACAGGGAATTATGGGAGGCTATTTTTCGGCGCAACAAGGTTTTGATAAAGATATTTGTTTGTCAATAACTGAACAATATTTACCGATTGGATTAGATTCAAACGTACCAAAAAAACCTTTCAGTATTGCTTTATCAGTGACCGACAAAATAGATAATCTTGTTGGTTTTTTTGGGATTAATGAAAAACCTACAAGCTCAAAAGATCCGTTCGCACTTAGAAGAGTGGCGCTCGGCATAATAAGAATAATAATTGAAAATAAAAAAGATTTAAAATTAAATGATTTATTGAATTATTCGATTGGCTTATATCAAGAGCAAAATTTTACTCTTGGCAATGAAGAATTAAAAAAAGATTTAAATAATTTTTTAAAAGACAGATTTAGATATTATCTTAAAGAAAAAGATATTCGATTTGATATCATTGAGGCATCGATTTCAAATTTTTCAACTAATAAATTATTTTCATCCTTCGAAAAAGCAAGATGTGTAAATAAAATAATTAATAATCAAATTGGTATAGATATAACATCAAGTTATAAAAGGGCTGCCAATATACTTCAAAGTGAAATGGAAAATAAAGAAATTGAAATAACTAATTCAACTGATCCTGGTATTTTTAAAAGCGATTACGAAAAAAATTTGTTTAAAAAGATTACTGATATAAAGAAGTATTATTCAGATATAGATAATAATGAAAATTATGAAGAATCTTTATCAGTCTTAGCTGGAGCAAAAAAAGAAGTTTTCGAATTTCTTGATAATGTAAAAGTAAATGAAGATAACGAAAATTTAAGAAAAAATCGTTTGGAACTTATAAATATGTTATGTAAAACCTTCCAAAATTTTATGAATTTTCAATTAGTGAAGGCAAATAATGAATAAGTTAATTTTAAATTTCAAATCTAAAGACTCTAAAAAAATTAAAAATCCCAAAAATTTTTTAGGGGGCAAAGGTGCTAATTTGTCAGAAATGGGCAGAATGGGCCTTCCCGTTCCACCTGGATTTACAATTTCAACAAATGTCTGTGATCTTTTTTATCAAAATAAAAAGAAATTGAATTCCTCATTGATAAATCAAATTAAAAAAGAGTTAAAGATAATTGAGAAAGATGTGAGAAAAAAATTTGGAGATCTAAAAAATCCACTTTTATTATCCGTAAGATCTGGCGCTAGAGTATCTATGCCTGGTATGATGGATACAATACTTAATCTTGGTTTGAATGACAAAACTGTTAAAGCACTCGCCAACAAAACCTCTAATGGAAGATTTGCTAAGGATAGTTACAGAAGATTTATTCAAATGTATGGAAATGTTGTTCTTGGAATAGAAAGTTATCATTTTGAGGAGCTTATAGAAAATTATAAATTAACCAAAGGAGTTTTGCTGGATACAGATCTTGATGAAGATGATTGGGATGGTTTGATAAAAGATTTTAAAAATATTGTAAAAGAAAAAACAAAAAAAGAATTTCCTCAAGATGTTTATCAACAATTATTTGGAGCAATAAGTGCAGTTTTTTTATCTTGGGAAAGTAATAGAGCTAAAATTTACAGAAAGTTAAATCAGATACCATCTGAATGGGGAACAGCAGTTAATGTACAATCTATGGTTTTTGGAAACATGGGAAATGATTGTGCTACTGGAGTTGTTTTCACAAGAAATCCGTCAGACGGATCAAATAATATTTATGGAGAGTATTTAATTAATGCTCAAGGAGAGGATGTAGTAGCAGGAACAAGGACACCACAATATATTACGAAAAAAGCCAAACGAGAGGCAAAAGTTGAGGCACTTTCCATGGAAGAGTCTATGCCAAAAGTTTATTTAGAGCTTCATAAAATTTTAAAAAAGTTAGAGGCGCATTACAAAGATATGCAAGATGTAGAATTTACAGTTGAGAATGAGAAATTATGGATCCTACAAACTAGGTCAGGTAAAAGAACTGCAAAATCAGCAGTTAAGATTGCTGTAGATATGGTTAAAGAAAAATTGATTTCAAAAAAGCAAGCTATTTTAAGAATTGATCCAAATTCTTTGGACACATTATTACACCCTACTTTGGATGAAAAAAGTTCTATAGAAATAATTGCAAACGGTTTGCCTGCTTCTCCAGGAGCTGCTAGTGGAAAAGTGGTGTTTACATCTGAAGAAGCTGAGAGACTTAATAATGTTATGCAAGATGTAATATTGGTTAGAGTGGAAACTTCCCCTGAAGATATTCAGGGTATGCACGCTGCTAAAGGGATACTGACTGCTAGGGGAGGAATGACAAGTCATGCAGCTGTTGTTGCAAGAGGAATGGGAAGACCGTGTGTTTCAGGCTCGAGTGAAATTGATATTGATTATGAGAAAAAAATCTTCAAAACTTCTTCAATGGAGATTAAAGAAGGTGATATAATCACAATTGATGGGTCTTCTGGAAGAATTATCTTAGGAAGTGTACCAACAATAAAACCTGAAATTTCAGGTGACTTTTCAAAATTAATGAGTTGGGCTGATAATATTAGAAAACTTAAAGTTCGAACAAATGCTGAAACTCCTTTAGACACTAAAGTTGCAAGAGATTTTGGGGCAGAAGGAATTGGTTTATGTAGAACAGAGCATATGTTTTTTGATGAGGAAAGAATTATTTCTGTACGAGAGATGATTCTTTCTAAAACTAAAGAAGATAGATTGAAAGCACTCAAGAAGCTTTTACCACATCAAAAAAAAGATTTTATAGAAATATTTAAGATTATGTATGGTTTACCAGTGACAGTACGATTACTTGATCCACCGTTACATGAGTTTCTGCCAAAATCTGAAAAAGAAATTTCAGAGGTTGCGGAAGTTGTTGGTATAAGTGTTAAAGAAGTAAAATCTCGAATTGATGAACTTTACGAGCAAAATCCAATGTTAGGTCACAGGGGTTGTAGATTAGGCATTTCATTCCCTGAAATTTATGAAATGCAATGTGAGGCAATTTTTAAAGCCTTGTCAGAGCTTAAAAAAAATAAGCAAAAATTTGCATTCCCTGAAATAATGATTCCACTTGTGTCGACTGAGGCAGAAATCAAAATAATGAAAGACCTAGTAATTAATACTGCAAGAAAAGTACAAAAAGAAAATAAAGTAAAAATAGAATTTTTAGTTGGAACAATGATTGAGCTACCAAGAGCAGCGATTAAAGCAAAGGATATTGCAAAACATGCTGAGTTTTTTAGCTTTGGGACTAATGATCTAACACAAACTACTTTTGGTATTAGTAGAGATGATAGTGGAAAATTTTTAAACGATTATATTGAAAATAAGATTTTTTCAATAGATCCATTTATCTCTATAGATGAGGGTGTAGAAGATTTAGTTGAGATAGCTGTTACGAAAGGGAAAAAACAAAACAAAAAAATCAAGTTAGGTATTTGTGGTGAACATGGTGGTGATCCAAAGAGCATTAATTTTTGCTCACAAATAGGTCTTAATTATGTTTCATGTTCTCCATATAGAGTTCCAATAGCAAGATTGGCTGCAGCTCAAGCTGAAATAAAAAAATAGAATTAATTATTAACTTTTTTTCTTAAAATTGAAATTGAACTCGTAGACTCTAAAAAAATTATTATTATTTTTTTATCTTTAGAAACCACCATATCTCTAACTCTTTCATTGAGTAAAAAATAATCATGATCAATAACTTTATCTCTTTTTTGATTAAGTTTTATATAATGAAGTCCTAAATCTTGATCAGCAATCTCGTTCCCCATCGCACCAATTAAAAATTCTGTATCTCCCTCATTCAAGGAAATTGTTTGACTAATACCAATCGATGGATCGAAATATTTAATAGGTTCTTCAAAACCAAATTTTTTATGAGATTTGTTCAACGGTGCTTCTTTCAATATTTTTTCAGAATAATTTTTTTTATAATGTTCTCCATAAGATGAAATTGGCCATCCAAAATTTTTAACTTTTAAAAAAGGATTATTATTTATATTGATTTCGTCACCACCTTTTGGTCCATGTTCGGTAGATAAAATAAAGTCAAATTTTTTGCTGTAATATAAACCTTGTGGATTTCTATGACCCAAGGAAATAACCTCAGACTTTTTATTTTGAATATTAATTTTTAAAATTTTTCCAAAATCACTTTGAATATCTTGTGAAAGGGGTCTATTTCTAAAGTCCCCTGTGGTAAATAAAAGGTTTGAATTATCAAGATTAGCAATTCTTCCACCTGCACCTTGATGAGCCCAAAATCCATGATTATTATTTTTATCAACACAATTTAATGTTTGATAAAACAAACTAAAATCTAAAAATTTTTCATTTAATTCACTAAAAATAATTTTAAGATCGTAACAATTTTCTTTTTTTACACCGATATATGAGACGTACAATTTATTATTGTCTATATGAATATCCTTGATGCCATATTGTTCATGAAAATAAAATTTATCATATTTGATTATTGAATTAATATTTGAGTTTATTTTTACAAAATTTTCTAAGTTATTCAGATTAGTAAATGCAAAAATTCCATCATAAGTTGCGATTAATAAATTTTTATCATTATTAAAAAAGTCAATATATGCTGTGCCGGTTGCATCACGATTACCATTAAATAAAATATCCTTAGTTGAATATTTTGAATAAGAAAAATTGTTTAATCCATCAAGTTTTTTATCTTTAAATATATTTTCAAAAGTGATTCCTTCTTTATTAATTATGTCATTTAAGTTTTTTCCATCTTTGAATAAGTTTTTTTGTATTTTAGCTAGCTGATTATTTCTTGTTTTAAGTTGATTTACTATATTAGAAATTTCATTTTTTTTGGATGCAGAATTCTGCTTATTAATTTGGTGACCCAAAATTAACAAAATAATTAAGAATGCTATTATTAAAATATAAATAAAATTTACTCTAATTTTCATCTAAACTTTCCTACACCTTTAACTAAAATTTTACTAAATAATTTTTTCAAATTTTAAGCGACAAAAAATACTTTTAAGGGGCGTTCTGTTGCCAGGTGCCCCGAACCCCGTTTACTCAATTAATAAAAATTAATTAAGCAGCAATTGCGTAACTTTCGTTAGCATTTATAAATTAGCCCTTTACGGAGGAACAATTCCGAACGAAAGAATAGCCTTTAGTCACCCGTCGAATCTAGTTCACCCCCATAAGTTGTAATTGGTGGAGGTGGTGGGTACTGCCCCCACGTCCGCAATGGTTATTACGAAATTCGTTTATCGTCATAGTTGGAAAACCAACTTTATTAATATAAAAGGAATCGCAAGAGATTCAATAACAATCATGAAATTAACCAAAGAACAATCTACGGAAATTAAGAATCAGCAGTCTCAAAGCAATAAAACAAAAAGGGTTGTAGTATCAGAGTTGGAAAATATTCTTTATGAGGCAATACCAGCTTTAGATCATGGTTTTGTAAGGGTAGTTGATTATATGGGTGATGATACATCTATCGTTCAAGCTGCAAGAGTTTCCTATGGGAAAGGAACTAAACAGGTATCAACTGATGCTGGATTGATAAAATATTTGATGCGTCATTGGCATAGCACGCCATTTGAAATGTGTGAAATTAAATATCATATCAAATTACCGATTTTTATAGCACGTCAATGGATAAGACATAGAACTGCAAATGTTAATGAGTATTCTGCAAGATACTCTATTTTGGATAAAGAATTTTACTTACCAGCTTCTGAAAATTTAGCAGCTCAATCAACAAGTAATAGACAAGGAAGGGGAGATGTTCTTGAGGGAACTCAAGCTAAAGAGGTTTTAGAACTTTTGAAAAATGATGCTGAAAGAACTTATTCCAATTATGAAACCATGCTTAATGAAAGATATGATGGATCCACTATAGATGATAATAAAAAAGGTTTAGCTAGGGAACTTGCTAGAATGAATTTAACGTTAAATACTTATACCCAATGGTATTGGAAAACAGATCTTTTAAATTTAATGAACTTTTTAAGACTCAGAGCAGATCATCATGCTCAATATGAAATTAGAGTTTATGCCGACATTATGTTGGATACCTTAAAAAGATGGGTACCAATAACCCATGAAGCTTTTATGGATTATAGAGTGGGTGGTACAGAAGTTTCTGCTAAAGGAAACGTTGTGATTCAAAAATTAATTAAGGGCGAAAATGTCTCTTTAGAGAGTTCTGGTTTGTCAAAAAGGGAATGGAATGAGTTAATGGTGGCTTTTAATCTTAAAGATAAGTTGATTTAATTTTGCTAGCAAAATCTATATAAATTTTTGAAATTTCATTATTTGGATCTTCTTCAACTATTGGTTTTCCATTGTCACTTGCCTTTCCTATTTCAGAATTAATTGGTATTTCACCTAAAAATTCTTTATTGAATTCTTCTGAGGTTTTACGAACTCCACCCTCGCCGAATATTTTATATTTTTTATTATCATCTCCAATAAAGTAACTCATATTGTCAACAAGTCCTAAAATTTTTACCCCTAATTTATCAAACATTTTAATTCCTCTTTTTACATCTAACAAAGCTACTTCTTGAGGTGTGGAAACTATGATTGCTCCGTCCATTTTTATCTCTTGAGAGAAAGTCATTTGTGTATCTCCTGTACCGGGAGGCATATCTACAATTATGAAGTCTAAATCTCTCCAATTTACTTTTTGGGTAAAAGTTCTAATCGCACTAGTTACCATTGGACCCCTCCAAATCATTGGAGTTTGTTGATCAGTAAGAAACCCAATAGACATACATTGAATGTCGTATTTTATTATGGGATCTAGTTTTTGGCCATCACTTTTTGGTTTTTCATTAATCCCAAACATTTTCGGTATTGAAGGTCCATAAATATCTGCATCTAGCAAACCAACTTTGCATCCGATATGTTTTAATGCTATTGCAAGGTTCGTTGCAAAAGTTGACTTTCCAACCCCTCCTTTTGCACTTGAAATAGCGATAGTAAATTTGGTTCCAATAATTGGATTTTTTGTAAATACCTTTCGTCCCCTCTCTTTACTTGTTGCGGCACTAAGTTCTGGCTTTTTATCTGGCATTATTTGATCTTAGCTTGTTTTTGTGAAATTAGACACTATATAGATAGTCTATGTCAGATGATTTTCAACAAAGAGGCGGTAGTCCTTGGGGATCACCCCCAGGTGGAGGTGGTAGTGGTAATGGTTCTGGAAGAGGTCCAAGACCACCTGATGTAGATAAAATCATAAAAGAGTTTCAAGAAAAAATTAAAAAATTTTTACCAGGTGGAAGTTCATCTGGAGGAAAACAAGCTATCTTAGTTTTAATTATTTTAGGATTTGTCTGGTTAGCAAGTGGTCTTTATAGAGTGCTTCCCGATGAACAAGGTGTTGTTTTAAGATTTGGAAAATTTGTAAAAACAACTCAACCAGGTTTAAATTATCATATTCCTTTCCCAATAGAGTCTGTTTTAACACCTAAAGTTACAAAAGTTAACAGGATCGATATTGGTTTTAGGTCGGAGAGAGATAGTGGTTTTTCATCTGCAGCAGGGGGTGTAGCAGATGTTCCTCAAGAAAGTTTAATGCTAACTGGTGATGAAAATATTGTAAATATAGATTTTTCAGTTTTTTGGGTAATTAAGGATGCAGGTAATTTTTTATTTAAGATTCAAGATCCAGAGGGAACAGTAAAAGCTGCAGCCGAAACAGCAATGAGAGAAGTAATCGCAAGATCTGATATTCAGCCAATTTTAACTGAGGGAAGATCTTTAATAGAAACAGATACACAAGAAATAATCCAAAAGATCTTAGATGAATACACATCAGGAATTCAAATCACTCAAGTTCAAACGCAAAAAGCAGATCCACCAGATCAAGTAATTGATGCGTTTAGAGATGTGCAAGCTGCTAGAGCAGACATGGAAAGATCAAAGAATGAAGCCGAAGCGTACGCTAATGATGTAATCCCAAGAGCACGAGGGGAAGCTGCAAAAATTTTACAAGCTGCAGAAGCTTATAAAAAAGAAGTGGTAGCTAAAGCAGAGGGTGAAGCAAGTAGGTTCTTAGCTATTTATAATGAGTATAAAAAAGCGAAATCTGTAACTCAAGAAAGAATGTATTTAGAAACGATGGAAAAAGTATTAGCTGATATTGATAAAGTAATCATTGAGAAAAACGCTGGTTCAGGTGTTGTTCCATATTTACCATTACCAGAATTAAAAAAGAAAGTGACTAATTAAAATGAAAGCAGGAAAAATTATAGCAGTATTAGCTGTTTTTATTGCAGCAACATTATTTTTTTCAATATTTATTGTTAAAGAAGTTAATCAAGCGATTGTACTTCAATTTGGAGATCCAAAAAGAATAATTTTAAAACCTGGATTAAACTTTAAATTACCATTTATCCAAAACGTCGTATTTTTAGATAAGCGAATTTTAAATTTAGATACACCACCTGAAGAGGTGATTGCATCGGATCAAAAAAGATTAATTGTTGATGCTTTCGCAAGATTTCAAATTGTGGATCCTCTAAAGTTTTATATCTCAGTTGGAAATGAAAGAGTTGCAAGATCTAGATTGGCAACAATTATCAATTCCAGAATAAGGAACGTATTAGGTCGACAAGAGCTACAAACACTTTTATCAGAGGATAGAACGAAACAAATGGCTTTAATTCAAGAGGGTGTAAACAACGAAGCACAAAACTTTGGTATTGAAATTGTAGATGTAAGAATTAAACGTGCTGATCTTCCTCAAGCAAATAGTGACGCAATCTTTAGAAGAATGCAAACAGAGAGGGAGAGAGAGGCAAAAGAGTTTAGAGCAAAAGGTGCTGAAATGGCGGTCACGATAACATCGACTGCTGATAAAGAAGTTACAGTTATTTTAGCAGATGCACAAAAAAAATCTGAGATCATGAAAGGAGAAGGCGATGGAAAAAGAAACAATATTTTCGCTAACGCTTTTGGTCAAGATCCAGAATTTTTTGCTTTTTACAGAGCTATGCAGGCTTACGAAAAAGCTTTAATTGGTGGAGAGACTTCATTAATATTATCTCCTGATAGTGAGTTCTTTAAATTTTTTGGAAATATAAAACCAAATTCACAATAAACTATTCATGAAAGAATTGATCATTGCCTTTGGTCTATTCTTGTTTATTGAGGGAATTTTATATGCCATATTTCCATCAAAAATGAAAAGTATGTTAAAAAAATTAGAACTTATAAAGGATAGTCAGTTAAGATTGGGTGGATTAATCTTTGCAGTATTAGGTTTTATAATTATTTATTATATGAAGAACTAAAATGATTAGAATAAATACATTATTTATAGCGATTTTTTTGATTATAGGTCCTCAATTAAAATCGTTTGCGCAAAATCATCCTATTTCTTTTGCTGATTTAGCAGAAAAGTTGATGCCATCTGTGGTTAATATCTCAACAACTACAATGGTCAAAACTCAAACCAATCCTTTCCCTTTTCAATTTCCTCCAGGTTCACCATTTGAGGATATGTTTAAAGAATTTGGAACACCACAAGAAAGACCATCAGCAGCTTTGGGATCAGGATTTATTATAGATGAAAAAGGGATTGTTGTTACAAACAATCACGTCATTCAAGATGCAGATGACATTATCATAAGAGTAGGTGACAAAGAAATTAAAGCTAAAGTTTTGGGTGCTGACCCATTATCAGATATCGCGGTACTTCAACTAGAAACAAATGAAAAATTCAAACCAGTTAAATTTGGTAACTCTGATAAAGCAAGAATAGGTGACTGGGTAATAGCAATTGGTAATCCCTTTGGTTTAGGGGGAACTGTAACCTCAGGAATTATTTCTGCAAGAAATAGATCGATAGGTTTAAGTAGGTACGAAGATTATATTCAGACTGATGCATCAATCAATCAAGGAAATTCAGGTGGACCTTTATTTGATATGAATGGAGATGTGATTGGAATTAATACTGCTATCCTAGGCAGAAATGGTTCAATTGGAATTGGTTTTTCAATTCCTTCGAATAGTGCAAAGATAGTAATTGATCAATTAATTGAATTTGGAGAAACAAAACGTGGTTGGTTAGGTGTAAGAATTCAAGATGTTACAAAAGAAATTGCTGAAGTTGAAAAATTAGATAAACCTCGTGGAGCCCTAGTTGCAAGTGTTGCAGCAAATAGTCCATCTGCCAAAGCAGGAGTAAAATCTGGCGACATCATTTTAGAATTTAATGGTGAAAAAATAAATCAGATGAAAGAACTTCCCATGATTGTAGCAAGAACTGAGGTCGGAAAAAGGGTAGAAGTAAAAATTTGGAGAGATAAAAAAGAATTTATTAAAATTGTTACACTTGGAAGACTAGAAACTTCAGAAGATTTTAAAGTTTCAGAAAAAGTAGAAAGTCCAAAAGAAATTGAGATAAAAGATTTAAAAGTGACTATAAGACAAATTACCAAAGATGATATTAAATCAAGAAAGTTACCTAATCAAACTACCGGATTGGTTATTACTAAAATAGCAAACGATAGTCCTTTAATAAGCTCTGTTGAGGTGAATAGTATAATTTTAGAAGCACAAAAGAAAAAGATAAGAAATGTAAATGATTTAAACCAAATAGTTAAACAAGTCTTAAACAGTAATCAAAAAACTATTCTATTAGTTATATACAATAGCCAAAATCAAAGACGATATATTGGTGTTAAATTAGATTAATTAATGGATTTAAAATCCAAAATTATTTTAATTTATGGTCCAACCGCATCAGGAAAATCTAATTTTGCAATTAAAATAGCCAAAAAAATTAATGGTGAAATTGTAAATGCCGATAGCATGCAGGTATATAAAGAACTTAAGGTTTTATCTGCAAGACCACTTCCAAAAAACTATGAGAATATCAAACATCATTTATATGGATTTCAAAGTGTAAAAAAAAACTTTTCCTCAGGAGATTGGTTAAAATTAGTTAATAAAAAGATACAAGATATAAAAAAAAGAAAAAAAACACCTATTCTTGTAGGTGGTACCGGATTGTACTTTAAAGCAATAACAGAGGGTTTAGTAAATATTCCAAATATTCCAATTAGATTAAGGTCAAAAATAAGGTTGTTACATAAAAAAATTGGAGCAAAAAAGTTTTTTTCAGAATTAGTAAAATTAGATCCTGTATCGCAAAACTTTATTAAACCTACAGACACGCAAAGAGTAATTCGAGCTTATGAAGTTAAATCATTTACAAAAAGATCAATTTACGATTGGTTCAAAAGTACACGATCAGATTATGAAAAGGATGATTTTTTTAAAATTTGTATTGATTATCCAAGAGTTGAGTTAATAAAGAGAATTAGTGATCGAACAGAAGATATGATTAAAAATGGAGCAATTTCAGAGGTAAAAAAATTTATAAGACTAAAAGTTCCAAGAGTTAAAACTGCCTCAAAGGCGATCGGAATTGCAGAAATTAGAGAATATCTTAAGAGAAAAATTGAGATATCTGAGGTAATTGAAAAAATATCAATAAAGACTAGGCAATATGCAAAGAGACAATCTACTTGGGGAAGAGGCAATATGATGGATTGGAACAAAATAAAGTCAGATGACCTAAATAAATTTTTAAAAAAAATTTAGATTTCATGTAGTAATTCTTGACCAATAAGCACAACTTCAGCTAGATTGGATTAATGTCTAAATTATATACAGGTGCCGAAATTGTATTTAAATGTCTTGAAGACCAAGATGTTGAATTTATTTTTGGTTATCCAGGTGGTGCAGTATTACCAATTTATGACGAGTTAAAAAATCATAACACAATTAAGCATATTCTAGTTAGACATGAACAAGGCGCAGGACATGCTGCTGAAGGTTATGCGAGATCATCTGGCAAACCGGGTGTTGTACTTGTAACTTCTGGACCTGGGGCAACCAATGTTGTTACCGCATTGACAGATGCATATATGGATTCTGTTCCACTAGTTTGCATATCAGGTCAAGTGCCAACACATCTAATTGGCACTGATGCATTCCAGGAATGTGATACAACTGGAATTACGAGACCCTGCACTAAACATAATTGGTTAGTCAAAGATATTAAAGATTTATCAAAAACTCTTCATGAGGCTTTTAGAGTTGCAACAACAGGTAGACCGGGGCCGGTTTTAGTTGATATACCTAAAGATATCCAGTTCGCTAAAATAGGTTATTCAAAACCTAAAGCTGAAAAAAAACTAAATGGAAAATCGTTAAATCATTTTTCGCAAAAAGACATTGATACTTTGATTGGTTTAATGAATAAATCAAAAAAACCTATCATTTATTCTGGTGGTGGAGTTATTAACTCAGGACCAGAGGCGAGTAATATTTTAAGAGAACTTGTTGAACTTACAGGTTTTCCAATTACCTCTACGTTGCAAGGTCTGGGAGCATACCCAGGCGATGATAATCAATTTTTAGGTATGCTTGGTATGCACGGAACTTATGAGGCTAATAACGCAATGCATGATTGTGATTTATTAATAAATATTGGAGCTAGATTTGATGATAGAATAACTGGTAAAATTGATGAGTTCTCTCCAAAATCAAAAAAAGTTCATATCGATATTGATCCTTCATCAATAAATAAAATCATTAAAGTTGATTTAGCATTAGTTGGAGATGTTAAAGAGGTTTTAAAAAGTATAAACAAAACTTTGAAAAAGAAAAACTTAGATTTGAAAAAATCTAATAAGCAACAAATTGCTAAATGGTGGGAACAAATACAAAAATGGCGAACAAAAAATTCTCTTCATTTCAAAAATAGTGATGAGACCATAAAACCTCAACATGCAGTTCAGAGATTATACGAACTTACAAAACACAAAGATACTTATGTTACGACTGAGGTAGGTCAACATCAAATGTGGGCAGCCCAACATTATAAATTCAATAAACCAAATCGTTGGATGACCTCTGGGGGGCTTGGAACGATGGGATATGGATTACCTGCTGCTGTTGGCGTTCAAATAGCTCATCCAAAAAAATTAGTAATTGATATTGCAGGTGAAGCTTCAGTTTTAATGACAATGCAAGAGATGTCTACAGCAGTTCAATACAATCTACCTATTAAAATTTTTATTTTGAATAATCAATACATGGGAATGGTCAGACAATGGCAGGAACTATTACATGAGAAAAATTATTCTGAAAGTTATACAGAGGCTTTGCCTGATTTTATAAAAATGGCCGAGGCTTATGGTTGCAAAGGTATAAAAGCTGAAAAACCAGATGAATTAGACGAAAAAATTAGAGAAATGGTGGAGTTTGATGGTCCTGTTATTTTTGATTGTCGAGTAGATCCAAATGAAAATTGTTTTCCAATGATTCCCTCAGGAAAACCTCATAACCAAATGATATTAGGACCAAGTGAAAAAGAGGAAAATAAAATTACTGGTAAAGGTAAAGCTTTAGTTTAAGTATGGCAAATCCAAAATCTGCATATAGCGTTTCTTCGAAAAAAGAAAAATCAGATACACACATCATTGTTGTTTGGGTGGATAATGAAGCTGGTGTTTTAGCAAGGGTTGTGGGATTGTTTTCTGGTCGAGGTTATAATATTGAGTCACTTGCAGTTGCTGAAGTGGATGCAAAAAAAAGCATATCAAGAATTACGATAGTCACGACTGGGACTCCTCAAGTAATAGATCAAATTAAATTGCAATTAAAAAAACTTGTTCCTGTCCATAAAGTTGCAGATTTTAAAAGGAATGATAGAGGAGTAATATTTAAAGAAATGGCTTTATTCAAAGTTGTTGGTAACAATACTAAAATTAAAAAGGCTATTAATGCTTGTAAAAAGTATGATGCTGTAATATTGGATAAAACTAAAAAATCAAATGTTATTCAAATTACTGCATTAAGAAGAGAAATAGACAAGATGGCAAAAAATTTAAGAAAATTTGGTTTAGTAAGTATTTCTAGAACTGGAGCTGTTGCTATGACAAGGGGTGATAAAGTTTTTAATTAATTATTGAGGAGAAAATTATGAAAATGTTTTACGAAAAAGATACAGATGTAAATTTAATTAAAGATAAAAAAATTGCAATATTTGGTTATGGTAGTCAAGGACATGCTCACGCTTTAAATTTAAAAGATAGCGGTGTTAAAGAAGTTGTAGTTGCATTGAGAGAGGGTTCTTCAAGCATACCTAAAGCAGAGTCAAAAGGATTGAAAGTTATGAATTTATCTGATGCAGCTGAGTGGGCAGATGTTGTAATGATTTTAACACCAGATGAATTACAAGCTTCGATTTATAAAAACCATATAGAGCAAAGAGTTAAAGAGGGAAAGTCAATTGCCTTTGCTCATGGATTAAATGTTCATTATGATCTAATTAAAGCTAGAAAAGATTTGGATGTTTTTATGGTTGCTCCCAAAGGACCAGGCCATTTGGTAAGAAGTGAGTATGAAAAAGGTGGTGGAGTGCCATGTTTATTTGCAGTACATCAAAATGGTTCTGGTAAAGCAAGAGATCTTGCTATGTCTTATGCATCAGCAGTAGGCGGTGGAAGATCAGGTATTATTGAAACGACATTTAAAGATGAGGTTGAAACAGATTTATTTGGTGAACAAACTGTTCTTTGTGGTGGTTTAGTTGAGTTAATAAAGAATGGTTATGAGACTTTGGTGGAAGCTGGATATGAACCAGAGATGGCATATTTTGAGACAGTTCATGAGGTAAAACTTATTGTTGATCTTATTTATGAAGGTGGAATTGCAAATATGAATTATTCTATTTCAAACACTGCAGAATACGGAGAATATCAATCTGGACCTAGAGTTATTAATAAAGAGGAAACTAAAAAAAGAATGAAAGAGGTTTTGGCTGATATTCAATCTGGAAAATTTACGAAAGAATGGATGGATGAGTGCAAAAGTGGCCAAAAAAACTTTCTTGCTACAAGGGCAAAATTAGCTGAACATCCAGTTGAAAAAGTTGGGGCAAATTTAAGGGCTATGATGCCATGGATTGGTAAGAAGAAATTAGTTGATAGTGATAAGAAGTAAATTTTAGTTCCAAATTGGGATAAATTCAGTATTTTACTTTTGCAATCTAAACGAGAGGTTGTATATTTCAAAAACAAAAACTTTTGATATGGCTAATAAAGATAAAGTATTCATTTTCGATACAACGATGAGAGATGGGGAGCAATCTCCTGGAGCTTCAATGAGTGTTGAAGAAAAAATTCAGATCTCGAGAGTTTTTGATGAGATGGGAATTGACATTATAGAAGCAGGTTTTCCAATATCATCTCCTGGTGATTTTGAGGCTGTAAGTGCAATAAGCAAAAGTGTTAAAAATTCCATTCCTTGTGGTTTGGCAAGAGCAACTAAAAAAGACATAGATGCTTGTCACGAATCTTTGAAATTTGCAAAAAGATTTAGAATTCATACTTTTATTTCAACAAGCCCCGTTCATATGAAGCATAAATTAAATATGACTAACGAACAAGTTTTAGGGGCTATTAAAGAGAGTGTTACTTATGCAAAAAAATTCACTGATGATGTTGAATGGTCTTGTGAAGATGGCACAAGAACAGACTTGGATTTTATGTACAAGACAATCGAGCTTGCAATTAAATGTGGCGCAACAACCATAAATATTCCTGATACAGTTGGATACTCAATTCCAGAAGAATTTGCCAAAACTATTAAACTAATCAAAAATAATGTTCCAAATATTGATAAAGCAATTATCTCTGCTCATTGTCATAATGATTTAGGTTTAGCAGTTGCAAATGCATTGTCAGGATTGTCAGCTGGAGTAAGACAAATTGAATGCACGATTAATGGAATTGGCGAAAGAGCAGGTAATGCAGCTCTAGAGGAAATAGTCATGGCGATTAAAACACGAGATGATTTATTACCCTATGAGACAGGTATAAAAACTGAATTAATTAGTAAAGCTTCAAAAATTGTTTCAAATGCAACAGGATTTCCAGTCCAATTTAATAAAGCGATCGTTGGAAAAAATGCTTTCGCACATGAATCAGGGATCCATCAGGACGGAATGCTAAAAAATAGAGAAACATATGAAATCATGACACCAGAAAGTGTTGGAGTTAAAAAAACATCATTAGTTATGGGAAAACATTCTGGAAGACATGCTTTTAAAGATAAATTAAGTGATTTAGGTTATGCTGATGTAACAGATGATGTTGTTCAAGCAGCATTTGGGAAGTTTAAAATTTTAGCCGATAAAAAAAAGCATATCTACGATGAAGATATTGTCGCGCTAGTTGATGATAGCTTGATTATTGATAATAAAATTAATGCAATAAATTTAAAGTCTTTAAAAGTTTTTGCTGGTACAGGCGAGCCCCAAAGAGCTGAAATGACATTAGATGTTTTTGGCGATATAAAAGATACTACACAAACAGGCGATGGTCCTGTTGACGCAATATTTAAATGTATTAAGGAGCTTTATCCACATGATGTTAAGTTGTCTTTGTATCAAGTTCACGCAGTTACTGAAGGAACAGATGCACAGGCTACAGTCAGTGTTAAAATTGAGGAGAATGACAGAACAACTGTTGGGCAGTCAGCTGACACAGATACTTTAGTAGCTTCAGCTAATGCTTATCTAAATGCATTAAATAAAATGTTAATTAAAAGAGAAAAGAAATCTCTTTACAAAAATATAGAACCTAAAAAAGTAAAAGGAGTGTTTTAATGGGTATATTTGATAGAATGAAGAAAATCTGGAGTCAAGATATGGCAATTGACCTTGGAACAGCAAATACTTTAGTAGTTGTGAAAGGACAAGGAGTTGTTTTAAATGAACCTTCTGTTGTTGCAATTGTTGATCAATCAGGAAAAAAACAAGTTTTAGCAGTAGGAGATGAAGCTAAAACGATGTTGGGAAGAACTCCTGGAAATATCCAAGCTATTAGACCTTTAAGAGATGGTGTAATTGCCGATTTTATTGTCACTGAGGAAATGATAAAACACTTCATTAAAAAAGTTCATAAAGGAAGTACTTTTGCTAATCCAAGAATTTTGATTTGTGTTCCAACGGGCTCAACTCCTGTCGAGAGAAAGGCTATTCAAGACAGTGCTTTAGCAGCAGGTGCCAGAAGGGTTCAATTGATTGAGGAACCAATCGCAGCTGCTATTGGAGCTAATCTTCCAATATCTGAGGCAACTGGCTCAATGGTAGTGGATATTGGTGGTGGGACAACTGAAATTGCAGTCATGTCCTTAGGAGGTTTAGTTTATTCTAAATCCTTAAGAGTAGCAGGAGATGCAATGGATAATGCAATGGTCAACTATATGAGAAAAGAATATAATTTGATGATCGGTGATAGTACTGCTGAAAAAATTAAAAAAGAAATAGGTACTGCTATTCCAACGAATAATAATACTTATGCGGTTAAAGGACGAGATCTAAGATCTGGAACTCCAAAAGAAGTTAATATTACAGAGGAAGATACAGCAGAAGCGTTAAATATTATTTTAAAAGAGATGGTTAATGGTATTAAGGATGCATTAGAAAGCACTCCTCCAGAATTATCTGCCGACTTAGTTGATATGGGACTAACTTTAACCGGTGGTGGAGCTTTATTAAAAAATATAGACAGAAGGTTTTCTAAGGAAACGGGTTTGCCAGTTCACATTGCTGATGATCCATTATCTTGTGTTGCAGTTGGTACTGGAAAAGCTCTTGATCAAGAACAAACATTCTCGACTATGTTGACTGAATATTAAGAGTAATGGCCTCTAGCAGAGATGATTTTATAATAGCAATTCGTTCTGCTTTTTTAAAAAAAAGCACTCAGCAAAAATTTTCTTTACTCACTTTAGTATTTATTTCTATATTTATTATCCTTTTATCTAGCCTAGACTTTAAAGCGGTAAGGTACCTGAAAGTTGGATTGAGTGAGCTAGTCTACAGATCATCTTTTATAGTTTCTATACCAGAAAACTTTGCTAAGAATTCTATAATCAATATTATTGAATACACAACTTTTTTTAATAAATATCAAAAAAACAAAGACGAACTGGGCAATCTTAAATCTGATTTTGTATCAAACGAAATTATTCAGTATGAAAACCAAGAACTGAAAGTGTTAATTGATGATTATATTTCAAGCTCAAATAAAATTTTAGCAAAAATTATTGTCGATCATGATAGCCCTTTTTTAAAAAGTATTATTATAAACAAAGGTAGTAAAGATGATATCAAAATAGGTACAAATATTTATGATCAATCTTATTTAGTTGGTCGAGTAATTGAGGTCAATTATAAAACATCAAGGGTATTATTGTTGTCAGATTTAAATTCTAATGTGCCAGTAACTATTGCACCACAAAATATTCAAGCAATAGTCACAGGGAGCGGAGACAATTTCGGACAAATTAAATATATTAAAGCGGGTTTATCAGAGGAGCTAATTGATGAAAGTATAGTTTACACTTCAGGTACTGGAGCAATATTTAAAAGTGGAGTACCAATAGGCAAATTAAGGTCTGAAAAAAAAGGTTCTTCCAAAAGATACAACGTTGAATTCTACAGCGATTTTACACAATTAAAGTATGTTTTTGCAGAAATAATTACTCAAATTGAAATTCCTAAAGTTGAACCAGAAATAGTTCCAACTGAAGATAAAAGTGGAGAACTTGAAGAATCAAAATTAAAGATTTTAGAAGATGAGCTTAAAATTATTGAGGAGACTAATTCAAAATTTATTGAAGAAAATGAAAATTTAACTAATAAAATTAATGATTTAAACAAACAAATTTCGATTTTAAATAATGAAATTTTTTCTCAAAAACAACAAATCAATCAATTCAACATAGATACTCAAGAGTTAGAATTTTTAAAGCTTAATTTAGAACATGGTCATAAGTGTAGAAAATCTTTTTTTAATACAGACGGCTTTAAAGTTGGAACTGAAGAATATAAAAGTTGTGTTTTAAATGGAGGTAGAACGGGTGGATAATTTAAAGACAAAAGGAACATTTTCTAAATTATATACCTGGTTGCCAATAATTTTATTATTTGTTTCAGTGCTTAATGAATTTGATTTTAATTATCTAAAACTTGAGTATTTTTCTTTTAATTTTCCATTTATTTTGATCTTTTTCTTTACCTTAAAAGATTTTAAACATTTTGATTATCTTTTTGTATTTTTTGCAGGCTTACTCAACGATACTGTTGTAGGTTTACCTTTGGGAATAAGCAGTTTGTCTTATACTTTAATTTGTATTGCAACAGCGTATATAAGAAATATCACAATTAGACCAAGCCCTATTAAAGATTGGTTCTATTTTTTATTTATCATAAGTTTGATTAATTCCTTAAATTATTCAGTTTTAACTTTATTTTTTTCTTATGATTTGATTTTAACAAATTACATAGTCAATACGACTTGTACTTTTTTGCTTTATATAATTTTCTTATCATTATTTAAATATTATATGAAAGGAATAAATGATTAACTCTTCCAGTGACAACGTAAAGAAACTTAACTCCATTAATAGAAGAATGTTCATTACAGGTTCATTAAAATTTTTTATAATGATAGGAATTGTAAGTAGATTATTTTTTTTACAAGTTAAAGAGAACAAAAAGTATTTAACTCTCTCAGATAAAAATAGAATAAGAGAATGGAAATTAGCTCCTGTTAGGGGAGAATTTCATGATTATTTTGGTAATGTTATTGCAGGAAATTTTGAAGCTTATCAACTCCACTTGATACCAGAGCAAGTTGAAGATTTTAGGTATGTTATATATCGATTAAAAGACTTACTAGAATTATCAGATAACGAATTTAAAAAAGTATTAAAAAAGAAAAATGAGATAAAGCCTTGGGAAACTTTAATTGTTTCTGATAATTTGAGCTGGCAAAAGTTTTCAAAGATAAACAATCATTTATATGATTTAAATGGCGTAAAACCAGTTATATCTATTTCAAGGAACTATCCTTTTAAAGAAAATTTCACTCACCTAATAGGTTACGTTAGTCAAGCTAATCAAGATGATATTGAATCTACTCAAGCCATAAAAAAGAACTTTGTACCAGGTTTAAAAGTTGGAAAAGTTGGCTTAGAAAAAACATTTGAAGAAAAATTAATAGGAACCAATGATATTGAGAGATATGAAGTAAACGCTTATGGCAGAAGAATTAGTCAATTAGAATTTCAAAAAGGTGAAAAAGGTAAAACTTTAAGACTAACCATAGATACTGAGGTTCAGAAGTTAGCAAACGAATTACTTAAGGATAAAGCAGGTTCTATCTGTGTAATGGATATTTATACAGGTGCAGTAATTGCAATGCACTCATCCCCTTCATTTGATCCTAACTTATTTGTGTTTGGTATTAGTCAAGACGATTGGCAATTAATTCGTAATGATCCAATGAAACCATTGGTTAATAAAACTTTACAAGGGAATTACTCACCAGGTTCAACGATTAAACCGATTGTTGCATTATCTGCTTTAGAGAATGGAATTATTAATACCAATTTTACTGTTCGATGTACTGGTAAAACTGAAATGTATGGCCAGACATACCATTGTTGGAAGAAAAAGGGTCATGGCTATGTAAGTTTAAGAAATGCAATGAAACAATCTTGTGATACTTATTTTTATGAAATAGCACGGAAACTTGGGGTTGATAAATTAAGTGAGACTGCAAAAAAATTTGGCCTGGGAGAAAAAGTATTTGGTGATTTATTTGATATTGAAAAAAAAGGATTAATTCCAAATACCCAATGGAAAAAAAATGCACTAGGGAAAGGATGGCTATTAGGTGAAACAATAATTACAGGAATAGGCCAAGGCTACATTCAAACGACGCCTATTCAATTATGTTTAATGACCGCTCAAATTGCTAATGGTGGTTATAAAATTTATCCTCATATTGTTGTAGATGACAAAGTCAAAGATCAGCCTGTAGATAAATTTACGCCGCTTTATAAAAATTCAAAAAATATTAAAATTGTCCAAGATGCTATCTTTGGTTCAACAAATGAAGTAATGGGAACATCTTATCGTTCAAGAATTGATAATCCAAAATATCAGTTTGCGGGTAAAACCGGAACTGCACAGGTCAAAAAAATTACTGAGGAAGAACGAGAACTTGATCTTAAAACATTCCAAATTCCATACGAGCAAAGAGATCATGCTTTATATGTAGCTTTTGGACCATATAAAAATCCTAGATACGCATTAAGTGTCATTGTAGAACATGGAGGAAACGGCAGTACAACCGCCGCTCCCATGGCAACTAAATTATTTAAATTAATCATTGACCGACACAAGATTAGAGAGTCATTAGGAAATAAAAAGTATTTGGAGATATAGATGTATCAGCATACAAGACTAACAACGAACAGACTTGGTTTTTTTCAAAAATTTAGAAACTTTGATTACATATTATTAATTTGTATATTGTTACTTGGCTTTATTAGTTTAGCAACAATGTATTCTACTGATGGTGGTGAGATTAAATTTCATACCAAAAGCCATTTTACAAAATTAGCAGTATTTACTTTAATGATGCTAGTAATGTCATTTATCAATATCAAGTATTGGTTTTCAATAGGTTATTTAGCTTATGTAGCGGTAGTAGGTTTGTTAGTAGGGACCTATTTATTTGGAATTACCTCATCTGGCTCTCAAAGATGGATTAATTTATATTTCATAAATTTACAGCCGTCTGAATTGATGAAAATATTTATTATTGTTTGTTTAGCTAAATTTTTTCATCGAATGAAGTTAGAAAATGTGAACTCAATCTATACAATTTTAACATCTTTAATAATAATTCTTTTACCAATGGGATTAGTTATTGTTCAACCAGATCTTGGAACTGCAGTTTTAATTGCTATCAGTGGAATAGCAGTGTTATGGTTTGCGGGTACTAATTATAAATATTTTATTTATACTATTCTTGGATTTATAATCTCATTACCTTTCGTCATAGCTTTTTTGAAGCCTTATCAAAAATTAAGAGTATTAACATTTCTTAATCCTGACAAAGATCCCTTAGGTGCTGGTTATCAAATAATACAATCTAAAATAGCAGTTGGATCAGGAGGTATTTTTGGTAAAGGTTTTTTAAAAGGAACACAAAGTTATCTAGAATTTTTACCAGAGAAACATACTGACTTTATTTTTACCCTTTTTTCAGAGGAATTTGGTTTTGTTGGCTCTGCAATCCTTTTAGTGATTTATGCAATCATCATTTATAGAATTATTGCAATCGGAGCTAGTTCAAGAAGTTATTTTGCAAAGATTTTTTGTTATAGTTTTGGCGCAGCAATTTTTGTATTCATTACCATTAATATGAGTATGGTGTTAGGTTTACTACCTATAGTAGGCTCCCCATTACCAATTATGTCTTATGGTGGATCCTCTATGCTTGCAACAATGATTGGTTTTGGAATAGTCATGAGTGCCAGAGTTCACAATCAACAATTGATTGCCTAAGTATAATTTGTCGCTTAACTAATTTAGCAGATAGCCTGTATATTTTTTTTATGAGTAAAAATTTACATGTTGGTATTGTTGGCTCAGGTATTCAAGGAGTATCGAATGCATTATTTCTACAAAAAAAAGGTTTTAAGGTAACTATATTTGATAGAGACAACCCCGGGAGTCCAGCAGCTTCATATGGGAATGCTGGTCACTTTTCACCTTATGCTTCATTGTCATTGAATAGAACCGATATACTTGCTGATGTACCAGCGATGTTATTAAGTTCAACAGGGCCCCTAGCTCTCAAATGGAATTATGTACCAAAGATGCTGCCTTGGTTTTTCAAATTTATCTTAAATACTACTAAAAATAAAATGATGCATACCGCAAGAAATATGCATCAAATTTTAGATTTAGCCTTACCAGCATACGATGAACTTTTTGATGAAATTAATTTAGATGGTCTAGTTGAAAATAAAGGAATTCTTTATATTTGGAATGATAAAGATTTAAAGAGTAGAGAGTTAGAAATTAAAGTTAGAGATGAACTTGGGGTAAAACAACAGCTGGTCAATAAATCTGAAATTCACGATCTAGAACCAAACATAAAACCTTTTTATCATGCAGGAGTTTATTATCCATATGCAAGACACGCTCGAAACCCAAAAAAAATATTGCTCAAATTATTTGATTTATTTCTAAAAAAGGGTGGAAAGTTTGAAAAGAAAAATATTGATGATATTGAGTTTGATACAGAAAAACCAGTTTTTGTAACTGATGGTGAAAGATATACTTTTGATAAAATTGTAATTGCTTGTGGTGCTTTCTCAAAAAAATTGACAGATAATTTAGGTGAGCGAATTCCACTTGATACTGAAAGAGGTTACCATGTTCACTTCAAAGATTGTGATCATCTTTTAAGTAGACCTGTTATTTTTTCTAATAGAGGATTTGGAATCACTCCTATGGAACAAGGTCTAAGAGTGGTTGGCACAGTTGAATTTGGTGGATTAGAAAATCCACTTTCAAAATCTAGAATAAAAAATTTAATTGATAATGCTAAATATATGTTAGGTGATCTTCCAGATCATGAAGATGAATGGTTAGGTTTTAGACCGACACTACCTGATTTCTTACCTGTAATGGGACCTTCAAAAAATTATAAAAATGTATTTTATTGTTTTGGACATCATCATTTAGGATGGACATTAGGCCCGATTTCTGGAAAGATTGTTTCTGGAATGATAGCTAAAGAAAATACAAATCTAAATTTAGATCCTTATAGCTCGATAAGATTTAATTAATAAAATGCAAAATACTAAGGCATACATAATGCTAGTATGTGCAACATTATTTTGGGCTGGAAATTTTATGGTTGGTAAGTTTGCTTTTTTTTCCAACATTCCACCAATGACTTTAGTCTTCTTTAGATGGTCTTTGGTTTGGTTGATTTTATTACCGTTTACTTATAGTGAAATCATTAGACATAAAAAGATTATTCTAGAAAATTTACCTTTATTATTTTTTTTGGCGTTAACAAGTGTTGGCTTATTTAATTCTTTTACATATTTATCGTTAGTGCATACACAAGTGATAAATGCTTCTCTTTTCAACACAGCTATTCCCGCAATCATAATTCTATTATGTTTTTTATTCCAAATAGAGAAAACAAATAAGTATCAGATTGTAGGTCTGGTGATTTCAGTTTTAGGAATTTTATCTATTATTACTAGACTAAACATAGAAATTATTCGCTCATTAAATTTTAATAAAGGGGATTTAATAATGATAGGAGGGGTAATTTCATGGGGCTTGTATTCAGCTTTTCTTAAAAGAAAAAAATTTGAATTACCACTTCTTACTTTAGTTCATATTTTGTGTACTTTTGGATTAATATTTATTTTTCCTCAATTTATGTATGAATTTGCACAAGGACAAAAAATAGAAATTAATGAAAACTTATTTTATATTCTCATTTTCCTGGCTTTGTTTCCGAGCATTGGCTCTTACTATTGTTGGGCAGGGGCTGTTTCTATCATTGGGGCAAATAGAGCTGGTATATTTTTATCTTTAATTCCATTATTTAGCACTTTGATGGCGATATTCTTTTATAATGAACAATTCCAATTTTTTCACTTGATTGGGGCAATTTTAATTATATTAGGTTTATTTTTATCAAATAAAGAAAATAAAAATGCTTAAGGTTGCAATATTAGACGACTATCAAAATGTTTCTCAACAATTTGTTGATCTTGAAAAACTTGCAGGAAAATATGAAATTAAAATTTTTAGCGAGCCATTTGAGGATGAAGCTGATGTCATAGATAAATTGTCTGATTTTGAGGCATTATTAGTCATGCGAGAACGAACTCCAATTACAAAAAATATAATAGAAAATTTATCTAAGCTAAAATTTATAATTACCAGTGGGCTGAGAAATAAGTCAATAGACTTAGATGCTGCCAAAAAAAGAAAGATTATTGTCAGTGGAACAGAAAGTAATTTAAACCCAACTCCAGAATTAACTTGGACTTTGATACTTGGCTTAGCCAGAAATATTAAGGAGGAAATAGATAATATGTATCAGGGTTATTGGCAAACCACAGTTGGTGTTGAGCTCAAAGGGAAAATCTTAGGATTAATTGGCCTTGGAAAAGTAGGTTCTCAAGTTGCAAAGATAGGTAAAGCTTTTGGTATGGGGGTAATGGCTTGGAGTGAAAATCTTAATCTCGATAAATGTAAAGAGCTAGATGTTTTACCATGTTCAAAAGAAGATTTAATTAAGAATTCTGATTTCTTGTCAATTCATGTTCAAGGTGGTGAAAGATATAAAGATTGTATTACTTTGAAAGAATTAGATAAAATGAAAAAAACTTCTTTTTTAATCAACACTTCAAGAGGCCCAATCGTTAATGAAGATGATTTGATCATTGCTTTATCTACAAATGTGATTGCAGGTGCTGGACTGGATGTTTATGAAAAAGAGCCTTTACCAGAAAATAACAAACTTAGATTTTTACCTAATGCTTTGCTTACCCCTCATTTAGGATACGTGACTGCTGAAAACTATAATGTTTATTATAGTCAAATGATCGAGTCACTTGAAGCTTGCGCATCGGGTAAGGCAATCCGTGTAATTGAATAGTTATGGATTTATCAGTTGTCAATCACGAAGATTATTTTGCAAAAATTGGTGATGATCATAAATTTCCGATTAATAAATTTGGAGAACTTGCAAAGTATTTAATTAATAAAAAAATTGTTCAAAAATTTCATAAGCCGTATGCATGCTCTGATGACACTTTAAAAAGAGCTCATTCGGAAAAATATATTAAAGATGTTAAAAATAAAACACTAGATCAAAATACAATTAAGAAAATTGGATTTCCATTAGTAGATAGTGTCATTCAAAGATCATTAGTTGCAACTGGTGGAACAGTGCTTGCTACAAAGCTTGCAATAAAAAATGGTGTAGCGTGTAATACTGCTGGTGGTAGTCATCATGCTAATTATGATGGAGGTGCAGGTTATTGTGTATTCAATGATGTAGCAGTTGCCGCTCAATATTTGCTTGATAGAGGTTTAGCTGGCAGGATTTTAATTGTTGATTTAGATGTTCACCAAGGGAATGGCAATGCAGATATTTTTAAAGATAATAAAAATGTATTTACTTTTAGTATGCATTCAAAATCAAATTACCCAGCTAAAAAATCAATCAGTGATTTGGATGTTGAACTTGAGGATAATATGGAAGACGCACAATATATAAAGGTGCTTGAATTTTATCTTAATCAATTAAATGAAGAAAATTTTGATTTTGTTTTTTATATAGCTGGTGTGGATATTCACCATAATGATCGTTTAGGAAAACTAAAAATTTCGGATGAGGGAATTAGAAAGAGGGATCAAATGGTAACAAAAAATTTTTTTTCACAAGGAGTTCCATTGTGTGGTGTTCTTGGTGGTGGTTACAATAAAGATTTTAACAAATTAGTTGAATTACATTCTTTTTTACATCAATCTTGTGCTAAATTGATTAAATGACTAAAAAAAATCCCAACTTAACTGCTGAGCAAAAATTAGTAATGTTTGAAGATGGTACTGAGCGCGCAGGTAGTAGTGAACTCAATAATGAAAAACGAGAAGGTAGCTATCATTGTGCTAATTGTGGAATAAAATTATTTGACTCCGATGCAAAATATGAAAGTGGATCAGGGTGGCCATCATTCTATCAATCTTTGCCTGATGTCTTTGAGACCAAAACCGACCATCTTATTGGTTATGCTCGAACAGAATATCATTGTAAAAATTGTAATGCCCATCATGGACACATTTTTGATGATGGTCCTCAACCTACAGGTAAAAGATATTGCAACAATGGTGTGTGTTTAGTATTTCATGAAAAAAATAAAAAATGATTTTAAAGTATATAAGTTTTTTAATTGGCTTAACCTGGTCTTATTCTTTAATAAAGACGCAGTCTATTTTTAGTAAAAAAGCAGGTCTTATATTTAAGGTCTTTGTTTCAAAAGTTTCTTGGCTAACCTTTTTAGCCGCAATTTATTTTGGTTATAAAAATTTCACAATTGAATATATTTTAATTGGGATTGTAATTTCAATTGCTTTAGTTCATGTGGGATTTATTTTCTTAAGTAAACTTTTAAAGACAAAATTCACAGAAAAACAATTGCTTCTATCAAAAAACTTTTTTGAATACTCACTAATTGTGTGGGTTCTATATTATTTTTTCTATTAAATAATTACCTATTTTGGTCGCTCTTAGGTAACTAAATATTGTTTTTTCTAAAAATTATATATAAAATTTAGTATGTTTGAAAAATTAGAAGAATTAGCAAAAAATAACAAAAAAATTTCCGACTTTCATATCAGAACTGGCTGGCCTTTAGCTTATCGACAAACAGGTGAAATTCACAAAATACCTGATGTGTTAGTAAAAGCTCAAGACCTACAAGATTTATTATCTACCAATTGTAATGAAATTGAAATGAAAAGATTTCAGGATACTCATGAACTAGACTCATCGGTAACATTAAGCGGACTTAGATTTAGAGCAAACTTTTATAAAACAATTCAAGGTCCAGCTGCAGTGTTAAGAAGAGTGGAAAGTGTAATCCCAACAATGGATCAATTTGATTTACCTCCAGTACTTTATGATATTATAGATATGCACAAAGGACTTGTATTAGTAACAGGTCCAACTGGTTCAGGTAAATCAACAACACTTGCTGCAATTGTAAATGAAATCAATAAGACAAGAACTTCAAATATTATTACTGTTGAGGACCCGGTTGAGTTTATTCACAAAGATTTAAAGAGTATTGTTTCTCATAGAGAAGTCGGTAAACAAACGCAGACTTTTGCAACAGCTTTAAAAGCTGCTCTTCGAGAAGATCCAGATGTAATTTTAGTTGGAGAGATGCGAGATTTAGAAACTGTTTCTCTTGCACTAACTGCTGCTGAAACTGGTCATTTAGTATTTGGAACATTGCACACCAGTGGTGCACCTAGTACCATCAATAGGATTATTGATGTATTCCCACCAGAACAACAAGCTCAAATAAGAGCACAGATTTCTACATCTTTAAAAATGGTAGTAACTCAAAGACTTCTTAAAACAAAAGATGGTCAAGGCCGTTGTGGTGCTTTCGAAGTGATGAAGTGTACACCTCCCATTCAAAACTTAATAAGAGAGTCAAAAATTCATCAGATCCCAAGCATCATGCAAACTGCTGTTAAAGACGGTATGATCACAATGACTAAATCTTTAGAAGATTTGGTAAAAGCAGGTAAGATAGATGCGAGCGCAGGACGAGAAAATTAAAGGTTTTAACATCCTTGAACTAATTGTTGTTGTTGTAATCATAGGAGTGATATCAGCAGTTGGATATCCAAACTTTAGTAAATGGCAAAAAGATAGAGAAGCACGAGACGCAGTAATAAAGATTAAAAGTTTAATACAAGGGATATATTCACAAACTCAAAGAGGGCAATACGCTTTTGTTCAAGTTCATATATCAGAAGAGGCCGATGGCGCAGATCGAAATCTAATTGTTACATCTAAAGGAATGAAACCACAAACACTAGCAAGCCTATTAAGCGATGGAAATAGTGCCTGGTGGACAGCTGATCCAGAATCGGGTGAAACTTCTAGAATGCCTGATTATGCAAATATATGTCAAGTTGGGGATGATCCATCCCTCCTTGATTGGGATGATGACCCAGAACAAGGTTCTGACAATATTGAAGTACGACAAATAATTTTTAAAAATGTAGCCACAAATTGGACAGATAAAACTGGGGCAATTTGTTTTGGTAAAAATGACCGATGGTTCAGTGGAAATGGCGAACTTGCTTCTGGTACTGGCGGGGATGTAGTTGTTGATAATTATTTATTTATTTGTGATAGATCTAATAAGTATAACACAAGCATAAAGTGTGATTTGGATGGAGCGGGCACTCCAAATACAGAGCACGGATATTTATATGCAATTGAATGGTCAAGATTTGGTAATATTACATATGAAAAATTTAAAAACAGGTATTCAATTAATCCCCAGAGTGGCGAAAAAGAGTGGGCCGGTGGGGACTGGGTCGCTCAATAAATATGAAGAAAAAAAAATCTAATAATTCTGGTTTATCAATTTTAGAGGCTTTGGTATCCACTGCTATTGTTGGAATTGGTTTCATAGCCATATTGCAAATGACAAACTTCTCAGCTCAATCAATTACGAACTCAGGTGAACGAACTAAAGCGAATTATTTAACTGGGATGATTGCTGAAGATGTTATAGGAAGTAAAAATACCTTATTTGGAATTAATTCAGATAGTGAGGATATTCAATATAATCAAGATGGCTCTGTATCATTAGCTAGTGGAGCTGATGCAAGTGATGTTGAAAAATTTTCAGAGCACTTAAATACTAATGGTTGGAACGCACAATTAAATTGTGGAGGCAGCACAAATACGTCAAACACTGCTGACGCAGCAAATAATACAGGTCAAGAAAATATTTATGATACCCAAAATATTGATGCCCCTAGGAATAAAAAACAAAAATGGGATTTGATATTTAATGAAAATAGATTTTTAAAATGTAGAAGTAACAATGAGACAAAAAAATTAGAAGTTTTCTCAGTATGTAGATGGCCTGGTTGCGCAAATCAATCAGATCTTGTATTTGATGAACCAATTTTTATTGGCAGGGTAGAAATGAAACTCAACGATGGGAAAAAAAGAAAATTTTTATACTTCCAAGCAGATTACAAAATGAAAAATTAGATGATAATTTTATAATTTAAATGAAAAAAAAATATTTAAAACATATATCTGGTTTAACTTTAATTGAAATTTTGATTGGGATTGTTGTTTCATCCTTAATGATGGCGGCAATGTATACAACTTATTCAATTGTTAATACTACTTACAGCCAAGTTACCAATAAAGCTCAGATAAGCAGATCATCAAGAGATTTAATAGAATTACTTATTCGAGATGTAAGAATGTCTGGGTTTAAATATTATCTTGGCAAAAATTCATTGGGATACCCTGAGCAAAGTTATTTAAAATTTGTAGGTGGTGCAACAACAATTAAAGAAAGTCATGATCCTATTGTAATTATCCCTAACTCATTAGGTCATAGTAGTCTTGGCGATACAACACCAAATACTACACCTAAACATGATGTAACAGATTTATGTTGTGATAAAATACACATTGTCTTTGATGACTTTGACCAAATTGATAAACGCCAGCCTTACAATAGATATAAAGTAACTTATTACGCAAAGCCAGTTGGTACAGTTGGGCAGGATCCTAGATATGCAATTTATAAATCAAAGATTAGCTGGGAGCAAAGACGAGATAGTGACACAGGAGATTGGCCAGCTACTGGACGGTGGATTGCAGATTGTTCTGAGTGTTATCATGATCAACTAGTAAGAGATTATGTTGAAGATATGGAATTTATTGCCCTTGATAGAGAGGGGAGAAGACTTACACCATTGCCAAGCCCTACGAGTCCTGCAGGTAGAAACAATTTATACAAGATAAGATCTGTTGATATAAAAATAGCCTTTAGATCTGAGAATGAATTTTATAGATTTGATGCAAGACAAGGCAAGGAGAGACCATTAAGTGGATTTGCAAGAACGATTAAAAAATATTCTGACAGATATTTAAGAGACAATGTTGTAATATCAGTCTATACAAGAAATATATTGGATGATGGGCTTTTTTAATGAATAAAAAAAATCAAAAAGGTTTTACTTTAATTTTATCACTTGTACTTTTGCTAGTGATGTCTTTGATGGGTGGTAGTTTGATAGTTATTTCCTCTGGAGATCATCAAAGTAATAATACAAGTGACGAATACCAGCAAACTTTTTATGTTGCCGAGCATGCTTTGGTTGAGGCTGAGAAGTATATAATTAATGAAATGATTGGCCCATGGGTCGATCCACAATCAACAATGAGAATAGTACCACCTGGTGATGGCGCTTCGACTGAAGAAATGGAAGCGCATGCTAATTATCTAAATTCACTACAACAACAAGCAACTTTGAATGGTGGATTTGCAAGACACACTGATGCTAGTGCTCCTTGGCCTCTGGGAAGAGGTACACCAGTAAATATAAACACTGGAGCAAATACACCTTGTTTAAATAGTTTTAGAAATCTTATTCGAAATGATGACGGTGATGTAATGCTTGCATTTCATAGCTGGGCTCAAAATTGGAATTTTGGTGAATTGATAAGGCCTATCTTAGAGTCTGAAAGTGCAAGTGTGAGAGAGATAGAACATATGCAAAGATATAGATGGGAATTTTTTGTAATTAATTCTGGCAGTTCAAATTTTAAAGGAGCTGGGACCAGTTTAAAAAAGACCTCAACAAATGTTCAAAGACAGGGTACAGTTTTTAAAATATATGGTTGTGGATATTTAATGCCAAGAGGAACTGATTTGGATGATATTGATAACCCTGAAATATTAATACCCCTAGAGTCAGTAGTAATTTTATCTAGTTGAGCCCAAAATGGTTATATTAGACAAAATTTACCATTTATTATTTTTGTTGAATGAATAATATTAATTCATGAAAATTTTTTCTAAGATAAAATTATTCATGATTATTTTTTTTAGCTTAAATATTTCTGCTTATGCTTGTGATTTTATCAAAGTTCCAATGGGGACATTAATTTCTGCAATTGAAGATCAATATGATTATCTACCTGATACTAGTAGCGATGAATGGGGTAGTGACACCTTAAAATATAATTATGATACTTATAACTTCTGTGATGATGACTTATTGAAAAATTCATATATGAACATTTTTGTTAAAGAAAAAAAATTAATTGGCATTCAAATTGAGGGAATTGATGTGAATAAAAATATTAATCAATTATTAAAATTTTCTGAAATTAATTTTGGTTTAAAGGATGAGCAAGCAAAAAAAGAAAATTGGGTAGGGGTTGTTGATTTAAGCACAGGTGGGAATTCTATCTTATATGGTAAAGTCATGGGATTGGATGGAATATACGAAAGTATAGAAATTACGACACCTGCTTACGGAGATTCTTTGATTATGAGTGATGTTGTAGAGATGAACCAATGATCAAAACTATTAAAACTTTTTTAATTTTATTTATTTTTTTTAGTTTTAATCAAGTAGGTTTTTCTAAACCACTGCCACCTGGATCTGGATCAGGGGATGTTCCTGCAAATATATTATTTTTATTAGACAGCTCAGCTAGTATGAATCGTCAAATCGGCGCTGGAATTCCACTTATATCATCTATGACAATTGATGGTGATGGAAATAAAATTTTAAGTGCGGCTCATAGAAGAGAGGGTGGAATTTATAAGTTTGATGCTAACGGTCAACAATTAGCTATTGATTATCGTAATCAAAACGGAGTAGCTCTAGCAACTCGTAGATGGACAATGGGTCCTGGCACTGATAATGTGTGTGATTTTAGAATTGGGACTGATACAGGACTAACAAGAAACTTTAATATTGGACAAGACCATAAATTTCATGAAGTAGAATTCCAAGCAGGGGTAACTGTGGGTGGAACAACAATTAGTAATGAAGATTTATTATTTGTTGGAATACATAATGATAACCGAGAACCTTATATTTTTGCACTTGATAGTGATATGCGATGTCGATTAGCCATAACAGCGGGAAGGGGAGACTCGATCAGAGGCTTCGATATCGCGATGAGAGATGGAGTGCCAGCAATTTATTGGTATGGTGTAACTAATAGAACAAGAAGAGGAGCTTTCTTATCCACATGTAATCTTGGAGCAGGAACTTGCGCCGATATGAATGGTCGAGGTAGAAATCGAACTGATACATTTGGTCGATTATTTTCTGCCACCCGAATAAGAATAGCTGATGGTGCAAATATTATGTATTTAGCAAGTAATACTGATATGTATGGTTATACATTACCTGATCAAGTGAATGGTCTTCCAGTAAATACTGAAAACCCGTTGAGACATTGTAATCCGATGTCCAGAATTGTACTTATTGGACTTTCTAATACAGATGATGATATTTTTTATGCTGGTGATTGGAATGAACCTAGAATTTATAAATATGAATGGGCGGCAGATAACAGAAATTGTACTGAGTTAGCAGCCGCCGGAGAGAATAGTTCTTTAATAAATAGTGGAAATCCAGGTAGTATCGCAGCGGATAGTATTGGAATAGATAGGGGTGTTAGTGGTTTGAGAGTTATTGGGGATCGAATTTTATTTTCATCTAGATCTTTTGTCACTGAATTATCGGAAGCATCTTTTAATACGGCTAATAGAGATAATATGTGGCAAAACTCGCTTGGCGGAGGAAAAGTTACTAGATGGTCTGGAGCAAGATCTGCTCTAAGGGCTGTTTTCAGTGATGGTACTTTAACCTCTGGAGCCAATTTTGGTTTCGGTCACTGGAATGCAGGTCAGGGTGAAAGAGGTAGAAGAGTTAGACCCCTTGGTGGTGCATGGTGTCATAGTAATGGTACAAGATGTAACTACTATGGTGGCTGGACGGGTAATTCACCAGGCGAGGGGCGTAGTGTGGAATGTACTAGAAATTCATGTTTGAATGTTGGAATAGGTCCTAATGGAGCTGCAAATGCTATGGCAGTACTTGACACTCTAGGAGTTGAATGGGGAACAGACTCAGAGGCTTTTTCTCAAATAGCTTTAGAATATTTTGAAGGACCCGTGTCCTCTCCGATTGATCCAAACTCAGATTGTCAATTAAACTACGTTATAGTTATTGGAGACGGTGAACAGACAGGTACAGGTGTTAATGGTCAGGCAGGTCGAACCGCAGAGCGATTGACAAGATTAAGACAGGAATTTGGAGTAAAAACTTTAATGGTTGCTTATGGTGGTGGTATCAGTAACAGAGGCATGAGATCATTTGATGCTTTAGCAAGAATAGGTTCATGTGATACTGCTGGAGATCAAGAGTGCATGGATACAATTGTAGCAGATACTCCTCAAGATTTAAGAACCCAATTGCAATCCATTATAAGACAAATAATAGCTGAAAGACTGGCTTTTACTGCACCATCGATAACCGCAACAATTCAAGAGGGAGGTTCATTGTATCAAGCACAATTTGCTTATGAACAATTTGGTGAATGGCAGGGAACAATCTTGAGAAAACAATTAAATGCGGATGGCACTGTGGAACATGAGGAAAATCATCCAGGAAATTGGAGTTCTGCTGAACGAGTTAGACTTCAAGCTGCTCGAGATGATAGAAACATTTGGACTGCAATGCCAGCGTTTTCATACATTGGCAATTGGAATAATTTCACCGACACGGATGAAACTCGAAATGAGATTTCTGCATTATTCAATCAACTAGACTTTAATCTAGTAGACCTTTATGACGGTACAGCTGGTCAGCGCTGTCCAAATCTTGGTGCAGCAGGTACCGCTGATGAGTTAAGTGGTTTAATTAGTTTTATGAGAGGTGCTGATTATTTCGATTATAATGGTGATTGTGATATTACTGAGACACGTGACCACGTCCAGGGAGATATTTATCATTCACAATTGATTGAAATTGGGGCTCCAGACGGAAACACTCAGTTCACAGACATTAATCAAGAAGCTTATTATAGAACTATTAATAATTATCAAAACTTTAGAGCTATAAAATCTCAAAGAAGAAATGTTCTTTATGCTGGATCTAATAGTGGAATGTTACATGCAATCAATGCAGAAACTGGAGACGAAGAGTGGGGATTTATTCCACCATTTATAGCAGGAAGATTACCTATAAAAATTAATCAACAGCTTGATAATGTTGGCAATAATGGTACTGGAGGATCAAATGCAATATTTGGCGTTGATGGTTCACCTATCGTGCATGATGTTTTTATGAGAGGATTGCTGCCTAATGGTGAGCCAGAGGATGACCCATCTTGGCATACTATACTAGTGGTTCCTTACGGTAGAGGAGGAGCGGGTTTCTCGGTTTTAGATGTGACAAACCCAATCATCGAGCCTGGTGTGGGTCCATTACATATGTTCTCAGTATATAATGATTATATTAATCAAGTTGTTTACATCGCTGATGAAAACGGATTTATAACAGAAAGACAATATACTGCTAATACTGTTAATATATCAGATTCAAGAGAAGCACTAACAGCAAATCAAAATTTAGATGATGCTTTAAATCAGGATGGCTGGCCAGATAATGATGCCACAGATATACAAGACACAGTTGCAGTTTGTCAAAGCAACGATGACGTCACTGGTGGTTTTGCTGCTAATGGGACCAATACATGTTATCGAGGAACAACTTATACATTCGATACTATTCAATTTGATGTACCAGATAATGATGTAGTTCCACCAGAGATGATTAATGTCTCAGCATCGATAGGTGGTGGAGAACTTGCACCAGTGCCATTTACTGAAGCTAGAATGGTTAATGGTTCATTACGTATTACTTTTGAGGAAGCCTTAACATATAATCCAGGTGGAAGCGTCAATGAAACAAGACAAACAGATAACTTTTTTATACAATCTACTTGCTCAGCAGCAACAGGAATTCCACCTGAATTTGACTATAGTAAAATGGGAGAAACTTGGTCTACGCCAAGAATAGTTAGACTACCATCAGACAATCCAAACCAGATAGATGATAGAAATTTTGATAAGTATGTTGCGATTATGGGAGGTGGCCTTGCTGCGAACAACTTGTGTACAGGTTCTGCTGTATACTTAGTTGAATTAAATAATATGGAAGATCCAGGAAGAATTTATGGAGCTGCTCAAAATAATGGACCAATTACAATAATAGACACTGCACCAAATGGTATTGCAATTGGTAATGATATCATTGATACACCCACTGGAAGTGACATAGACAATTCAGTTCCAACAACGCCAATCGTTATCACACCAGATACAGCTTTTGGTATACCATGGCGAGGAGCGATGGTATATGTCAACGATCGAGAAGGTAAAATTACAAAAATAAATTTAACAGACTCTACAAAAAATGGAGCACAATTATTTGACCAGACTACACTTTTTAAACTTAATGCTTCAGGATTAAATGGAAGAGTATCATTCTTTGGCATGGATGCTGGAGTGGGAGTAGATACCAAAGACTTCTATCTCTTTGGGGGGACAGGAAACTTTAATCAATTGGGAGCAAGAGGACGATTTATGGATAATATTTTATATGGCATAAGAGATAGAGATTATCCATTCTTTAGACATTTAAATGGTGTACAAATTCCGAGAGAGACGGATCCCACATTTATTGAAACAGCTCACTTAGGAGCAGATGCGGCAAGAAGTATTGATGATGCAGCAGTATGTTCTGATGTAACTGGTGATGTCTCCGGTGACGATTGTCCTACATCAGAAGATGCTTGGGTTATTCATTTGGATACTGTGGATGGTTTGCCAACTAGTGATCTAAATACTATAAATTCATTTAGAAAAACCTCAGCACCACCAACATTGTTTCAAGGACAAGTATATTTTCCTGTTTATGAACCACCGGCAGGTGCTAATAGATGTAATATAGGAAATGCATATATTTGTGCATCTGATGATGAATGCGGAACTAATAATTCACATGAATTAATTAAAGGAAGTCGAGCAAATGGAAGCGCATGTGTATTTGTCAGAGAAGGAGTTTTGTCTGAGCTAGTTATTTTTGATAATAAACTTTTTGCAAACGTTGCAGGACCATCCGAAACAGAACAAACTTTATATTCCATCTTAGCTATTGCAGGTGAAGTGTTATCTAATAGAGGTGGTTGGCGAGACGTTGGTTTTTAGGCAAAAAGTTTTTTTAAATCTTTAAACGGATCGAATATTTCATAATAAAAATATATTATCCATGCAAACATATTTAACATCGTCACAAATATAATCGCTAAACCTACAAGAGTATCTTGATTAATCTTTTTTCTCCATTTAAGTGGAAAGAATTTAAGTGAGTAAGCATAAGATAAAATAAAAATATTAAATGCTGTAATAATAATATTAATAAACAAAAAAACTTTCATTAATTGATAAGACTTTTAAGTTTATTTTTAAGTTTATCTTTATTTTTATTCAGTTTCTCTTTTACCTTGTCTTCAATGACGCCAGTATCAAAATTTTCAAGTTTATTTAAAAAGTCATTAATCAACACTCTATCTTTAATTGCTTTTACAGTGCTATTAAAAACTTTTTTCAATTCATCTTTATAATCTTTACTCTTATTAGTATTCCCAATGTTCTTAAAGTTTAAATCTT
>CACOKG010000002.1 GCA_902627745.1 uncultured Pelagibacteraceae bacterium | reverse complement strand
CCTTTTCATAGTCTTTATTAAAATAATGATTTTCTGCAACTAGTGATAAATTAAATACAAATCTAGGATTGAGAAAATTTGACAAATTTAAGTAAAAATTTGACATCTCATAATTGTCTTGTGCAGAATACAGATTTGATATTAAAAACAAAAATTCAGCAATTAAATCATTATGATTTTTGCATGAAAAAACCTCTTGAAATTTTTGCAAGTTTCCATTGTCAATCCAACTTTTACCTTGTGATAGTAGCAATGTTGAATTTAAAAATTCTATTTCGTCAGTAATTACTTTTGCTTCATTTAAATTATCGTTTTCAACTAAGTAACTTATATAAAAATAAATATACCTAGTAAAATCAGACTCAGGATCATTTATCAATTTTGAGAAATATCTCCCTGTATTAGGATCATCTAAATAACACTTTTGAAATGTTTCTGAAATATAAGATAGTCTTCCAAAGTTTTTCTTATCGTCTAAAAATTTTTTTTCTTTAAAGAGATAAACATATTGTTTTAAGCTTTCTAAAATTGCTAAATTAAACCTATCCTGTTCTGCAAAATTATTTGCAATAGAAATATATTCATAGGCAATATCTAACTCATTTTTTTTTAAATTATCAATTATTAATAATAAATAAGAATCGAAAAAATCTATATTTTCATTTTCATAATTTTGTTTAATAATTTGAATCGCTTGCATTACTTTATTCTCTAATACTAACGAAGATACATACCTTTTTAAAAATGGATCATGAGCATTAATCAAAATTTTAGATGAATTAAAAAAATCTAAAGCTTCAGAATTTTTTTTATTACCAAAAGCAACTACACCTGAAAAATATTTTGATAAATTTTTAGAATCAATTTTTTCAAAAGAATTACTTTTCGTAAACAAAGTGTTCTGATAAAATAATAATATAATAAGTATAAATTTAATATTTTTAAGAACCATTACTACATTGTATGATTAAAAAGACTTTAAATCAAAATGCTAAATATGCTCAAGAATTCATGAAAACAATTGAAACTGATTTTATTTTTAGCGATAAACCAATCAATAGATTTAAAGGCGACTCAGCTGAAAATCAAAACACCTCAATAAATAAAAATAAACTGCTGAATGATCTGAAAACAAAGATTAATTCAATTGAAAATTGTAATTTAAAAAATAATTCTAAGAATTTAGTCCTGGGCGAAGGCAACGTTAATGCTGAAGTTATGTTAATTGGAGAAACTCCAGGCGAAATAGAAGATAAAACAGGTTTATGCTTTCAGGGAGAAATAGGCAATCTCTTAAATAGAATGTTACTAGCAATAAATATAAAAAGAGAAAATATTTACACTACCTATTCAATTAATTTCAGACCACCAGAAGACAGAAAACCAACTGTACAGGAGATAAAACGTTATGCAATATTTTTAAAAGAACACATTGCAATAATAGATCCAAAAATTTTAATTTTAATGGGCAGCACAGCAATGGAGGCAATTACAGGATTAAGCAAAATATCTAATGAGAGAGGTAAGTGGAAAGAAATAATTTTAAAGAATAAAACTATTCCTATCATGATTTCTTTTAGCCCCTCCTATCTAATTAGATTTCCAGAAAATAAAAAATTTTCATGGGAAGATCTAAAAAAAATTAAACAAAAAATTCAAGATTTAAATATTAGGATTTAATGAAAACTATTGCTGGAGTTGATGAAGTTGGCAGAGGTAGCTTAATTGGACCTGTTTATGCAGCAGCCGTAATATTGAATAAGACCATAAATAAGAAGTTATTGAAAGACTCAAAAAGTTTAAAAAAAAATAAACGAGAATTTTTAGCTAAATACATTAAAAAAAACTCTATTTGGGCCACAGGTAAAGCTTCTGTCTCAGAAATTGAAAAAATAAATATTCTTCATGCAAGCCTATTAGCTATGGAAAGAGCGATTAAAAAACTCAAAAAAAAACCAAAACTGATTTTGGTCGATGGAAATAAAACACCAAATTTAAAAAATTATAAACTTCAGTCAGTCATTAAAGGTGATCAAAAAATACCATCTATTTCTGCAGCATCAATCATAGCAAAAGTTACACGTGATAAAATGATCTCTAAGTTAGCTAAGAAATTTAAAAATTATTACTGGAGTAAAAATTATGGATATGGAACTAAACAACATCTTAAAGCTATAAAAAAATTTGGGATCACTTCTCACCATAGAAGAACTTTTTCACCGATCAGCAAGTTAAAATAGTTTCACGTAGAAACACCAGATGTAGTTGTTGTGAACCACCATCATACAAATGGAATCCAAATAATTCAATCCTAGGTTGACCCAAGAATCTTTTTGGAGTCTAATTTATTTTTATAAAATGAATTTAGATTTAAAAAATAAATTAATAAATGGGGATAGTTTAGAAGAACTTAAAAAAATTCCTAATGAGACTTTTGATTTAATTTTTGCTGACCCTCCTTACAACTTACAGTTAAGAAATGAGCTTATAAGACCTGATAGGTCTAAGGTAAATGCAGTCAATGATAAATGGGATCAATTTGAAAATTTTAAAAAGTATGATGAATTTACCTACTCGTGGTTAAAAGAATGTAAAAGAATTTTGAAAAAAAATGGAGCTATTTGGGTGATTGGCAGTTACCATAACATTTTTAGAGTTGGCACCATTATTCAGAATTTAGGTTTTTGGATTTTAAATGACGTCATCTGGAATAAAAAAAATCCTATGCCAAATTTCAGGGGGACACGTTTTACTAATGCACATGAAACGTTGATTTGGGCATCAAAATCAGAAAAATCAAAATACACTTTTAATTATCAATCTTTAAAATGTTTAAATGATGATCTTCAAATGAGATCGAACTGGGAGTTACCGATTTGTAATGGTTATGAAAGACTTAAAAAGAATGGTAAAAAAGTGCATTCTACTCAAAAACCCGAGGCTTTACTTCACAGAATTTTACTAGCAACCTCAAATAAAAATGATTTAGTTTTAGATCCTTTTTTAGGATCAGGAACAACAGCAACAGTTGCAAAAAAATTGGGTAGAAATTATTACGGAATTGAAAAAGAAAAAACCTATTATAAGGCAGCTGAACAACGAATAAAAAATACAAAACCTATAGAAGATGATTATTTAGATACTTTGCAAAATGGTAGATCTAAGCCAAGAATACCTTTTGGGTCATTGGTAGAATTAGGAATAATTAAACCAGGCACTACTATTTTTGATAATAAAAAGAAAATCAGTGCAAAAATTATGGCTGATGGAAGTATAAAACATGCAAAAAAAGAAGGTTCAATTCACAAGGTAGCTGCATCAATATTGGGAGCAGAAAGTTGTAATGGCTGGACTTATTGGCATTACAATCTTAATGGGCAAATAGTGCCGATAGATAATTTAAGACAAAGATTAATTTCAAAAAACTAATTATTATAAATTTTACCTAAATAAGAGTCTAAAAATTTTTTGTTTTTTATAAATTTTTTCAAAAAAATATTTCTAAAAAAAATAGCCACAGGATTAGATAAATGAAATGCGAATTGATTTAGTTTAGATCTCTTATAAACCATTTTTGTTTTAATGACTCTATTTTTAAAGAAATTACCTTCTGAGTTATTTTCTATACTTTTATATAATTCATAAGCACCCTCTATGGACTGAGATGCCCCTTGAGCAAATGAAGGTGGAAAAGCAAAAAAAGCATCACCTATAAAATTAATGTTATCATTATTTGCTTTAAAAAAGTCCTTACTGACAAATACTGGGAATATTTTTAATTCCTTAATTTTATCAAAAAATTCTTTATTTTCTTTTGGAACCTTTTCTAAAACTTTTCTAATGAAAGAATTTTCTTTGAATAAAGAATAATTTTTTTGTTGTTCTAAAGTAAGTTCATACTTCATAATTGCTATAAAATTTAAGTCTCCATTTTGATTTACTGGATAAATTACCTGATGAAAATCAGAGCCTAAAAATAATGAAATATTTTCATTATCGATTTTAGAAGAATTTGCTATCTTTCCTCTTATCGCTAGTGTGTTGTTGTATTTTGGTTGACTTTTATTGTTGGAAATCAAGCTTTTACTTTTTGAAAAAACTCCATCTGAAATGATTAAATAATCACATTCAAAAGTTTCATTGTTCTCAAAAGTAAGTTGAATTTTCTGATTTTCTTTATTTATACTCGAAACATTATGATTAAATTTAATTAAATTTTCTATATCCTTTTTCAAAAAATTTATTAAATCAGATCTTTTTAAAGTAGTGTACTGGCAATTCTCTGAATTAAAATCAGAGATATTTAAATCACATATCTTTTTGAAGTTTTTAGATGAAAAAAAAATAATCTTTTTTGGATTAAACTTTCTTGCATTTTCAAATTTATTAAATTCAATTTCATTTAAAAACTTCACGCTATTGACAGATAATTGAATTCCATAACCTTCCTCAAGATTAATCGAATTATTCTTCTCATAAATTACTACTTGATAACCTGAGTTTTTTTTGAATAAATTAGCAATAAATAATCCTGAAATACCAGCTCCAATAATAGCTACTTTCTTCATTAATTTTTCTCTAAAAATTTTACAATTTTTTTTGTAAATGACGGCAACATGTAATTGTCTAATTTTTTTTCATCTATCCAATGTGGTGACTTGAATTTTTCATATTTTTTTAAATATTGAATTTTAATGTTCATATTCATATTAGACATTTTGAAATTTATATTTTTATTGAAATTTTTTGTTTTGGACGTTTCCTCCATTGGAAATATCTTTAAATTTTTCAAAAAATTAAATTTAGTATTTTTTATTAATAAATATCTTTGTTTTTTTTTATAAACCTGAAGTATAAAATATTTATCTTTATTTTTTTTATTGTTCTTCGTAATGCTAAAATCCTTTTTTTTGTAAGATTTACAACTCTCAGCTACAGGACATTGAGAACAAACTGGATTATTTGGCTTACAAATTAATGCTCCTAATTCCATAAGCGCTTGAGCATAATCACTTGACCTCAATGATTTACCAAAAATATCTTTTTTTTTTATAAGATTTTCTTTTTGTATTTCACTTTGTTTTTTCAAATAAAGATATCTTTTTAAAACTCTTTCGATATTTCCATCTAGTGGGATGTATGGTTTGTTGAAAACAATTGCTAAAATAGCACTTGCAGTGTAATTTCCTACTCCAGGTAATGTAATTAATTCCTCAAAATTATCTGGAAGTTTTCCATTAAAATTTTTGATTACAACTTTTCCAGTTTTTTTTAAATTTCTTGCTCTAGAATAATAACCAAGTCCCTCCCAAAGTTTTAAAAGTTTTCTATTTTCAACTTTTGCAAGACTATGAAAATTTGGAATTTGTTTTATAAATTTATTGAAATATGGAATGACTGTAGCAACTTGAGTTTGTTGCAACATAAATTCACTTAACAACGTATAATATTGTTTTTTTGAGGGTGAGATTTTTTTTCGCCAAGGCAATTTTCTCTTATTAAAATCATACCAATTAAGAATTTTTTTTGTTAATATTTGTTCTTTCATATGCAATTTAAAAAATATTCTAAGCAGAGAGGTAGTAGCATTCAAGGATTAAGATCTCTTAAAGACACTTTACCAACAAACGTTAGGAGAGTAATAAATAAAAGAGGCCAAATTTATTCTGAAACGCTTAATAATTGGAGATATATAGCGGGTGAAAAATTATTTAAAGTTTGTTATCCAAAATCTTTTAAGAATACCAACAAGTTCAGTGTAAGCACGCTCTTAATAATGGTGCAGAGAGGTCATGAAGTTGAGTTAGAATATTCAAAAAAAGAAATTATGGATAGAATGAATGCTTTTTTTAAAGATGAAGTTGTAAAACGGATTAAATTTACAAGTTTTAACGATGAAAATAAAATAGATAATCTAAAAATAATTCAGAATAAACCTGTGACAAACAATAAATATAAAAATAAACTTAATGATGTTAAAAATGAGCAAATCAAAAATTCATTGATTGAATTAACAAAAGTTTTTAAAGAAAAATGAAAAAATTATTTCTATTTTTAACACTAATTTTTGGATTAAATACTGTTGCTAGCGCAGAAATAAAGAGGATAGTTTCAGGAAATCAAAATGCAAAGATTACCATAATTGCCTACGAGTCTCTAACATGTAGTCACTGTGCAAATTTTCATAAAGATGTTTACCCCTCTCTTAAAAAAGATTTCATAGATAAAGGACTGGTCAAAATAGAATTTCGACACTTTCCTTTAGATATTGCTGCTTTAAATGCTTCAAAAATTTCTCTTTGTAAACAAGATCAAAGCCTAGAAATTTTGGAAAAACTTTACTCTAATCAACAAGCTTGGGTAAAAGGTAAGGAAATAGAAGATGTAAATAATAATTTAAAAGAATTTCTTAAAAACGCTGGGTTCGATATTGATTTTGAAAAATGTATTAACAATAAAGAAATAGAAGATTATGTTTTAAATGATCGAATCGAGGGGACAAAAAATTTTAAAGTTAATTCTACTCCTACGATAATAATTAATAACGAAAAGTTTGAAAAATCTCTTAATTATAAAAATTTAAAAAAAACATTAGAAAAACTGATATAAGTTAATCCATGGAGTTTAAAAAAATCCAACTCAATGGATTTAAGTCATTTGCAGATAAAACTAATTTCTTAATTGAAAATGGTTTGACAGGTATTGTTGGCCCAAATGGTTGCGGTAAATCAAATATTGTTGAGTCTTTGAGATGGGTAATGGGTGAAACATCTGCAAAAAGCATGCGAGGATCAGGCATGGAAGATGTTATATTTTCAGGAACATCAAACAAACCTTCTAAAAATATTGCTGAAGTTTCAGTAACAGTTGCCAATGAAAATAACGAGGGTCCAGTGCAATTTAGAGAGTTAGATGAAATAAATGTTAGAAGAAAAATAGAAAAAGATAAAGGTTCGAAGTTTTATATCAATGACAAAGAAGTCAGAGCAAGGGATGCTCAAATGTTTTTTGCAGATTTATCAACTGGAGCTCACTCTCCATCAATGATTAGTCAGGGTAGAATTGGTGCCCTTGTTACTGCAAAACCTACTGATAGAAGAGCAATTTTAGAGGAGGCTGCGGGAATTTCTGGATTACATGTCAGAAGACATGAAGCTGAACTAAGATTAAGCGCTGCAGAAAATAATCTAAAGAGAGCTGATGAATTAAGAAGGCAACAGGAAAGGCAATTAGCAAATTTACAAAAACAGGCTGAGGAGGCTACAAAATACAAAAATATTTCTGATGAAATAAAAAAAATTGAAGCAGGATTATATTATCTAAAATTACTAGAGATCGATAAAGAAATTAAAATAGAAAATGAAATTAATACAGAGGCAGAAAGTGAAGTCAGTGGTTTTAACAATAGAATTAACGAATTAGAAAAACTGATTAAAACTGAGGTTGATAAAATAACTCCTCTACGAGAAAAAAATATTGAAAATTTATCAAAGATACAAAGGCTAAACTTAGAGCTTAAAAGTCTAGATGAGGAAAATAGTAGAATTCAAGACGAAATAGAAAACGTAAAAAAATCTCTACAAACAATAGATGATGATATTAGTAGGGAAAGAGGAATAGTGATTGATGCAAACTCAAATGAAAAAAGACTGAAAGAAGAAAAAAGTGAGCTTATTGAAATCGACACAAAATATTATCAAACTGAGAAACAATCGAATGAAGATTTAGAAAATAGTAAGAATAAATTAAAATCAGAAATTGATAAAATTAAACAATTGATTAATTCACAAAAAAATGATGATGCAATTAAATCACTAGATCATTGCCAGTTCGTCATAGAAGAATACGCAGATAGTTATAGTAAAAATCAAAATATCAAAAGAGAGTCTGTCAAAAGAAATGAGAGAATTGCAATAATTGATAAGGAGATCGAGAGTTGGAAAAATCTATTATCTAATTCGGAAAAAATGGTAGCAGAATTAAGTGATAGAAAAAATAAACTTAATGTGCAACGAGATAAACTTGACAATCAACCAAAATTTCAGGCTGAAAAAAAGGGGCAAATTTCTGAAAATTTAAGAATTTCTGAGAGTGAAAAAAATGAGAATGAGCAAATTATTAGTACCACAGATGAAAAAATTGATACTCTTAGAAATCAACTAAACGATATTCAAGAACAATCTATTCAGATACGAGAACGAAAAGCAAGTTCAGGGGCAACAATTGAAGGACTAAAAAAAAGAAAAAATGATTTAGTTGATAGAGTTATTTCTGAGCTAAATCTTACAGAGGAAAACATTTTAGAAAATTCAAATTTATTTGGTGTCGAAGAACTACCTGATGCTGTTAATCAAGAAGACTTATTAGATAAAAAAAAACAAGAAAGAGAAAAATTAGGCTCGGTTAATCTTAAGGCTGACGAAGAAACTTTAAAATATGAAACAGAAATTAAGAAAATGGAACAAGATAGAGCAGACTTAGTTACAGCAATTATAAAACTTAAAGATAGTATTAATGAATTAAATCAAAAAGGAAGGGAAAGACTAATTGAGGCATTTGATAAGGTAAATAGAAAATTTAATGAGGTTTATACAAAATTATTTAATGGTGGAAATGCTAAGCTTGAATTAGTTGACTCTGATGATCCTTTAGAAGCTGGTTTGGAAATGTTGGTAAGTCCTCCTGGAAAAAGACTCCAATCAATAACTTTATTGTCTGGAGGTGAGCAGGCTTTGACTGCACTATCTTTGATTTTTGCTGTTTTTTTAACTAACCCCTCACCTATATGTGTTTTAGACGAGGTTGATGCACCTTTAGATGATGCCAACGTAACAAGATTTTGTGGCTTGCTTGAGGAACTAATAAAAATTACAAATACTAAATTCATCATTGTTACTCACCATGCTTTGACAATGTCAAAAATGAACAGACTTTATGGCGTCACCATGCCTGAAAAGGGAATAAGTCAGCTTGTGGCTGTTGATTTACAAAAAGCAGAAAGCATGGTTGCTTAAATAATTAATTAAAATGTCGAAAGATCCATTTAAAACTCGCTTAGAGATTGCAAAGAAAAAAGTTTCAAAAAGAGATATAGAAAATAAAAAAGATAATCAATCTCCAATTGGCACTGCTTTTAAGCTAAGTACTGAGCTAGTTTCGGCAGTCGCCGTAGGGACAATTATTGGGTTTCTTTTGGACAAGACCTTTGGTACTAAACCCTGGTTAATTTTAATATTTTTTTTTGTAGGTGTAGTTGCAGGGATAATTAATGTGATTAGATCCGCAAAAAAAATGCAAAAATAGATAAGGATTTATGGCAGCTAACCCAATGACACAATTCGAAGTTTATAGAATTGGTCCAGAAATAAAAGTAGGCGCATTTGATATTTCTTTTACCAACGCTAGTTTATTCATGGTCATAAGTTCTCTTGCGATTTTAATAATATTCAACCTTGGTTCAAAGAAAAATTCAATACTTCCAAATAAGATCCAACTCTTAGCTGAATTAAGCTACTCATTTGTATCAAAAATGATCAGCGATACCGCTGGTTCAAAAGCTAAGCCATATTTTTCATTTATCTTTTCATTATTTATGTTTGTTTTGTTTTGTAATATGTTCGGCATGATACCTTACACTTTTACAGTGACTAGTCATATCATTGTGACTTTCATATTAGCAGCTTTTATTTTTATTGGAGTTACAGTTATTGGTTTTATAAAACATGGCTTTGGTTACTTAAAACTATTTGTTCCAAGTGGTGTCCCAATCGTTCTTTTACCGTTAATTGTGGTCATTGAAATTATTTCATATTTAAGTAGACCTATCAGCTTATCAGTAAGATTGTTTGCAAACATGATGGCTGGACACACTATGATGAAGGTTTTCGGGGGCTTTGTCGTAAGCCTCGGAATTGTTGGTGGATGGCTTCCACTGAGTTTTTCAGTTGCTTTAACTGGTTTGGAGATACTAGTTGCTTTTCTTCAAGCTTATGTTTTTGCAATTTTAACATGCATTTATTTGAATGATGCATTAAATTTACACCATTAACTTATAAGGAGGATATAATGGAATTAGAAGCAGCAAAAATGATTGGAGCAGGACTTGCAGCTATAGCTTTAGCTGGAGCTGGAGTAGGTATCGGAATAATTTTTGGTAATTATTTATCTGGTGCAATGAGAAATCCATCTGCAGCCCAAAAACAATTTCCTAATTTACTTTTAGGATTTGCTCTTGCAGAAGCAACAGGACTATTTGGACTAGTTGTTGCATTGATTATTCTTTTCGCGTTTTAATTAATGTTTAAAAAACTATTTTTATACTCATTAATTGCAAATTTCTTTTTTATAAAAAAGATTTTTGCGGCGGAGAGTGGAGGAATGCCTCAATTAGATCCAGAGTTTTGGATTTCACAAATTTTCTGGCTCGTACTCACTTTTGGAGTTTTGTATATTGTTTTATCTAAACTTATACTACCAAAAATAAGTGCAAACTTAGAATTAAGAAAATCACAAATCCAAGAAAATATTGAGGCAGCTGAAAAACAAAGGGAGAGTAGTGAAGCTAAACTAAAAGAATTTGATGGGATCGTTCTTAAAAGTAAAATTGAAGCAAAGAACATTTTTAAAGACGCTAGAGAAAAAGTAATCAAAAATATTAATTCTAAAAAAGAGATTTTAGATAAACAAATTGATGATGAAATTAAAAAAGCTGAAGCAGAAATAGAAACTTTAAGACAAAGTGCTCCAGAAAAAATTAATAAAATTGCCGTTGTAACATCTAATGAAATTTTGAAAAAATTAATTGGGGCAGAAATTAATAATAGCAGTATCTCTGCAATTGTTAATGATCTAGTAAAAAAAAATGGAGATAAATATTATGGTCATTGATTCAACTTTTTGGGTAGCGGTCTCTTTTGTAATATTTTTTGGTGGTCTGATATATTTAAAGGTTCCTCAAAAAATTAATAATATTCTTAATAGATTAATCTTAGACATAAAAAATGAGATAGATGAAAGTGAAAAATTAAGGGGGGAAGCAAAAAAATTGTTGGATAATGCTCAGAAAAAATTAGATACAGCTCAATCTGAAAGTAAAGAAATACTTGATCAAGCAAAGAAAGATGCAGATAAATTAATCATCGAGCTTAATGATAAATTTCATAAATCGTCAGAAATTAAGAAAAATTTGGCTAAAAATAAAATTAATCAAATGAGAGAAGTGGCGATTAAAGAGATTAAAGATGCATCTGTTAAAATAGCTATAGACTCTGTAAAAAAAATAATAACAACCTCAGTCGATAAATCTAAACTTGATACGTTGTTTCAGAAAAATTTAGAAGAAACTAAAGAAGAGTTAAAAAAAATTAACTCATAATACTTTTTACAATTTATCCAAAAAAATATAAATTATCATGATGAATTCTGTAGTTATAGGTTCTGGTTTTGGTGGTATAGCGGCCGCTCTTCGTCTTAAAGCTAAGGGTCACAATGTTACATTAATTGAAAAACACAAAGACCTGGGTGGTAGAGCAAGAGTTTTTAAAAGGAATGGGTTCATTTATGATGGTGGTCCAACAGTAATTACGGCTCCATACTTAATTAACGAATTGTTTGAATTATTTAAAAAAAATCCAAATGATTATATTAAATTAACACCTCTTAAAGTTTGGTATCAATTCATTTTTGAGGATAAATCAAAGTTCAATTACTCTGGTGACGAAAGTGAAATGAAAAGACAAATTGAGCTTATAAATAAAGAGGATGCTCAAGGATATGAAAAACTTGTTAATTTCACTAAAAAAATTTTTGACAAAGGTTTTACAGAACTAGCTGACGTTCCCTTTGACAAGCCTTCAGTGATGATGAAACAATTACCCTCATTACTCAAACTTAAAAGTTATAAGTCAGTATATTCACTGGTATCATCTTATATTAAAAATGAAAAATTAAGAAGAATGTTGAGCATGCATCCTCTTTTAGTTGGTGGAAATCCATTTACCACAACCTCCATATATGGATTGATTTTATACTTAGAAAAAAAATGGGGCATTCACTATTCTATGGGTGGAACAGGAAATATCATAAGTGGTTTTGAAAAATTAATGAACGAAGAAGGTATCGAGGTAATAAAAGGATCTGAAGTAACTCAAATAATTTCAAATCAAAATGAGATTACTGGGGTTCAATTAGACAACTCAAAAAAAATAAACGCTAACAAAGTTGTCTGTAACGCAGATCCACCAGGTGTTTATGAAAAAATGTTAAACGGCCAGAGTAATAATTCTTTTATGTTTAAATGGAAAAAAAATAGAATGGAATATTCAATGGGTTTATTTGTTTATTATTTTGGAACCAAGAAAATTTACGATAACGTTGAACATCATACCATTAAATTTGGCGATAAATATAAAGAACACCTTGATGACATTTTTAATAATAAAAAATTAAACAACGATATAAGTTATTATCTACATAGACCCACTGCCACAGATAAATCCATGGCACCAGATGGACATGATTGTTTCTATGTCCTAGTTCCTGTTCCCAATAACCAATCAAAAATTGATTGGTCGTTAGAAGGTGAAAAAATGAAAAATTTAGTGGTAGATAAAATGGAGAAAGATTTAATGCCAAACCTAAAAGAAAATATTGTCGAAGATTTTTATTTAACTCCAGACTACTTTGAAAAAGATCTCAATACAAAATATGGTTCTGGTTTTTCTATACAACCAAAATTCTCACAATCTGCTTACTTTAGATTTCACAATAAATCTGAAATTTATAACAATTTATATTTTGTTGGCGCGGGCACTCATCCTGGGGCAGGTGTACCTGGAGTACTTTCCTCAGCAAAGGTTTTAGATAAAATTTTATAATGTCCTCTAAAAATTATTTATCTATTTACGCAAAATCATTTAATTGGGCTGGTTTTTTTTTACCAAAAAAAACCTATAAAAATTGTTCTTATTTATACGATTTTTGTAGAGTTGTAGACAATATTGCAGATGATGAAGATGAAATAGAAATAAAAAAAATAAAATTCCAAAAATTTGTAAGTGATTTTAAACAAAAAAATTTTGAGAATCCTGTTATTCAAAATATGTGGAATATTATTAATGAATTCAATATTTCTCTGGAAATAATTTATGATTTATTTGACGGGATAGAGTCGGACATAAAACAAAATGTAAAAATAGATACTAGAAAAGATCTTTTAATTTATTGTTATAGAGTAGCTGGAACAGTCGGGCTGATGATGGCAAAAATTTTAAATGTGAGCAAAAAACAATCTCTTAAATCTGCAATCGATCTTGGTATAGCAATGCAACTCACCAATATATCAAGAGATGTAATTGAGGACTCAAAAAAAAATAGATCTTATATAAACGGAAATTTTGAGGAAATTAATTCAACTATTAAACTTGCAGATACATTTTATAAAAATTCATTTTATTCCATAAGAGAAATCCCACTAAGCTTAAGATTTAGTATTTTGGTTGCTAGAAGAATATACAGAAAAATTGGATATAAAATTTTGAAAAAGAAAACCTTTGAAAATTATAGTAAATCTGGAAAAATTTACGTTTCAAACTTTGAAAAAGCATTAGAGACGATTTTATCAATTTATGATCTAATTATACTTTCTTTATTAAATAAAAATGATGACCAAATTGAACATGATCATTTATTGATTAATAAAGAAATTAATCTTGATGAAAGAATTTGATTACATAATTATTGGTGGTGGTTGTGCTGGCTTATCTCTAGCTTATGAATTGGAGATCCATAATAAATTAGAAAATAAAACCTTAGCAATTATCGAACCTCGACATGAATACAAAAGAGATAAGACCTGGTCTTTTTGGAAGGTATCTGAACATAATTTTGAGGATTGTGTCATAAAAAATTGGAAAAATTTTTCAGTTAATGCGCCAAATAAAACTAATTTTCTTGAATGTGAAAATTATCCATATCAAAGCATCGATAGTGGTTTGTTTTATGAGAAAATAAATAATTCATTAAAGAAAAATAAAAATATCTTTTTTTTAAAAGAACTGAAAGACATCAACATCAAAAATTCATTTATATTCAATAGTGTTCCTTCTATCAAAAAAGATTTTAGAAATTTATGGCAACACTTTTGTGGAGTTGAGATAGAGACAGAGAACAATTATTTCGATGAAAACATTTTTAATCTTATGGATTTTGATTGTGATCAAAGGGAAAGTGTCCATTTTTTTTACACACTTCCCTTTTCGAAAAATAAGGCATTGATTGAAAGTACCTGGCTCTCAAAAATAAATGATGATTCTCAAAAAGATTATGATCAACAAATTAAAGAATATATCGAAAAGAAATTAAATTTTAAAAATTATAAAATTACATATAAAGAAATAGGTGCAATTCCACTTTTTTATCCATCATTTAAAAATGAAAAAAATAAAATTAATATTGGAACTGCTGGTGGTATGACAAGATTAAGTACAGGATATACCTTTTTGAATATACAAGAACATAGTAAATTTATTAGAAAAAATATTGAAAATATTCATAATGCTAAAAAATTTGAAATCGGTAAAAAGTATCAATTTTTGGATGAAATATTTTTACGTGTTCTTGAAAAACATCCACAAAGAATGTCGGAAATTTTTTTTAAAATGTTTCAAAGTTCACCTAAAACAATTATCAAATTTCTATCAAATAAGAGTAATTTCCTTGAAGATTTGACTATAATTTTAAAAATGCCAAAATGGATTTTTATCAAAGCTTTATTTTACTAGACCTGAATGAATATTAACTTAAAAAAAATTAATCTTAATCATTCTTTCATTTTTTTTTTATTTTGTAATATTTTTTCTCTAATTATATTTAAATTCAGTAATTTTACACTATCACCGCTATTGTGTTTATTTTTAATTTTAGTTATCGGCGTATCACACGGCTCTTTAGACCACTTAAAAGGAGAGAAACTTTTTAAAATTTTAAAAATAAGTAATGTTTCTCTTTTTTATTTTACATACACATTAATAGCATCGATTGTGATAGTCTTTTGGATTTTAATTCCTTCTATTTCATTAATAATATTTTTATTTGTTGCCTCATACCATTTTGGAAAAGAAGATACTCAATTTTTAATTATTAATGAAACATTTTCAATTCAAATATTATATTTTTTAAAAGGAAGTCTAATAATTTTAGCACCTATTTTTTTTCATTTTGACGAAACCATATCTTTGTTTAAATTATTACTTGTTGATAATGAAAATTTTTACTCAAGTTTGGGGTATATAGAAAATAACAAATTAATACTCTTAGGAATAATTATAAGTTCTATTGCAAGTATTATTTTGTTCGTAAAAGAATTCAATTTTAAGAATTTAACTATTTTTTTTGATTATTTTTCTATTTTGATCCTAAATTATTATCTATCACCTTTAGTCGCGTTTACTGCCTATTTTTGTTTTTTACATTCAATAAGACATAGCATTTCATTAATAGATGAATTGGATGGTGATAATATTAAAAATGGCTTGAAAATTTTTATAAAGAAAGCACTACCTCTAACTATTTTAACTGCTTCTTTTTGTTTAATATGTCTATATTTGCTTAATTATAAATTTGATTTTAATAGTTCAATTATTAAAATCATTTTTATAGGTTTGGCGTCTTTAACTTTTCCGCATATATTGCTGGAATATTTAATTGAAAAAAATGAAAAACAAAGAAATTAAAATACTATTATCTGCTCCAAGAGGTTTTTGTGCTGGTGTTGAAAGGGCAATAGAAATTGTAGAAAAAGCTATACAAAAATATGGTGTTCCAGTTTATGTACGCCACGAGATTGTTCATAATAAATTTGTTGTTGATGACTTAAAAAAAAAAGGTGCCATATTTGTCGAAGAACTAGAGGAAATAAAAGATAAAACAAGACCTGTGATTTTTTCTGCACATGGCGTTCCAAAAAAAGTTCCCTCTGAAGCTGAAAATTTTAAGATGACATACGTTGATGCTACCTGTCCATTAGTATCTAAAGTTCATAGAGAAGCTGAAAATCTTTATAAGATGGGTTATCACTTAATTCTTATTGGACATCAAAATCATCCCGAAGTAATTGGCACAATGGGACAATTACCAGAGGGATCAATAGATCTCATTCAAAATGAAGAGGAAGCTAAAAAATATAAATTTGAAAAAAATAAAAATTTAGCATTTGTTACTCAAACAACTTTATCTGTTGATGATACAAGAGATATAATTGAGGTTCTAAAAGAAAGGTTTCCTGGCATTCGTGAGCCACAAAAGGAAGACATATGTTACGCTACAACAAATAGACAAATGGCAGTAAAAAATATTGCGAAAAATTGTGATATGTTTTTTGTAATAGGAAGTAGAAATTCCTCAAATTCAGTAAGGCTTGTAGAAGTTGCAAAAAAATCAGGTTGTCTTAACGCTCACCTTATTCACTCTCAAAGTGAAATACCATATGATTTAATTGAAAATTCAAACACTATTGGAATTTCTTCTGGGGCCTCTGCGCCTGAAATACTTGTAGAAAACTTCATAGAGAACCTAAAAAAGAAATTTAGTGTCTCCATAGATGAAGTGGAAATAATTAAAGAAGATGTTGTTTTCAAAGTTCCTAAAAAATTAAATTAGATGGCCGTCTATACCAAGATTAATAAAAAGGATTTATCCTTTATAAATAAAAAATTTGATATTGAAAATTTTCAATATTTCAAAGGAATAAAACAAGGTATTGAGAATACGAATTATTTACTCAAATCAAAAAATAAAAAGTATATTCTCACTATTTTTGAAAAAAGAGTATTAAAAAAAGAAATACCTTTTTTTATGAAATTGATGGATCAACTAAATGATCTAAAGATAAGATGTCCAAAACCATTGAAAAATCGTGATGGGAAATATCTATTTAAAATCAAGAATAAGGTAGCTTGTGTTGTTTCATTTCTTGATGGAAAAGATAAAAAAAATCTCACTTTGAAAAATTGTTATGATATTGGAAAAACTGTAGCTCAAATGCACTCATCCTCAAAAAAAATAAAATTGTTTAGAAAAAATTCAATGAACATAAAAAATTTAAATCCATTATTAAAAAGTATTAAATTTAAATCAAAAAAATTTATTAATTTAGAAAAATTTCTAAAAAGTAATTTTAGAGAAATTAAAAATAAATGGCCTAAAAAATTGCCAAATGGAATAATACATGGTGATCTTTTTATAGATAATATATTTTTTAAAAGAAATAAGATCTCTGGAATTATTGATTTTTATTTTGCTGCAAATGATTATTTTATGTATGAAATAGCAATATGTATCAACGCTCTTTGTTTTGATAAGAAAAAATCGCAATTTAAATTAAATAAAAAAAAGGTTAAGAATTTAATTAGAGGATATGAGGGTATTAAGAAATTCTCTATTATCGAGAAAAAATCATTGAATATTTTATGCCGAGCTGCTGCGATAAGATATTTTCTTACAAGACTTTACGACTATACAAATACTCCAAAAACTGCTTTGATAAAAATTAAGGATCCAAGAGAATATTATCAAAAACTGATAATTCATAATAATCTAAAAAACTATAGGGATTATTTAATTTAATGATTAAAATTTATACCGATGGTTCATGTCTTGGTAATCCAGGTAATGGTGGTTGGGCAGCGATAATATTAAATGATGGGGAAAAAACTGAACTCAAAGGAAGTAAAAAAGATACGACAAATAATCAGATGGAATTATTAGCACCTATAGAGGCGCTTAAAAAAATTCCAAAAGGAAGTAAAGTTCAAATTTTTACAGACTCTAAATATGTAAAGTCCGGAATAACAGAATGGATACACAATTGGAAAAAAAACGGATGGAAAACTGCAAACAAAAAAGAAGTAAGCAATAAAGCACTTTGGACAGAATTAGATCTATTGAATAATGAGTTTGAAATAAGTTGGAACTGGGTAAAAGCCCATTCAACGGATGAATTAAATAATGAAGTAGATTTACTTGCTAGAGATGCTGCCAACTTGTAATTGGGCACCTGGCAACAGAACTGCCCTTCCTAGATTAGATTATTTAATAAGTTTTCTGCTGAGGTTAACCCACATTCTTTAGTTTCTTTTTCAACATGGATATTTACAACTATGAAATTTTCAATCACCATTAAATAACGATTTGATCTAATTCCCATTCCTTTTGCATTACGATCAACTTCTGCGCCAATTGCTTTCGTAAATAATAAATATGGGTCAGATAACATTTTTATTTTATCTCCAGTATTATTCATCTCTCCCCAACCATTCATTACGTAAGGATCATTTACTGATAAACAAAATATATTTTCTATTCCTTTTGCTTTTATCTTATCTGCATTGGCCACAAATCCGGGAAGATGAAGCTTAGAGCAAGTTGATGTAAACGCCCCAGGTAAACCAAACAAAACAACTTTACCATTACCGATAGTTTCTCTTAATCTACTTTTTTGAGGCTCTCCATCAACAAGTTGAAAAATCTCTGTATCTGGGAGTTGATCTTTTATTTTAATTTTCATATCGAATTCATTACATATTTCTTAACTTTTTCAATATCATTAGCCAGAAGTTCAAATTTTTCTTTTCTGTCATTAACGTATTTAAGACTATCTGGTAAATTTTCAGTTTTTGAAATTGCATCTTCTATTGCTTTTGGAAATTTACATGGGTGTGCAGTTGATAATACAACACAATTTTTTTCCAATCCTAATTTTCTTACAGCACCAATCCCTACCGCAGTATGCGGGTCAACTACCATCTGATGCTCATCATTGATAGTTTTTATCATTTCAACAGTTTCGTTTTCATCAAGCATTTCAGATATAAAATTCTTTTTGATTTTGTCTAAGTCGTTTTTATCAATTTTATAAGTATTATTTTTTATTTCAGCCATTACATCTTTTGTAACTTCTGAGTTACAATCTTTGACGTCATATAAAAGTCTTTCAAAATTACTTGCTATTTGTATATCCATGCTTGGAGTATTTGTTTCCTCAACTTTCTTTTGACTATAATCACCACCAGATATAGCCCTGTGGAGTATGTCATTTTTATTTGTAGCTACGATTAGTTTATCAATAGGAAGACCTAGTTTTTTCGCTAAATAACCAGCGTAAATATCACCAAAGTTTCCTGTTGGAACAGAAAAAGATAGTGGTTGGCCGTTTCCAATTTTAAAGTAAGCGTAAAAATAATACACCGATTGAGCAACTATTCTTGCCCAATTAATTGAATTTACACCCGACATATTAATTGCTTTGGAAAATTTTTCGTCATTAAACATTGCTTTTACTAAATTTTGGCAATCGTCAAAATTGCCCTCTACCGCAATGTTAAATACGTTATTCTCCTCATGTATTGTCATTAGTCTTCTTTGTACTGGTGAAATCTTATTATTAGGGTGCAATACAAAAACATTTAAATTGTTTTTTCCCTTTAAAGCGTCTATGGCAGCAGCACCTGTATCGCCTGAAGTTGCAACAATTATATTAATTTTTTTTTGATCACGGCCTAAGTGATATTGATAAAAATTACCTATTAATTGCATTGCGATATCTTTAAATGCAAGTGTAGGTCCATGAAATAATTCTAATACTTTTAAATCTCCTAGATCTGATATTTTTACAACATCGTCGGATCTGAAATTTGAATATGATTTTGAAATCAAAGAGATTAGATCATCTTTAGACATGAAATCTCCTATAAATGGATAAATTATTTCAGCAGCCAAATCATTGTAACTCAGGTTTTTTAGATTATCTAATTCTTCCTTTTTAAAGGGTTTAATTGACTTGGGAACAAATAGTCCCCCATCATCTGCTAAACCTTTGAGGAAAACATCTTTAAAAGTAAAGTTTTTCTGATTATTTCTTGTACTTATATAATTCATTTAATAATTCTTTTTTCTAAAATATAGATATAGCAAAAGAATTGAAATCGCTAATGAAAACCATGTCATTGCATATTTTTTATGATTGTTGGAAATATTAGCAGTAATTTTTTTTGGTCTAGGAAACTGATAATTTCCATCTAAATATATTATGTATTTAGAAAATTCTTTACCAGTAAATTTTGAGATATCTTCTCTATTCAAACTAAACCAGTAATTTTCTTTTATATCATTATCTGGTTTAAATATATTTTTTCTTCCCTGTGTTTTAAGAGTTCCTTCTATATTGTTTTGATCCAATATATTTATCTCTGGTGTATCTTTTTTTTCAAATGGTATCCATCCTCTATTGAGTAAATAGTTTTCACCATCTATTAGAATTGGATTTAAAACTTCAAACCCAGGTGTTCCAGAGTCATTTAAATTATATAAATAAATCTGTTTCTCAAAATCAACGCGACCTGATGTTTTGATTTTAAGATAATTTTGTTGATTAGATTGTGAAAGTTGAACTGGAGGATTTTTCAATGAATTTTCAATTTCTAGGATAAGATTATTCTTCCAATTTAAACGAATTACTTGCCAAGTACCTAAAGCAATAAAAACAAAGATAAAAAATATGATAAAAACTGAAAATAAAAACTTATGTCTCAAGGTTCAAATTAGCTTCCCCAAATATAGATCGCGGCAAATAAGAATAGCCAAACTACGTCAACAAAGTGCCAGTACCAGGCTGCTGCCTCAAAACCAAAGTGATGATCTTTGTTGAAATGACCTAACTTTCCTCTCCACAAACATACAGCTAAGAAAATTGTACCTACGATCACATGAAAACCATGAAATCCTGTTGCCATGTAAAATACTGAACCATATATGTGATCTGAAAATGCAAATGTTGCATGATGATATTCGTAAGCTTGTAAAGCAGTAAAACAAACTCCTAATATAACTGTTAAAACTAATCCTTGAATAAATCCTTTTCTATCATCCTCTAAAAGAGCATGATGAGACCAAGTCACAGTAGTTCCAGACAACAAAAGAACCAATGTGTTTATTAATGGTATATCCCAAGGGTCAAAAGTTTCTATATCTTTTGGTGGCCATGCATTTCCAACAAAGTCATTTGGGAAAAGACTCACATCAAAGTATGCCCAAAACCAAGCAACAAAAAACATTACCTCAGAGGCAATGAATAAAGTCATTCCGTAACGATGATGTATTTGAACCACAGGTGTATGATGTCCTTGATGCTCAGCTTCAATTACTACATCTCTAAACCACATGTATGCTCCATAAATTAATAAAGCAAATCCAAGGTACATTCCCCATGAAACCTCATAATGCATGTAGTAAACAGCGCCAACAGCTAAAATTAAACATGAGAATGAAACATAGATAGGCCAAGGACTTGGGTCTACTAAATGGTAATCGTGTTTTTTTTCAGCTGACATTTTTTTGGATTATGATTGTTTATAGTAATCTGTCGAGAAAAAAGTATACGACATAGTTACATCCTGTAAATTTTTTACAGTAGCATCGTTGACCATTTCTGGGTCTAAATAAAAAGTCATCACATAGGTTGCAGTTTCACCAGCTTTTAATTCCTGTTTTTCAAAGCAAAAACAACCAAGTTTACTATAATATTTTCCAAAGCTTGAGGGTGAAACGTTAAAACTTGCTACACCTGCAGTTGGTTCATTGCTATTATTGGTTACTTCAAACTCAATTTTGTTTACTTGACCCACTTTAACATCCATCACATTTGATTTTGCTTTAAAATCCCATGGTAAATTATTAACATTGGTATCAAATCTCACACTAACTACTTTATCTAAAACAATTTTTGGCGCTTTGTCTGCTACTTGAGTAGTTCCTCCAAAACCAGTAACTCTACAAAAAATTTCATAAAGAGGAACTGATGCATATGATAAACCTAACATCAAAACAAAAATCCCAGCTAGAACTAATGGTGTTAATTTCTTTTTTTCTATCATATCGACCTATCAAATACCCCTGTGTTGTATAAAGTAAAAAAGAAAAGAAAAATCATGAACGCAATAATTGCTAGGGCGGTAATAAGATTTTTTCTTTTTGTTTTTTTGTCTGGTGTAATCATATTATTTTATCAATCAAAAAGAAAACAAAAACTAAGAATAAATACAATATTGAATATCCAAAGATAGCTTTTGCTTTCTTAGAGTCAAATCTATTTTTTTTAAAATTAAATAATTCATAACATAAAAAATTGTAATAAAAAGTTAATAGCAATGTTGGAATTAAAAATGTTAAGCCAACAAAGTTAATCAAATATGGAAAAATAATTACCGGTATCATCAATAAAGAATAAATAAATATATTGATTTTGGTACTTTCTATTCCATTGGTTAGTGGCAACATTGGTATTTTGGCTTTTTTATAATCATCAGATTTGTATAAACTGAGTGCCCAAAAATGAGAGGGTGTCCAAAAAAATATTATTAAAAAAAATGTCAATGGTTCAAGTGATATTGAGCCTGTAGCAATAGTCCATCCAATAACTGGAGGAAAAGCACCAGCCGCTCCACCAATAACTATATTTTGCGGAGTTCTTCTTTTTAACCAAATTGTATAAACAAAAACATAAAACAATATTGTTAATAATAATATTGCAGCAGAAACTCTGTTTGTAAAATAATCTAAAGCTACAACCGAAACTATTGATAATGTAACACCAAATATCAAAGCCTGATTTCTATTAACTTTCCCTGTCGGGATTGGTCTTAAACAGGTTCTGGTCATTAAAGCATCGAGATCAGACTCATACCACATATTTAAAGCACCAGCTGCTCCGGCACCTAATGAAACAAGAAGAATTCCAATAATTGCATCTTTAGTTGAAACAATGTTGGGTGCTGTTAATAAACCCACTGCACAAGTAAAAATTACCAATGACATAACTCTTGGCTTCATCAACTTAAATAACTCTGAAAGATTAAATAAATCTTCTTGGCTTAAGCTTCTTTTTTTTAGCCTTGAATTGTCCATCAGTTCTTATTGCTCTTATTTTATTAGCCGTGTGATTTTTGTGTACCCTGACCATCTTCAAATTTTGGCAATTCCTCAAAAGTATGGAAATTTGGTGGAGATGGCACAGTCCACTCTAACGTTGTTGCTCCCTCACCCCATGGATTTTGTGCGGCTGCTTTCTTTTTTGCAAATGCATAAATTAAATTCATAAAAAATACAGCGAGACCAGCTACAGCCACGTAAGACCCTATTGAAGATATATAATTCCATCCGGCAAATGCATCAGGATAATCAGCATATCTTCTCGGCATCCCAGCTAATCCTAAAAAGTGCTGAGGGAAGAAAATCAAGTTAACTCCAATAAATGTTAACCAGAAATGTAATTGACCCATCCACTCAGAATATTCATAACCACTCATTTTTGAGAACCAATAATAAAAGCCTGCAAAGATTGCAAAAACAGCTCCTAGAGAAAGTACATAGTGAAAATGAGCAACTACGTAATAAGTATCATGCATTGCAGTATCAACACCTGCATTAGCTAAAACAACTCCAGTTACCCCACCGACCGTGAACATAAAAATAAATCCTAATGCCCATACCATTGGTGTTTTAAAAGATATTGAACCACCCCACATTGTTGCGATCCATGAGAAAATTTTTATTCCTGTTGGAACAGCAATAATCATTGTTGCAGCTAAAAAATATGCTTTGGTATCTGTGCTTAATCCAACTGTGTACATATGGTGCGCCCATACAACAAATCCGACAATTCCAATTGCTACCATTGCATAAGCCATTCCAAGATATCCAAAAACAGGTTTTCGAGAAAATGTAGAAACTATATGACTAATCATTCCAAATCCTGGAAGTATCAAAATGTAAACTTCTGGGTGACCAAAAAACCAAAATAAATGTTGGAATAAGACTGGATCACCTCCTGTTTGGGCTTCAAAGAAGGCGGTACCGAAATTTCTATCTGTTAATAACATTGTTATTGCTCCAGCTAATACTGGTAAAGATAATAATAATAAAAATGCAGTTACTAATATAGACCACGCAAACAAAGGCATTTTATGTAATGTCATACCTGGTGTTCTCATATTTAGAATAGTAGTAATAAAATTAACTGCTCCTAAAATTGATGAGGCACCCGCTAAGTGCAAACTTAAAATAGCTAAATCCATCGCTGGTCCAGGTTGTCCAGCTTTTGAGGACAACGGAGGATAAATAGTCCATCCACCCCCTACACCAGTTTGTCCTGGAGGGCCATCTGCAAAAATTGATAAAATTAATAAAGTTAAAGAAACAGGTAGTAACCAAAAAGAAATATTGTTCATTCTCGGAAACGCCATGTCAGGAGCTCCAATCATAATTGGTACAAACCAATTACCAAAACCACCAATCATTGCTGGCATTACCATGAAAAAAATCATTATTAATCCGTGTCCAGTAACCAACACATTATATAAGTGATAATTACCACCTAAAATGCCATCACCAGGATGCATTAATTCCATTCTCATTAAAACAGAAAAAGCAGTTCCTATAACTCCTGCAACAATTGCAAAAATTAAATACATTGTCCCAATATCTTTATGGTTAGTAGAATACGCCCAACGTTTCCAACCAGTTGGAGTATGATGATCGTGTGAAGCTGTTTGTGTGTACATAATTTATTTACTTGCTAATTTAAGTTTATCATTTTCAATTTCTTCTTTTGCAAATTTCACGCGCGCCTCAGATAACCATTCTTGATATTCATCTTCACTTACTACTTTTACTGCTATAGGCATAAATGCATGTTTTATACCACAAAGTTCTGAACATTGACCATAATAAGTACCAACTTTTTCAGCCTTAAACCACGTTTCATTAATCCTTCCAGGTACCGCATCCCTTTTTACCCCAAATGAGGGTAAAGCCCAAGCATGTAAAACATCATTTGCTGTGATTAAAACTTTTACTACTTTGCCAACTGGAACTACAACTTCATTATCAACAGCTAACAATCTTGGTTGATTTGCTTTTAAATCTTTTTCCTCAATCATATATGAGTCAAATTCCAAATTTTCGTCTGGATATTCATAACCCCAATACCATTGATAGCCAATTGCTTTGATTGTTAAATCTGCTTTTGGAATCGTGTCTTGCTTATATAAAATTTTAAACGATGGGACCGCCATTACAATTAAAATTAAGCAAGGAATTAAAGTCCATAAAACTTCAACAGTAACATTGTGTGTTCTCTTTGAAGGATTAGGGTTTGCTGAAGCTCTAAATCTTACACAAGCATAAAGCATTAAAAATAAAACAAATACACTTATTGCAATTATTATTGGTAATAACAAATTATTGTGAAAAGCTACAATATCTCTCATCGATTCTGATGCCGCTTTTTGGAAACCTAATTGCCATTCAGCTGGTTGATTTGCAAAAGCATTTTGAGAGATAAGAATACTTGAAAATATAAATAAAATTTTTTTCATTTTTACTAGCTATATAAAGCCCTTTTGTAAAAATTACACTTTAGTTTTCGCGACAATTTATCAATTTATCACATAATTTATGATCGAAATTGCAGATATCACTGCGGTTTCTGATCTTAAAATATTGTCATTAATTTTTAGTGCTTGTACTCGTTTAAAAGAGAGAATCTCCTGCCTTTCATGTTCTGAGAAGTCTCCCTCTGGGCCTATAACGATACAAATAGGTTCATCTGAAAAATTTTTTTTTTCAATCTTTTTATTTTCTGAATTTAAATCTGTGAAAATTAAATTCATTGAATTAGAATTTAGAAAACTTTTTAAATTTTGCGCTTGCTCGATGGCTGGAACACTAATTCGATTTGATTGCTCACATGCTTCTATAACTATTTTTTCTAATCGGTCTTTATTTATTTTTCTTACAATAGTTCGATCAAAAATGATTGGTAAAAATTTTGAAATACCTAATTCAGTTGCTTTTTGAATCATAAAGTTTTGGTAATTTGATTTGATAGGAGAAAAAGCTAACCATAATTCTTTTTTATTTTCTTTTTGTCTTAATTGTTTGATTGATTTAAACTCAACAAAATCTTTTGTAATATTCAAAATTTTTGCTTCCCATTCACCAGTTTTATTAAATAAAGAAAAAATATCATTTTTTTTTAATCTCATTACTTTCGTCAAATAATGAGATTGAGATTTATCTAATTTATCAATCATATTTTTTGATAATGTATTCGAAAAAAATAATCTTATATTACTCATATATGTTAAATTAATTTATGAAAAATATTAAAGCAATAATTTTTGATGCATATGGAACATTGTTTGATGTCAACTCAGCTGCTGAAAAATGCAGAGATAAAATTGGAGATAAATGGGAGAGATTTGCAAATTTTTGGAGGACCACTCAATTAGAATATACTTGGCTTAGGAGTTTAATGAACAGACACAAAGATTTTTGGCAAATTACGGAAGATAGTTTAGATAAATCAATGAAAACTTTTGATATTGATCCTTCAATGAGAAATGAATTATTAAATTTATATAAAGTACTATCACCTTTCAAAGAAGTTCCGGATACCTTGAAAGCTTTAAAAGAAAAAAAATTTAAATTAGCTATTTTATCAAATGGCACTCCATCTCTTCTAGATGAATTAGTAAAAAGTAATGATTTGGAAAATTTATTTGATGATATATTTTCTATAGAACAAGTTGGCGTTTATAAACCAAGTTCTAGAGTTTATGATATGCCTATTAAAAAATATAATATAAGTAAAAGTGAAGTTGCATTTTTAAGTGCTAATACTTGGGATGTTTCTGGTGGTGGAAATTATGGTTACCAATCTATTTGGGTAAATAGAAATAATAATATTTTTGATAAATTAGATTTTAAACCAAAATATCAAATTACAAACCTTAATAAATTAATTCAATTAGTTTAATATTTGAATAATAAAGGCCTAAGGTGACAAAATATTTTTTTTTGTACTTGCAAACAAGGGTATTATCCGCCATTGTATTTATAAAGATTAATATAACATGATGAAAGTATTAGATCTATTTGGCAGAATTTTAATATCTGCATTATTTTTTTTAAATGGAATTTTTAAAATAAATAATTACGAGGGCACCATAGGTTGGATGGAAAGTTTTGGTTTGCCAGGTATTTTACTTATACCTGCAATTGCCCTTGAAATTATTGGACCCATTCTTATTGTAATTGGCTATCAAACTAGAATTGCTGCTGCAGCTTTAAGTTTATTTTGTTTTGCAACAGCTATTATTTTTCATAATGATTTTACTGATCAGGTACAGCTTACTGCTTTTCTTAAAAACATCGCTTTAGCTGGTGGTTTTTTATTCTTGGTAGTTAATGGTGCTAAAGGTTTTTGTTTAGATAAAAAGTGATCTTGAAATTAATAATTAATTCGTTAATTAAAGTTGATGAAAAATATTGAAGTTAAACAAATTATTGATCCAATCCCAGCTTCAGATGGTGCTGGAGTGAAGTTAAAAAGAAGTATTGGAGTTGAACCCAATTACTTTGATCCTTTTTTGATGCTAGATGAATTTGGATCTGAAAATAGTGAAGATTATGTAGCTGGTTTTCCACCACATCCGCATAGAGGCATTGAAACTGTCACTTATATGCTCGCAGGTGATTTTGAGCATAAAGATAGCACTGGAGGTGAAGGTAAAATGACAGCAGGTGATGTTCAATGGATGAAAACAGGTAGTGGCATTATTCACTCTGAAATGCCAGCGATGAAAGAAGGAAAGTTACATGGGTTTCAATTGTGGATTAATATGCCAGCAAAATTAAAGATGAGTAAACCTGAGTATATTTATATTGATGCAGATAAAATGAGTGTACATGAAGATCATGATAAAAAAGTAAAAGTTATAGCTGGTAAGTTTGAAAAAGCAGAGGGTCCAGTCAAAGGGCATAATGTTGAGCCTGTTTATTTTGATGTTGAGCTAAATAAAGATAAAAATTTTAACTTTGTCATTCCTTCTACACATAATAGTTTTATTTATTTGATTGATGGAGAAGTGGAAATAGGTACTAAAAAACATGATAATGTGAAGGATAGTACCTTAATATTACTTTCTAAAGGTGAAAGCTTACAAGTAAAAGCAAAATCAAAAGCAAAATTCTTAGTTATTTCTGGAAAACCAATAAATGAAGAAATCGCAAGAGGTGGTCCTTTTGTAATGAACACTAAAGCAGAGATATTACAGGCTGTTCAAGATTATCATAAAGGCACATTTGTAAAATAAAAAATGAAATCGATACAAATTGAGAAATTTGGTGGACCAGAGGTTTTAATTATTAAGGATATAGACTTAGGAAAACCGGGTCCAAAAGAAGTCTTAATTAAAAATAAATCAATAGGTCTAAATTTTATAGATATTTATCACAGGACTGGTCTCTACCCTATTCCATTACCAAGTGGTATTGGCCTCGAAGCAAGTGGTGTTATTGAAGAAATAGGATCTGAAGTAAAATTATTTAAAGTTGGTGATAGAGTTACTCATGCATCAATGCCAATCGGAGCATATTCAGAAAAACAAATTATGCCTGAGGAAAAATTAATTTCTGTTCCAGATGGTATTTCTGATGAGGTGGCATCTTGTATAACTCTAAAAGGTATCACTGCAGAGTATCTATTACATAGAGCTTATCCATTAAAAAAAGGTGATAAAGTACTTTATCATGCTGCAGCTGGAGCTCTTGGTCAAATTTTATGTCCTTGGGCTAATTCTTTAGGTGCAGAAGTAATTGGAACAGTTGGCTCAAAAGCTAAGGAAGAAATCGCAAAAAAAAATGGCTGTCACCACGTAATTAATTATTCTGAAAAAAATTTCTCAGAAGAAATTGAAAAAATTATAGGAAAAAATAGTGTTGATGTTGTTTATGATGGTGTTGGAATTGAAACATTTAAAGGTTCAATTGAAACATTAAAAATAAGAGGAATGATGGTGGCATTTGGTAATGCATCTGGATATGTTGACACGATTGATGTTAAAAAAGATATAAATGCTAAAGGATTATTTTTTACTAGACCATCTATCGCACATTATACAATTAAAAGAGAAGAGTTAGTTGAGTCAGCAAGAAAAGTTTTTGATGCCATTTTATCTAATAAATTTAAAGTAGAAATTTCAAAAAAATATTCTTTGAAAGATGCTGTTCAAGCTCACAAAGATTTAGAGGCAAGATTATTAACTGGTCCAGCAGTAATCATTCCTTAAATTGAATATCCATATCAGAAAGATGAAGTCTAAGAGCTTTAGTTGAGATCTGAATTTCAATAATAAAAAATATGATTGAAATCATCATTGATAAGCAACACGAACCAAAAATTATTCTCGCAATAAAAAGTTCTTGTAAGTAAAGCCCAAAAACAGTCAACATATTGAACAGAAATCCGAAAGCAGCAAACAAGATACTTAATTTTAAAACGCCTATTCTTTTCTCTAAATTAATCAATTGATCTTTCCATTCAGGCGGTGTGTGTTTTTCAAATACATACTCATCATGTATTTTTCTTATCAAGGAACTTAAAGTATGAAATCTGTTAGAATATACCCCCATTATTAATGGGATAGCAGGAAACATTAATGCAGTTACTGTGTAATCTATATTCATGCGAATCAATTTGATTATCAATCTTGCCTTTGTTATTTACAAGTAAAATTTTATGAACCAATTAAATTTATTTATTGAACTTACAAGGCTAAAAAAACCAATCGGTTACATGTTGCTTTTTTGGCCATGTGCCTGGGGGTTGACTCTTGTCTATAATTTTAACGATGGTCTACAAATTTATTTTTACTATCTTTTACTTTTTTTTCTTGGCTCGGTCCTGATGAGATCTGCAGGATGTATAGTAAACGATATTTTGGATAGAAAATATGATAAAGAAGTTTCTAGGACTAAAGATAGACCAATTGCATCAGGAAAAATTTCAGTTAAAGTTGGAATGTTTTATACATTAATTCTGTGTTCACTAGCTTTTTTAGTTCTAATAAATTTTAATAATTTGACAATTTTTCTTGCGCTTGCCTCAATGCCTTTAGCATTTACTTATCCTCTCATGAAAAGATTTACATATTGGCCGCAACTTTTTCTAGGAATAACTTTTAATTATGGTCTGTTACTTGGTTGGACTTCAATTTCAGAAAAGTTAGACATAATACCCCTCATTTTTTATGTTGGAGCCATATTTTGGACATTAGGATACGATACAATTTATGGATTCCAAGATATTAAAGATGATGAAATTATCGGTGTAAAATCAACTTCAATAAAATTTAAGGGATCAGCAAAAATTTTTTTAATATTATGTTATTTATTTTTAACTGCATCGCTTTTAATTGGAGGGTTTGTAATGAGTTTTAATCAATTATATTTTTTATTCATTATAATTCCAATTACACATTTATTTTTTTATCAGATAAAAAATTTTGATACTCAAAATCCTTCCTCATGTTTAAAAGTTTTTAAAAGTAATAATTATTTAGGGATTATTGTATTTTGTAACATTCTTATAGGAAAATTCATATAATGAATAGAATTCAAACATTCAGAAGACTATATAATGATTATACAAAAAAATATCTTAAACAAATTATTTTAGCTATATTTTTTTCGTTATTGGTTGCTGGAAGTACATCGGCGATTGCTTGGCTATTGGATCCTGCAATAGATAAAATTTTTATTCAAAAAGACCAATCATTATTACTTTTTATTCCTTTGCTAATTATTTTAGCTTTTGCAACAAAGGGTATCTCATTGTATTTAGCAAAAATAATGATGATAAATGTTGCTGAAGAGATTAAAAAAAAACTTCAAATAGATATGTTGGGTACTCTGATAAATGCTGATACACAATCTATAGATGAAAAACACTCAGGAAAATTCATTTCTAACCTAACTTATGATGTTGCGCATATTACCAATCTATTAAGTAATGGAATTCTAAATCTTTTCAAAGACAGCTTAACTTTAATTGGTTTATTAATTGTAATGTTTTTACAAAATTGGAAGCTTTCTTTAATTGCGATAATTTTGATCCCTATAGCCAGTACTGCCGCCAGATCACTGGGTAAGAGAATGGGTAAAGTTACAACTGAGGCTCAAATAAAGTCTGGTTTCTTAACAAGATATTTAGTCGAACTTTTTAAAAATCACAAATTAACTAAAATCTTTCAAAAAGAAAAGTATGAGAAAAATCGAGCGAATGAACACTTAGATCAACTAAAAGAAAAAAGTAAAAAGATGGCAATTGTTATTGTCAGAATCTCTCCAATAATGGAAATTCTTACTGGATTCATGATTGCAATTTTAATCTTTTACTCAGGAAAATTAATTGTCAATAACGAATTAAGTGTTAACAATTTCTTCTCGTTTCTTGCAGCGATGATGCTTGCATATCAACCGGTAAGATCTTTATCAACTTTAAATATTATAGTTAATCAAGGATTGTCAGCAGCTAATAGAATTTTACCAGTAGTTGACACTAAAAATTTAATCAAAAATAGAGAGAATGCAAAAGAAATTAACATACATCAAGCAAACATTAAATTTGAAAACGTATTATTTAGTTATAAAAAATCAGATGGTGATGTTTTAAAAGAAGTAAGCTTAGATTTTGAGGGTGGAAAAATGACTTCTTTGGTTGGACATAGTGGCTCTGGTAAATCTACTATATTGAATCTAATCCCAAGATTTTACGATTGTAAATCAGGCGATATCTTAATAGATGATCAATCAATTTATAATGTAACATTACATTCATTAAGAAAAAATATCTCTTTAGTAAGTCAAGAAACTACTCTTTTTGATGATACCATTAAAAATAATATCAAATATGCAAATTTAGATGCGAGTGACGAAGAAATTTATGAAGCAGCTAAACTATCTCACTGTAAAGAATTTATTGAAAATTTACCTGAAAAATATGAAACATTAATAGGTGAGGATGGTGTGAGATTATCTGGAGGGGAAAAACAAAGAATTTCAATAGCTCGAGCTATGCTTAAAAAAAGTTCTATTATTCTTTTAGATGAAGCGACATCATCTTTAGACTCAGACACAGAAACAAAAATTCAAGATGCATTGAAAATTTTAACAAAAGATAAAACCACCATTGTTATTGCTCACAGACTTTCAACTATTTTAAACTCTAATAAGATTTACATTATAGACGCTGGAAAAATAATTGATAATGGTAAACATGCAGATTTATTAATCAATTCCAAGACTTATAGAAATTTTCATGATAAACAATTTCAGAGGTAATGATTTTTTTTATTTACCAATTTTTACTTTCAATCATAATATTTTTCTCTCCGCTCATAATTATCTTCAGGATTTTTAAAAATAAAGAGGATAAATTTAGATTTAAAGAAAAATTTTGTTTTATCTCCAAAAAAAGGGGGTCTGGTAAGCTAATCTGGTTTCATGGATCTAGTGTTGGCGAAATATTAAGTGCTGTCCCAATTATAAAAAAGTATGATAATGACAAGTTAATAAATAAAATATTGGTAACATCTAGTACATTAAGCTCATCGAAAATATTAGAAAAAATCAAATTCAAAAAAACAATTCATCAATTCTACCCGATAGATCACATATTATTTTCAAAAAAATTTTTGGACCATTGGAAACCAGATATAGCAATTTTTTTAGAATCAGAAATCTGGCCAAGTATGTTTCAGTCAATCAAAAAAAGAGGTATTCGTTTAATCCTGCTCAATGCTAGAATTACAAAAAAATCTTTTAATCGTTGGTCAATAATTAAGAAATTTTCTTACTCAATTTTTAGTTTAATAGATAAAGCCTACTCACAAAATTCTGAGACTAATTATTTTTTAAAAAAATTAAAAGTAAAAGAAATAACTTCTACTGGTAATCTAAAATTTATTGGACACGATAGCTTTGTTGCCAATAGGGCAGATAAGAAATTATTCTCACAATTTAAAAAATATAAAACTTTTGTAGCAGCAAGCACACATAACACTGAGGAATTATTCGCAGTAAAAACACACATTCTATTAAAAAAAAAATTAAAAAATATCATTACAATTATAATACCAAGACATGTTAATAGGGTTGACCAGATTATTTCACAAATTAATGAGCTTGGGTTAAATGTAATATCTCGTAGATCAAATAAAAAAAAATTAGATAATATAGACATTTACCTTGTTGATACATTTGGGGAGTCTAAAAAATTTTACAAATTTGCGACAACAGTTTTTTTAGGTGGGTCAATTATTAAAAGAGGTGGACAAAATCCATTGGAACCTGCTCGATTTGGTGCAAAAATATTACATGGACCTAACATTGATAATTTTAGAGATGTTTACAAATATTTAAATCATTTAAAAATATCATCTACAATTAACACTCCTAAACAATGTTCAAATTCAATAATTTTTAAAAAAAATATGAAAAAAGTAAAAAAAATGAAATATCTTGGTACAACAATACTTAAAAAAACTTTAAATGAGTTAGATAAATCAATACATAATGAAATTTAAAAAACCCAAGTTTTGGGATTACAATAAACCTAACATTCTTTCTTATTTATTTTTCCCCATATCATTATTAATCATAATTTTGAAATCTTTCAAAAACTTAACAACAAAAAAAAAGAAATATTCAAAAATTAAAACTATTTGTGTGGGGAATATTTATCTAGGTGGAACAGGCAAAACCTCTTTAAGCTTAAAGATTAATGAAATTTTAAAAGATAAAATAAAAACTTGTTTTATTAAAAAATATTATTCAGATCAAATTGATGAACAAAAAATTTTATCAAATCACGGAAAATTATTTAAATTTGAAGATAGATCTTCCTCGATTAAACAAGCAATTGACGAAAATTTTGAACTTGCAATTTTTGATGATGGTTTGCAGGATCCATCAATAGATTATGATTATCATATTGCTTGTTTTAATATTGATAATTGGATTGGTAATAGTTTTACTATTCCAGCTGGACCGCTTAGAGAAAATATTAAAAATTTAAAAAAATATAAGAATGTTTTTCTAAATGGAAATAATGAAAATATTGATAATATTATAGAATATATTCATAAAATAGATCCTAATATAAATATCTATCAAGGGGAATATGTTCCACTGAATATCAATGAGTTTGATAAGAGCGATAAATATTTAGTTTTCTCAGGTATAGGAAATCATAAGACATTTATATCAATGTTAAGAAAAAATAATATAAACATTATCAAAGAAATAGAATTTCCCGATCATTACAGATACTTACAAAAAGAGATTGACGATATCATTTCAATGTCAGAAAAATTAAATTGTAAAATAATGACAACTGAAAAAGATTACATGAGACTAAACAACAACGATAAAATTTTTTATGTTAAATCAGAATTAAAAATTTTAAATCAAGAATCTTTTATTAATGATATTTCAAAGGTTTATGAAAATAATTAAATATTTAATACAATTTATTATAATTTGTTTTTTTTATGTGATATTCAAAATTATTGGAGTTAAACTTTCGTCTTTTCTAAGCGGAAAATTATTTGAAATTGTTGGTCCAATTTTTAGATCAAAAAAAATAATCAATAATAATATTAAAAAAGCTTTTCCAGATTGTAATTCTAAAGAATCAAATAAAATAGAATCTTCAATGTGGAATAATTATGGGAGAGTTTTTGCAGAATATCTTTATATGAAAAATTTTAGAAATGGTAATCTTAGTAAAAATATTTCTATAGATGGTGAAAATATACTTTTAAATATTAAAAATCAAAATCAAAAAGTTGTATTTATATCAGGACATTTCAGTAACTTTGAGCTTATGGCAATGCAGATAGACAAAATAGGTATTAAAATTGGAGCAATCTATAGACCGCTAAATAATATTTTTTTAAATAAATTCATGGAACGAATAAGAAAGAAATATATCTGCAACAATCAAATTAAAAAAGGTATCGGTGGATTAAAAGAATTAATAAAACTTAATAACCAAGGTTTTTCAACGGCACTTATGATAGATCAAAGAGTTTCTCAGGGTATTAAATCAAATTTTTTTAATGAGAAAGCGTTTACTACTACAATTCCAGCACAATTGATAAAAAAATTCAATATGCCAGTTGTGCCTATTTTTATAGAAAGATATGAGGGTATCAAATTTAAAATGAAAGTTCATAAACCAATTCACTTCTCAAACGAAGAGACTATTGAAAATATTACAAACGAATTAAATAAGACTCTTGAGAAAATGATACTTGCTAATCCTAATAACTGGATATGGTCCCATAATCGCTGGAAATAATGCTATTTATTGTCTAATTCCTCTTTTTTTTTAGAAGCTTCAACATATGAATAATACGGTTCTTGAAGTTCCACATTCCAGTAAGTCAAATTTTCAAGACTGATTGCTTTACCCGAAACTGCACAAATTACATGGTCACCTTCTTCAATTACTTGAAAATTATTTGGTAAATATTTTACTTTTGCTAATTTTTTATTCATTTATAGTTTATATGTTTATACATGATTGTTGGGATTATAGGAAGCGGAGGAAGAGAGCATGCCATTTGTCATGCATTAAATAAGTCAAAAAAAATTAAGAAGATTTATTGTTTTCCTGGTAACGCTGGCACTGATGTAATAGCTGAGAACATTAACCTAGATATAAATAAATTTAAGGAAATTAAAAATTTCATTTTTTTAAAAAAAATAGAATTAGTATTCATCGGCCCAGAAAAACCTCTGGTTGATGGACTAACAGATTACTTGGAAAGTTTTGATATTAAGGTTTTTGGACCTAGTAAAGTCGCTTCACAATTAGAAGGGTCTAAAATATTTACAAAAAACATCTGTAAAAAATATAATATTCCGACTGCGAATTTCGGTGTATTTAATGATATTGATCAAGCTAAAAATTTTTTAGATAAATCAAATTTTCCAATAGTTATTAAAGCAGACAATTTGGCTGCAGGGAAAGGTGTTTATATTTGTGAAAATGAACAAGAGTCCTATCAAGCAGTTAAGGAAATATTTGATGGTAAGTTTGGTGTTGCTAAAAATGTTCTTATTGAAGAATTTTTAGAAGGTGAAGAAATGAGCTTTTTCATTTTAAGTGATGGTATTACTTACAAAAATTTTGGGACAGCTCAAGATCATAAAAGAGTTCAGGAAGGTGATAAAGGAAAAAATACTGGTGGTATGGGTGCTTATTCACCATCAAGATTGATAAATGAAGAGCTCGAAAAAAAGATTTTGAATAATATAATTGATCCAACCTTAAAAGCACTTAAAGATTTAAAATCATCATATAAAGGGTTTTTATATGCGGGGCTCATGATAAAAAATAATGAACCTTATTTAATTGAGTATAATGTTAGAATGGGTGATCCAGAGTGTCAAACTATTCTTCCCAAGCTAAATACAGATTTCGGAGAAATTATTAACGCATGTTGTAATGGAAAATTAAATGAAAATGAAATTAATTGGAATGATAAAAAAAGTATATGTGTTGTCCTGTGCTCAAAAGGTTACCCTGAAACCTACCAAAAAAATGTTGAAATCAAAAATATCAATAAAATTGAATTAAGCACTGATGATCACTTATTTCATGCCGGCACTATTAAAAAAGGCGATGTTACTTTAGCGGTTGGTGGACGAGTTTTAAATTTTGTTTCTTTATCAGATAGTTTTGAAGAATCAAGAAATAGGATTCATCAACTTCTCAACAATCTAAATTGGTCAGATGGTTTTTTTAGAAAAGATATTGGTTATAAAGTAATAAAAAAATGAGAATAATTGGTGGAAAATTTAAAGGGAAAAAAATTTTACAACCAAAGGACAAAGAGACAAGACCCTTAAAAGACTTAGCAAAAGAATCTATTTTTAATATTATTGATCACTCAAATAAATTTAAGATCAATATTGAAAATTCAATAGTTTTAGATCTATTTGCAGGTGTTGGCTCATTTGGTTTAGAGTGTCTCTCAAGAGGAGCTAAACATGTTACTTTTGTAGAAAAGTATAGTGGTGTTTTATCAATTTTAAAAAATAATCTTAATAATTTAAATATGAGAGAAAAATATGAGATTATAGAGGAAGACTTAATATCTAATTACTTTTTGAAAAAAATTCAGCTTAAATTCAATATCATTTTTTTGGATCCTCCCTATAAAGAAAAAAGATTGTCAAATATTATTGATAATATTTTTCAAGAAAAAATTCTCAATAAAGATGGGGTGATTATTGTACATAGGCATAAAAAAGAAAATGATGAATTTTCAAAAAATTTTAGAATTCTAGATGAGAAGAAATATGGAATATCAAAAATTATATTTGGAAATTTAAACTAAAATTTTCTTAGTCTCTTTTTTAATTAACTCAACAGCAGGTTGATTGTAAGGGTTTATTTTTAAAGCTCTTCCAATTAAAATAGTTTCCAACATAAAAAAACAAAATAATTCACCTAAAGTTTTTTCATCCCTTTTTTTAATTTCAAAGCTTCTAAAGGGTATTTTTTTTTTTGTAAAAACATTTTCTGTAGCTTTTTTTTGAGCGTAAATGATTTTTTGAATATTTTTGTTTTTAAGAAATTTTTGTGAGGGTAAAATAAATTTATTATCTATTTTATTAGTATTATTGTCATGGACATAAAAGAAAGTATAAAAATTATTTTTAAAACCATCCAAATAAAGCTGCATAACGCTGTGATTATCTCTGGGCATGTTAGATACTATTGGCAATAAACCTTTTCCTTTTTTACCTAAGCTTTCAGCAATCAATTGTTGATACCAAGAAAAAAAGTTTTGAGATTTTTCATCATAATTTATAATAATTGAATTAAATTTTTTTTTTTTAATTAAATTAATTGTAGATCCTACGTTAGATACTAGCGCATTTAAATACTTTTGATTTTTAATTAAATTATTAAATTGTCTAAAACTTTTTGAATTGAGACCCAATAATTCTGCAGGTAACATTCCAACTTCTGATAAAACTGAGTATCGACCGCCTATATAATTATTGTGATAAACAATCTCCGATTTTAATTTTTGAGCTAATAAATTAAGATAATTTTTTTTATTTTCTGTAATAAAAATATTCTTATCATTCTTTTTTATAAAAATATTAGAATTAACAATTGTCTCTAAAGTATTTCCTGATTTAGAAATGATTAAATTTAAATGTGTTTTATTACCAGATTTTTTGTTGAGAGCTGATAAATTATCAAAAAATAACACATTTTTTTTAATTTTATCTTTAAGAAAACTATAAATAGTTTTTGTACCTAATGATGAACCACCAATTCCAATTATACGAATATCATTAAATCTCTTAAAAATTCTTAGATTTCTTATCTTAAATTTATCTTTATAATTTTTACTGAAAGATTGAAGTATTTGATTATTTTCTCTAATTAACTTTTTTAAATTTTTTTTAATTTTAGAATTTTGTTTACTATTTCTAAAATTTTTAAAAAAAATTCCCGATGTTATCATTAATTGTTTTTAATTTTCTCTATAATAGAATTTTCAAAATCTGTGTTTTGATTTACATTCTGATTATCTTGACCTACATCATTATTGTTAGTCATTAATAATTTAATATCTGTTTCCTCCTCATTCTCAGTTAATTGATTAGGCTGTTGTGGTAATGGTAATTCATTAAAATCTGGTGGCATCACTAAAGGTGATTTTTTTTCAACTAAAAATTCATCTATGCTGTTTTTTTTCTGTGATGTAAAACCATCTTTTAAAGTTCCGCATGAATTTAAGGCTATAATCGAAATTATAATTGTAATTAATTTAAATATTTTTTTCATCAATTTTATTTTTTTGATTATCAATTATCTCAAAGATAATTAAAAATATTACTCCTAGTGAAATGAATATATCTGATACATTAAAAATAAACCAATGAAAATTTCCGATATGAAAATCTATAAAATCTGGCACTGCCTTAAAAAAAATTCTATCGTATAAATTACCTAAAGCCCCACCAAATATCACTAAAAGTGAATATTTTTTAAGACCATCACTTTTTAAAGTCATAAAAAAGATAATTAAAATTAAGGCTGCGATTAAAATCGTTAAAATGTTGTACATATGACTTTGATCAAATGACAATAGCCCAAATGCAATTCCTTCATTGTAAATTAAATTAATATTCAAATATTTTGATACAAATAATTCAGATGACAAATTTTTTTCATTTTCAGAAATCACATAGACTTTAGTAAATCTATCAAGGCCAAAAATACTTAAAATTATAAAAAGTTTAACGATAAAACTTTTATTAAAATATTTAGACATTATTGAGAATGTCGCTCACAAGGCTCAGTACTTATTTTCCAACACACGGGGCATTTGTCACCTGAGGCTTTTATAGCTTCAACCAAAATATCCGAACCCTCATCAAAATTTATTTGAGTTTTTGAAACAATGCAAAGCTCTGATAAATCAATTTTTGTAATTATATCTTTATATTTCTCGTCTAATTTAATTTTCAGTTCTGCCTCTAAGCTTGAACCAATTTCTTTACTAGCTCTTTTTTCCTCAATACTAATGTTACATATATCTCTAATTTTAATTAATTTAGACCATCTTTCAGTAAGCTTCTCATTTTTAAATTTTTCTGGAAAAGTTAAAAATTTTTCTAGATGGATGCTTTTACTATTCTTTGATATCAGTTGATGAATTTCCTCAGTTGTAAAAGACAATATCGGAGCGAACCATCTGAGTAAAGATTTTAATAAAACATTTAAAATTGTAACACAGGATTTTCTTTTCTCAGAATCTATTGGATCACAATATAAGGTGTCTTTTCTTATATCAAAATAAAATGCTGACAAATCTATTGTACAGAAATTCAATAATTCTTTATAAAGATTGTGAAAATCATATTTTTTAAAATAATTTTTAAATTTTTTGTTTAGAGAATGTATCTTACTTAACATAAATTTCTCCAACTCCGGCAAGTTTTCGATATCGATTTTATCTAAATCAATATCTTCAAATTTGTCATTAATATTTCCCAATAAATATCTAAATGTATTTCTAATTTTACGATAAGACTCCGAGTGCTGATCCAAAATAGAATAATCTATTCTTAAATCCTCAGCATAATTTGATGCGGCAACCCAAATTCTTAATATATCGGCACCATATTTTTTCAAAATATCCTCAGGGGCAATTACATTCCCAAGAGATTTGGACATTTTAAGACCTTTCCCATCAACAACAAACCCATGAGATAATATAGACTCGAAAGGTGCCTTACCTCTTGTTCCACACGACTCTAATAGAGAGGAATGAAACCAACCCCTATGTTGATCGGAACCCTCTAAATACATTGATGCTGGCCATTTAAGGTCTTTTCTTTTCTCTAACACAAAAGAATGGGTTGATCCACTATCAAACCAAACTTCAACAATATCACTAAGCTTCTCAAAATCTACTGCTTTATATTTATCTCCTAAAAATTTTTGAGGTTCATCTGAAAACCAACAATCCGAACCTTCTTTCTCATAAATATTAGCAATATTTTCAAATACTTCATCGTCTATTAAAATTTCATTAGACTTTTTATTTACAAAAATAGGAAGTGGCACACCCCAAACTCTTTGTCTTGATACACACCAATCTGGCCTTGTTTCAATCATTGATTTTAATCTTTCTTTACCTTTGCTTGGATAAAAAGTTGTATCATCTATTGCTTTTAAAGCCTTGCTTCTTAGTTTATGACTTTCCATAGAAATAAACCATTGTGGTGTTGCTCTATGAACTAAAGGTGCTTTTGATCTCCAAGAATGAGGATATGAATGAACCAATACACCATTTGAAAGAAGTTTATTTTGATCTTTCAGTTTTTCGATCACTACTGGGTTAGCTTTAAAAATATGTAAACCTTCGAACAGATAAACATTATTTGTATATTTTCCATCATCATCCACCGTCTCTATTGCCTTTATTCCGTTATTTAAACAAAGATTAAAATCGTCAGGTCCATGACTTGGCGCACAATGAACAATTCCTGTTCCTTGTTCAGTGGTTACAAAACGTGCTTCTAACATTGGAATATCGTAATCATACCCTAAATCAAAAAATGGATGCTTACAGATAGTATCTTTCAAATCTTTACCTTTAAATTTTTTAAGGTTTTCAAATTCTTTAATCTCACAATCTTTTAAAACTGACTCCAATAATGCTTCTGCAATAACAATTTTTTTATTTTTAAAATTTCCTTCATCATTAATTTGAATGATTAAGTAATCTAAGCTTTCATTATAAGCTAATGCTTTATTTGCTGGTATCGTCCAAGGAGTAGTTGTCCATATAACAATATTACAGTCATCAAGTTCTTTTATTTTTGACGATTTAACTGGAAAACAAGTGTAGATCGTATCAGATTTATGGTCTTGATATTCAACCTCAGCATCGGCTAAGGCGGTTTTTTCTACAGTTGACCATAAAACTGGTTTAAATCCTCTGTAAAGACTTCCTTCTTTTAAAAATTTTCCAAGTTCTCTTACAATTTGTGCCTCTGCATCATAACTCATTGTTGAATAATAGTTTTCCCAATCACCAACAACACCTAGTCTTTTAAACTGGTCTTTATGAACCTCTATCCATTTTTCAGCAAACGTTCGGCATTCTTTTCTAAATTCTACAATCGGAACATCGTTCTTATTTTTTTTATTTTTTTTGTATTGTTCCTCAATTTTCCATTCGATAGGTAAACCATGACAATCCCAACCTGGAACATAAACAGAGTCTTTGCCATCCATTTGATGAAACTTTACGATAATATCTTTTAATATTTTATTTAACGCAGTACCCATATGTATATTTCCATTTGCATATGGGGGGCCATCGTGGAGAACAAATTTTTCCTCTCCTTTTCTTGAGTTCCTTAATTCTTTGTAAAGATCAATTTTTTTCCAAAGTTTTAGAATTTCTGGCTCTCTAATTGGTAAATTAGCTTTCATTGAAAAAGCTGTTTTAGGTAAATTAATTTGGTTTTTACTCATTTTGTTTTTTTTGCAGTTACTAAATCAATTTTAATTTGTTTTTTTAATTGATCTATATTTTTGAATTTTTTTTCAGCTCTTATAAATTTTAAAAATTCTACTCTTAAATACTTATTATATAAATTTCCAGAAAAATTAAATAAATGAACTTCTAATAATATTTTTTTTCCATTAAATGTAGGTCGATATCCTAAATTTGCTATTCCTTTAATATATTTTGAACTTTTTATTTTCTTAGCTTTTACAGCATAAACACCTGGTTTTGCTAAAACATAATCTTTGATATCTATGTTGGCTGTTGGAAAACCAATCTTTTTTCCTAGTTGTCTTCCTTTTTGAACTTTTCCATCAATTGACCATTTTCTATCTAAAAGTTTATTAACTTTATTAAGTTTCCCACTCTGCAAATATTTTCTTAATAATGAAGATGAAATAATTTGTTTTGTAATTGATAAAGGTTGTGGTTTAACAATTTTATAATTACATAATTTCTCGTGATGAATTAATTGTTTTACGTTTCCTTCTCTTTTGTTTCCAAATCTAAAATTATTACTTACGAAAATAAATTTAGGATTAAGTTTTCTACCTAAAGTTTCTTTAATAAATGAAATTGATTTTGTTTTTGAAAATTTACGATTAAATTTCTTAGTAATAACAAAATCAACATTAAGCTTACCTAAATTTTCAATTTTTTGGTTCAAATTAGATAATCTAAAATTCTTTAAATTAGAGTTAAAAAACATTTTTGGCATCGGCTCAAAGGTCAAAACACCGATCTTTGAAGAATATTTTTTTTTATATTTTTTCGCTAATCTAAATAATTTTTGATGTCCTAGATGGAGACCGTCAAAATTACCAATTAAAATAATTGAATTTTTATGATTTTTTTTAATATTAAAAGTATTATATAATTTCATTTTCACCATTTTAAATCTGATTGTATATAATTACAGATTGTTTCATAAGATTTCGCGGTTTCTTCAATTCCTTTTTCTTTGATTTCATTTTTATGAATACCATTTGAAATAATTAATGAGTCATAATTTAAAAGATTTGCACCTTTAATATCAGTATTTAAATTATCACCAACAGAAAGAATCTTTTTACCTTTGTTGTTAATTGATAAATTATAAACCTCAGGATATGGTTTGCCAAAATATACCACGTTGCCACCCATTTTTTCAAAAACCATAGCAACTGATCCTGCACAAAGCTCTCTTTTGTCACCTCTATCCACAATTAAGTCAGGATTAGTACAAACCATTTCTTTATCTAAATTTTTTTCAAATAAATCTTTATAATAATTCAAATCTTTATCAAATTTTTCAAATAACCCTGTGCACAATATGTACTCTCCATCATCAATTTTGTCTGACTTCATTTTTGCAAAGTCATTAAACAAATCAAAATCACGTGGTGGTCCAACATGAAAAAATTTTTTGGTGGACAAATTTTTTTTGAGATAATTTAATGATGCTTGGCCAGATGTAAAAACATGATCTCTAATTTCTTTTTCCATGCCCATTTTTTCTAAAAAAGATTTAACAACATCATTAGGTCTTGGGGCATTAGTGAGTAGAATGTATTCTTTGCCTTTTTTTGTGATTTCTTTTAAAACGTTGATTGCTTCTTTGTGAAGGTTTATTCCATTATGAATAACACCCCATAAATCGATATAAAAAAGCTGATAATTATCAACGATGGAGCAGAAACCATCTTTGTCTAAATTTTTAGTCATCAAAATAATCTATAACCCAAAAAATCCACAATTTCCTACCTTTTTTAATAAACTAAATATCAAGTATATCTTGAAATAGTATTACCAATCTCTATATGAACTCCATATTTATATAGGAGAATATATGAAATTTAGACCGTTACATGACAGAGTTTTAATAGAAGTTTTAGATAGCAGCGAAAAAACTGCTGGAGGAATAATTATACCAGATACTGCACAAGAGAAGCCTCAAGAAGGAAAAGTTGTTGCTGTTGGTGGTGGTGCAAAAACTGAAGATGGAAAAAAAATTCCAATGGATGTTAAAGTTGGAGACAAAGTTTTATTTGGCAAATGGTCAGGAACTGAAGTCAAAATTGATGGTAAAGAATACAGCATAATGAAAGAGTCAGACATTATGGGTATTTCAAGTAAATAATATAAGTTAAAGGAGAAAGTATAATGGCAAAAGTTGTTAAATTTGACGCTGAAGCAAGATCGGCAATGATAAGAGGGGTAAATATCTTAGCTGATACTGTTAAGGTAACGTTAGGTCCAAAGGGTAGAAACGTTGTTATGGATAAGTCTTATGGTGCTCCAAGAATTACCAAAGATGGTGTTTCAGTTGCAAAAGAAATTGACCTTGAAGATAAGTTCGAAAATATGGGTGCTCAAATGGTTAAGGAAGTTGCTAGCAAAACAAACGATGAAGCTGGGGACGGAACAACAACTGCAACTATTTTAGCTCAAGCGATCGTTAAAGAAGGTGTAAAATATGTTACAGCTGGAATGAACCCAATGGATGTAAAAAGAGGTATTGATGCAGCGGTAGATGTTGTAAAACAAAACTTAGTTTCTTCAGCCAAAAAGGTAAAAGACAGTGATGAAATTGCTCAAGTAGGAACTATTTCTGCAAATGGAGATAAAGAAATTGGAAGTATGATTTCTAAAGCAATGCAAAAAGTTGGTAATGAAGGTGTCATTACAGTTGAGGAAAATAAAGGAATTGAAACTGAGCTTGATGTCGTTGAAGGTATGCAGTTTGATAGAGGATATTTATCACCATACTTTATTACGAATAGTGATAAAATGACGACAGAGTTAGACAATCCTTTTATTCTTTTACATGAAAAGAAATTAACAAATCTACAACCAATGGTTCCACTTTTAGAAGCGGTGGTACAAGCTGGTAGACCATTAATGATTATATCTGAAGATGTTGAAGGTGAAGCTTTAGCAACTTTAGTTGTAAACAAATTAAGAGGTGGTTTAAAAGTAGTAGCTGTAAAAGCTCCAGGATTTGGTGACAGAAGAAAAGCTATGCTTGAGGATATTGCAATTTTAACTGGTGGTAGTGTGATTTCTGAAGATTTAGGAATTAAACTTGAAAACGTAAAATTAGATGATCTTGGATCATGTAAAAAAGTTAAAGTTGATAAAGATAATAGTACTATCGTAAATGGTAGTGGTAAAAAATCTGACATCGAAGCAAGATGTTCTTCAATAAAACAACAAATTGATGAAACAACATCTGATTACGATAAAGAAAAACTTCAAGAAAGATTAGCTAAATTAGCCGGTGGTGTTGCTGTAATAAAAGTTGGCGGTGCTACAGAAGTTGAAGTTAAAGAGAGAAAAGACAGAGTTGAAGATGCACTTAATGCAACGAGGGCTGCTGTTGAGGAAGGTATTGTAACAGGCGGTGGATGTGCTTTGTTATATGCTGCTCAAGATCTTGAAAAAGTCAAAGCTAAAGGTGAGGATCAAAAAGCTGGTGTTGATTTAGTGAAAAGAGCATTAGAGGCTCCTATTAGACAAATTACTAAAAATGCTGGAGTAGATGGTTCAGTTGTAGTTGGTAAATTGTTAGAACAGAATAAAAAAACTCAAGGCTATGATGCACAAAATGAGGAATATTGTGACATGTTTGCTAAAGGTATTATTGATCCAGTTAAAGTTGTTAGAACTGCACTTCAAGATGCAGCATCAATTTCTGGATTATTAGTAACAACAGAAGCAATGATAGCTGATAAGCCAGAAGAAAAAGATGCGGCTCCTGCTGGAATGCCTGGTGGAATGGGCGGCATGGGCGGTATGGGAGGAATGGGAGGCATGGGAATGTAATCCCCCCCACTCTCAAACAAAAATTCAAAAAGGGCAGTTTTTACTGCCCTTTTTTTTTACCTAAAAAATTAAGATGGGGAAAAAATACAAATTAAAAAAAAAACACTTAATTTATTCAAGCCTAGTGTAGTTTTTTTTAAGTTTTCAAAAGTGTTTAAATATGTATAAGAACCCAGATTTATGAATAACACTATAAGAAACATCACCATAATTGCCCATGTTGATCATGGTAAGACAACCCTAATTGACAACCTAATGAAACAAAGTGGTTCATTTAGGGAAAATGAAGTTGTTGATGAAAGATTGATGGATTCTGGAGAATTAGAAAAAGAAAGAGGAATTACAATATTAGCTAAACCTGCCTCAATTAATTGGAAAGATTCTAGAATAAATATTATTGATACGCCTGGCCACAGAGATTTTGCAGCTGAGGTTGAAAGAGTACTTAGTATGGCTGACGGAGCTTTATTATTAATTGACTCTGCTGAGGGAGTAATGCCTCAAACAAAATTCGTTTTAGCAAAAGCATTAAAACAAGGTTTAAAACCAATTGTAGTTATAAATAAACTAGATAAAGCAGATCAAAGAGCTAATGAAGTTCTAGATGAAACATTCGACTTATTTGTAAGTTTAGATGCTAATGAGGAACAACTAGATTTCCCAGTTTTATATGCCAGTGGAAGATCTGGATGGGCTGATCTTGAAGTTGATGGTCCAAGAGAGAATCTTAATCCACTTTTAGATAAAATAATAGACCATGTTAAACCAGCTGAATTAGATAAATCAAAACCTTTTGCTATGCTTTCTACACTTCTTTATGCTGATAGTTTTTTAGGAAGAAGTTTAGTAGGTAGAATCTCTCAAGGAACAGCAAAAGCTAATCAGGCAATTAAAGCGATCAACTTAAATGGAGAAAAAGTTGATGAAGGTAGATTAACTAAAATTTTTAGATACGAAGGAACCAAAAAAGTTCCAATTGAGGTTGGTGAAGCTGGAGATATTGTTGTTGTTGCAGGTTTAGAAAAAGCTAACGTTGCAGATACTATTTGTGATCTTGAGGTTAAAGAGCCAATAGAAGCTACTCCAATAGATCCTCCAACTATGTCAATTACAATTACTGTAAATACATCACCTTTAGCTGGTACAGAAGGTAAAAAACTTACAAGTACTCAGATTAGAGATCGATTAGTTCAAGAGGCACAAAATAACGTTGGAATTACATTCACTGAAAATGAGGGAAATGACTCTTTTGTTGTTAGTGGTCGGGGTGAATTAATGTTGGAAATTTTACTTACTCAAATGAGACGAGAAGGTTTTGAAATGACAGTGAGCCCCCCAAAAGTTCTTTATAAAAAAGATGAAAATGGCAACAAGCTTGAACCAATAGAAGAAATTACTATGGATCTTGATGAAGAGCATTCATCAAAAATAATTGACTCGATGAACAGAAGAAAGGGTAAATTAATAGAATTAAAAGATACTGGTAAAAATAAAAAGAGACTTATATTTCATGCACCAACAAGAGGTTTAATGGGATATACAAGTAGATTTCTAACACTGACAAAAGGAAATGGTGTGATCAATAGAATTTTTCATGAATATGGTCCATTTGAAGGTGAAATGGAAGGCAGAAGAAATGGTGCTCTAATTTCTATGGAACAAGGAAAAGCAGTTGCTTTTGCAATCTTTAATTTACAGGCAAGAGGAGAAATGTTTGTAACTCATAACGATCCTGTTTATCCAGGAATGATTGTAGGACTATCACCTAAGCCAGGAGATATGATTATTAATGTCATGAAGGGAAAAAAATTAACTAATATGAGGACGCAAGGTACTGACGAAAATGTTGTCTTAACTCCTGTAAGAAAAATGTCGATTGCTGAACAATTAAGTATGTTAAATACAGATGAAGCTTTAGAAATTACTCCGGAATCTTGTAGATTAAGAAAAGCTATTCTTGACCCTCATGAAAGAAAAAAAAGTGAAAAATCAGGCGCTGCTGCTTAATCAAAAATTTTATCAACTAAAAATAAACCTAGAGCAACGCACGGACCAATACCAAAAGCGAATAAAAGAGTTCCGACACCTACTGTTCCACCTAAATACCAACCAATACTTACAACAGAAATTTCTAAAAAAGCTCTAACAGCTGCTACTGGTAAGTTAGTTATTTTTTGTAAACCAATCATTAATCCATCTCTTGGTCCCGCACCAAGGTTTGAAACTAGATAGATCCCCCCTCCTATTCCAACCATCATTACAGAAATTACTGCTAGGATTAATTGATTAAGATAATTAGACGGGGTTGGTACAAACTTTATACAAAGATCAATCATGAAGGCTATTATTAAGGCATTAAATATTGTGCCCATTCCTGGTTTTTGGCCCAGAGGTATCCACAAAATTAAGACAGCAATACTTATTAAAAGAGTAATTGTGCCAATACTTAAATTAACATTTAAAGAAATACCTTGAGCCAAAACACTCCACGGAGAAGCGCCTGTAAAGGAAACAATTAGCAAACCTTCACCAAGACCAAACAACGTCAGACCAAAACATAAAAAAAAGAAAGTAGAAAATTTTGGTTTGAAATTATATGGCTTATCAGAACTCCAATTTACTTTTGGTATTTTCTTTATTTTTAAAAACATTTTAATAAGTTATTTCTATTATAGATAAAGTCCACTAATGTAATTACTAAATGAGAAAATTTATAGCCATTTTGTTTATTGTTATTTTTCCAGTTATTTCTATGGCGCATATAGGTCACTACAATAAATATAACAAAATTGAAATGGAGATTTATAGAAATGGTGAACTAATTGGATACAATTATTATTTTTTTGAAAGAAATGGTGAAGAAACTATTATTACAAATCAATTTAAATTTTCTGTTGATCTATTAGGAACTACAATTTTTCAAGTTGAGTCATATGGTGAAGAAAAATATATCAAAGATCAATTGATATCCTATAATTCTAAAACTCTTCAAAATGATAAAGAAAAATTTGTAAATTTAGAATTAAATAAAAATAGTAAAAAATTTGATATTAAAGGCTCCTCATTCAATGGCGAGGCATCCATAAATAATGTTATTGGAAATTGGTGGAATCATAAAATTTTACAAGCAGGATCTCAAATAAGTCCAATATCAGGAAGTATTAAAGAACAGGTTGTTACTTTTATAGGAAAAGAAAAAATTGATCTTTATGGAAAAATTTATGATGCAGATCATTTTACACTTAAATCTAAAGATATGAATATTCCTAAAGATAGACGATTAGACTTTAATATTTGGTACGATCAAGAAAATTTAAGAATTTTAAAAGTGACTTACTCGAGAATGGGTAATTGGGAATACAGATTGAAAAGCTTTGAGTAATTTATCTTGAAATTTTTTTAAAAAGGTCCTGGGCACTTATCCATCCCGACTCTAGTCTTGGTCCTACAAACCAATCAGCACAAATACCTATTTTTTTCTTTGGATCCCAAAAACTTTTAATTTTGAAAGGTTTTGAATTAGAAGAGTATTTCCAACCATGATTAAGACAGAAGTTAATTTTCGTTTTTTTAATATTTGAAAGTTGAAAGAACTTATCAATCATAATTTTTGAATTCTTTTTCTTATTATTTTTATTTTGATTGATCTTTTTATTTGCCCACTTAAAAGTACTTTGTAGTGTCCATAAATCATATTTTGATTTAAATCTTTTTTTCGAGTTTTCATTACCCGCCCAACCAAGTATTGGATCTTCGAAAAGATAGCTACTATTTGATTTCTTATTTTTTTTTATAGCAATCATAGTGGTTATATTTGCATCCATTTTAATTGATTTTTTTAAAAAAGAATTATTTATGAATCTTTTAGAGAGTTTTTTTAATTGCGGAAAAGGACAGGTCAAAATAATACTTTTAAAAGATCTCAATTTTCCATCAGCAAATGATAAATGCCAAAGTTTGTTTTTATAATGAATTTTTTTTAATTCACTTTGAAAGTTACAATTGATTTTTTTTAATAAGTACTTGCTAATATCATTGTTTCCATTTTTACCTATAATTTTCAGATGTTTTTTATTTTCTTTTTTTTTGGAGTTAAGAAAAATGTGTTTACCACCCCAAACCTTTAAAATTCTTTTTTTAATTAAATCTTTGATAAATTTTTTAAATTCTGGGGTTTTTGGCGAAAAGTATTGAGTGCCATGATCAAAGCCTATATTACCTCTCATTCTTTTGAAAGATGCACGACCTCCTGGACCTCTTGCTTTGTCAAATAGGATTACTGAATTTTTTTTATGAAGAAGACTCGCAATTGTAGCTCCGGAAATACCTGAGCCGATTACACAGAATTCACTCATTTACCAGCAACAACCATTCCCTCAATCATCATAGTTGGTGAATTGGTTACATATTTAAACTCTAAATCATTTGCGAGTGTAATATTCTGAAACATGTCTTTAAAATTACCTGCAATAGTAATTTCATTTATAGGATACTTAAACTCTCCATTTTCCACCAGAAACCCTGTTGCACCTACAGAATAATCACCAGTTACAATATTACTTCCATGACCTATAGTTTCTGTAATATAGAGACTTTTTGATTTTGAATTCAATAAATCTTTAAAACTAATATTTCCATTTTCAAAATAGAGATTGCTTGTCCCTCCGCATCTTCCATTTGATTTAAGGTTTAATTTTTTTCCATTGTAAGTATCAATCAGATAATGTTTTAAAATCCCCTGTTCCACTAATTTAAGAGTATCAGTTTTAACCCCCTCGCTATCAAAATTTCTTGAGCCTAAACCTTTGAGTATATCTGGTTTATCTAAGACATTAATTGTATCAGAAAATATTTTTTGGTTAACTTTATCTTTCAAAAAAGAGGTTCCTCTTGATATCGCTGAAGATGAAATCGCACTTGCAAAAGTGCTAAGCATTCCCTTGGCTATTCTTTTGTCAAAAATTATAGCAATTTTTTCACTACCTATTTTTTTAGGGCTTAATTTTTTAATTGTTTGATCAGCGGCTTGTTTACCTAATTCTTCTGCGTCATCTAAGTCTTTAAGAAAACATTTACTAGAGTATTCATAATCTCTCTCCATACTTTTTTCATCTTTTGCAACTGTAACGCTCGAAGCTGTAAATGAAGATGTTTTGTAACCAGCACAAAAACCTCCACTATTGGCTAAAATAAAATTTGATTTATTTTGAGTAAAACTAGATTCTGTATTTACAATCTTTTTATCATTGGAAGCAGCAGATTCTAATTTTTTTAAATAGTCAATTTTTTGATCATTTTCTATATGAGTATCGTCATAAAGATTCAAATCCTTAACCTCTTTGGCCAATAAATCTTTATCTGGTAATGAATTAAATTCATCTTCAGGAGTATTTTTTGTTGTCTCAACACATTTTTCAATCAAAATGTTTAGATTATCATCAATTAAATTAGAGGAAGATATTGATGACTTTTTTTTTCCAATGTAAGTAGTAATGCTTATTCCAAGATCATCTGACCTGTTAGACTCGTCTAGTTTTTTATTTCTAAAATTAACAGTTTCAGATACAGAGTTATTAACAATCACACTAGACTCGGTTGCGCCTAATTTCTTAGCTAAACCTAAACAATATGATGCTTTTTTTTCTAAAAATTCTTGATCTTTGACCATTTAAAGTTTTGTGCCACCAACAGTCATTTTATTAATTAGTATAGATGGTTGAGCAACGCCTACGGGAACACCTTGGCCAGCTTTTCCACATGTTCCAATACCAGGATCCATCATCATATCATTCCCTACCATAGAAACTTCTTTAAGAATTGATGGACCATCTCCAATAAGTGTTGCACCTTTAATTGGGGATCCAATTTTACCATTAACAATCTCATAAGCTTCAGTACAATTGAATACAAATTTTCCAGAGGTAATATCAACCTGTCCACCACCAAAACTCACGGCAAAAATACCTTTATCGACAGATTTAATCATCTCATCTTGAGTCTGATTACCACTTAGCATCATCGTATTTCTCATTCTTGGAAGAACGATATGCCTATAGTTTTCTCTTCTTCCACTTCCAGTAGATTTGGTTTTCATTAAACGAGCATTTAGACGATCTTGCATGAAATTTTTTAAAATCCCATTCTCAATTAAAACAGTTTTTTCTGTCGGAGTTCCCTCATCATCAATCGTAAGACTACCTCTTCTGTTATCAATAGTACCATCATCAACAATTGTAACTCCCTCACTTGCAACTTTTTGGCCCATTAAATTATGAAAAGCTGAGGTTTTTTTTCTGTTAAAATCTCCTTCTAAACCATGACCAACAGCCTCATGAATTAGTATTGCTGGCCAACCAGGTCCTAGCACAACTTTCATTTCACCAGCTGGTGCAGGTTTACTCTCTAAATTTACTGAAGCTATTCTCAAAGCCTCATCACAAACACTTTTCCAATTATCATCTTTTAAATAAGAGTCATAAGATTGTCTTCCCCCAACACCATAAACACCCGTCTCTTTTCTCCCATTTTTCTCAAGCATAACGGATACATTGAATCTTATTAAAGGACGAACATCAGTTAAAGTTTCTCCTCCAGATCTAATTATTTCAACCGATTTCTGTTCTCCCAAAAAATTAGCTGTAACTTGTTTAATGTTGTCATCTTTTGAACGTAAATAATTATTTACTTCATTAAGTATTTTAATCTTTTCATTAAGAGATTTTTGTTCAATAGGGTTAATATTTTCATAATATTTCTTATTAGATTTAGGAATTTCATGATTGTAGGTACCTTTAACAGATTTAAGTGTCGATTTTAAATTTTCTGAAGATTGCTTTAAGGAGTTTTTTGAAATTTCGTTAGAGTGAGAATAAGCAACTACTTCGTCAGAAATAGCTCTAAACCCGAATCCTAAATCTGAATTATAACTAGAATTTTTTATCTTGTTATCATCCAGTAAAATTGACTCAGATTTAGAATTTTCTATGTACAACTCACCATCATCACATTTTTGAAGAGTATCCGAAATAATATTTTCAGCCTCACTTCTTGATATGTCAGATTTTTCAAAGAAATTACTCATAAGAGACATTAAATAGATTGTTTCAAAGATTTTTCAACTAGAGTATTTTACGCATGTACATATATGGGACAAATTAGTAATAAAACATCTAATTATGAAAGTTTATTTTAATAATTCTTGTAAAATTTGTAAGGCAGAAATTGATCTCTATAAAAAGGAAAAAATAGAAGAAATTGACTGGGTTGATATCACAGATAATGAATTAGCTGAACAAGAAACCTCTAAAGATAGTAAACAACTTTTGAGAAGACTGCATGTCAAAGATGGTGAAAAAGTTTTTGGAGGTGCAGAAGCTTTTTTATTATTATGGAAAAAAATGCCAAAATATAAATTTCTTTATAAATTTTTTAAATTACCAATCATCTTTAATATTTTTACAATTGTATATGAAATAGTAGCTTTTTTTCTTTACTTAAAAAATAAAAAGCAACTTAAAAAATCTAACTTGTAAAAAATAATAAAAATTTACTTAATAGAGACATAGAAGATACAAACATCACTAAGACTATTGAGTACATTAATAAAATAATTTTATTCTTTTTTCTTCTTAATCTGACAAAGTCCTTATCATCCAAATCAGAGATATCTCTCTCACCAACTACTGGATAATCATACGTAAACCGCCATGTACTATCACCAAGTCTTGGGTCCAAATTATTAAAATATGTGATCCAAGCAATAATATATCTGAAAATTAAATATAAAATTATTAGAAAGGCAGATCCTATAATCATTAGAGATAATACCTAATTTAATATAAATGTTTAATTATTTTTTTTGGCTCTTTTCCTAGCAATGAGTTGCGTTAAAGAGTCTACCATTGTATCTGAGGCTTTGAAAATATCTACATTTCTAAACTCATGAGAAAGATTTTTTTCAGGATTAGTTTTATCTTCAATAACAATCCCTTCATCTGGAGAATTATTTTTAATATAAATTAATAATAACCATTCATCATCTTGTGATTCATCCCATTTAATAAAAACTTCACCTGTTTCAAATCTTCTGTCTATACAACGAAAAATAGACATGTCGCGGGTAATATGTCTTTTATTTAACTGAAATACTAGGCTACTTGCACTTCTGTAAAAACTTTCTAATGCAAATTCAATTTTTTGTCTTGCTAAAGTATATTCTTTTTCTTTTTCTAATAAGGTTTCTCTATCTTCATCACCTTGAAGTTTAACTCCTAATGCTTCAACCCTTTCTTTAATTTTTTGATCTCGAAGTAATCGATATTTTTCCTTAAGTTTATCAATTCTTTCTTGTAAACCTGCATAGTCTTCTCTTTTTTCTTTTAAAGAAATTTTCTCAAGTTTTTCTAGTTCCTTGACTTCTCTAATTCTGAATTTTTCAATTTGTTTATCTAGTCTTAATTGTTTTAAAAACTGTTTTTGTTTTTCAGCTTGCTCAATTCTCAAAAGTGCTTGTTCTTTTCTTAGGAATAATTTTATATCTTTTACTCGTTGTTTTTCCAATCTAGCTTCTTCTTTAAGTGTTTGTTCTTTTAGTTTAACTCTGAGAGCTTGTTCTTCCTCTTTTTGTTTAGCCAACTCAATTTTTTCTGCCCTCTCTCTTTCAATTTTTTCTATCTTAATTCTTCTTTTTTCATCACGTTTTAAAACTTTATAACTTGAAATTGTCTCTGAAATTTTGTCAAAAAAACCTTGAATATGTTTTTCTAAACTAAAATTAAATTTTAAATTGAATTGAGGTTTCAGGGATAGTTGTAATTTAACTAATTTTAAAACTATACTTTCGTTTTGGGTTTTAATTTGTTTTAAATAATTAGTTTTTTTTAATTTTTTAACCTTATTTTTCCTTTTTTTGATAATTTTTTTTTTTTTTAATCTTTTAACAACCCTTTTAGTTTTTTTACCTTTTCTTCGAAATTTATAGGATTTGGTTTTTTTTAATACTTTTCTCTTTTTTTTTGATTTTTTTTGTTTTTTTTTCATTTCTGAGAAGAAATGATTCTATCAATAATTTATTGATAAATATAGTCTCTAGTCACAGGTGTTGATCTATAATTTTTAGTGAGTTGAAATTGATAAACAACTTGATCACCCCACTTAAATGCCATTTCACAACCAGCGAGATAAAACTCCCACATTCTAAAAAATTTTTCATCAAACATTTGGATTATTTTATCTTTATTTTTTAAACAGTTTTCTTTCCAGTGTCTTAAAGTATGAGCATAATGAAGTCTTAAAACTTCAATGTCGGTTACAATTAAACCGGCTTTTTCAATAGGATTCGTTACTTCACTTAAGCTTGGTGTATAACCACCAGGAAAAATATATTTAGTAATCCAAGGATGAGGATCTCTTGGCGGGTTAACAGACCCAATAGTGTGAATTAATGAAACACCATCATTTTTCATCAATTTTTCAATTTGATTAAAAAATTTTTTATAAAATTTCCTTCCAACATGTTCGAACATGCCAACACTCACTATTCTATCAAATTTCTCATCAAGCTCTCTATAATCCATCAGTTTAAATTTTACTTGGTTCTGTAAATTCATCTCTTTTGCTTTTTGATTGCAATAGTTGAGTTGATTTTCTGATAGAGTTATTCCTGTAACTTCGCACTTGGCATTTTTAGCAATATCAATAGCTAACGATCCCCAGCCACATCCTATATCTAAAACTTTTTGGTCAGGTTTAATATTTAATTTTTTAATTATATGTTGAATCTTATTATTCTGTGCAATTTCAAGGCTATCATTTTCATTTTTAAAATAAGCACACGAATATTGTCTTTTTGGATCTAAAAACAAATCATAGAGATCGTCTTTGATATCATAATGATGTGAAACATTCATTTTCGATTTTTTGATAAAGTTGAAATTTGTAAGATATCTATATGACCCTCTAAATTTATTTAATAGATAACTAAAAATGTTTAACTCCTTTCTTCCAATATTCATCAATGCTAGATCTAAAAAATCTGTTAGAGATCCATTTTCGATTACTATATCTCCATTTGTGTATGCCTCCCCAAAGTAAAGATCTGGATGGAATAGTAATTTATAATGAAGTTTCTTATTTAGAATTTTTAATTTAATAGGATCGTCGGTTGGCTGACCAATAATATAATCCTTGGAGTTAGCATCCGTTAAGATAAACCCTCCTTTTTTAAATACTTTATTAAGAAATCTCGCTAAATACATCTCAAGCTGCCAATTGTGATTTTGTTTCAAAATTTAAATCTTTTAAACTCTGCAAAAGATTTTTCTCATCAACCTCGCTAAGTAAACTTAAAGGTGGTAAAAGATTTCCATAAATTTTGTTCTCTTTTGAAAACAAAGTATGAAGAGCTGAAATTAAATTATATTTTTCAAAAGCATTTCTGACATTAACTAATTTTTGGTTTAAAGAATGATCTTTTTTTTCTTGAAAATCATCGTAAACTTTTCGAGCTAATTGAGATGTAGCATTGCAAGTTGCAGTAATAATACCCGAACAACCATTTTCTAATCCTTTAAGTAATTTTGACTCTGAACCTGGCATAACTGAAAAATTTTCCAACTTTAACTTTTCAAATAAATTGTAAGAACTATCCTTTACACCTACAATTTGATCAGGAAATTTTTCAACTAATTTTTCTACACATTCAATACTAAATTTATATCCGCACAATTTTTCAAAATTATAAAGTATAATTTTAGACTCTGGTACTGCATCAATAATTTTTGTGTAAAAGTTTATTACATCCTTATCTTGATATTTATAATAAGCTGGTGGCATAATTAAAAATTTTTTAAAGTTTAGAGAAACTGAAATTTTCATTAAATTAATTGTTTCATTTAAAGAATTCAAACCTGTCCCAATTAAGTGTTTTTCTTTGTATTTACTTTCTGAAAGATGATTTAGTAATTTAATCTTTTCAACAATAGGAATTAATTGTGCTTGTCCAGTGCTTCCAAATATTGCTGTACCATGACAACCTTGATCAACTAAGTTTTCAGCATGAGATATGGTTTTTTCAATATTTAAGCTTAAATCAGAGTTCAGAACTGACATTGAAGCTGCATATATCCCACTTATTTTTGTCATAATAAAAATTTATATAAAATATAAAAATTAGTAAAGTTTATAAATCGAATATGAAAATATTAGCTGTCCAAAATAGAATGGGTATTGGCGATACAGTAATCTTTTTACCCTTTATTAAGGCAATATCAAAAAAATATAATTCACCAGTAAGTCTCCTGGTAAGAGAAAATTCTAAAGCAGAAGAGTTTTTACATCAAACTAATTACATTAATAAAATTCTTATCTTAGAAAGAGATAAAAAATTAAGTAATAAACATGGTGGTTTTTTTGGAACTTTAAATTTAATGAAAGAATTAAAAAAACAAAATTTTGATAAAATTTTCATTTTTAATTCTTCTCTTAGATTTAACTTAATAGCAAAATTATCAGGAATAGCCGAAATTTATCAGTATCCATTATTTAGTAAAACTGACCAGCACATTATTAATACGCCAAAAAAATTTTTAGAAGATAAATTAAATATTAAAGAAATTGATGATCCTGAAATACATATTGATGATGAAACTATTTCACAATCAGTTAAAAAATTTAACATTGATAGAAATAAAATTAATATACTCTTAGGAATTGGTGGCTCAGGCCCTACGAAAAGGGTTCCCTCGAAAATATTTATTGATTTTATGGAAAAAATTTCAAAAATTAAAAAATGTAAGTTTTATCTTGCCACTGGTAAAAATAGTGATGAGCAAATTATTCTTAATGAAATACTTCAGTCTAAATTTAAAGACACATGTTTACCTTTAGATGATTTATCAATTAAACAAATTTTGCCGATCATAAAAAACTGTAATTTGTCTATTTGTAATGACTCAAGTTTTAGTCACTTATCTGCAGCATTGGGAACTAAAACTATTACTTTGATGGTTGATACGCCAATTATTTACGGAAATTATAACTCTAAAATGTTCCCGGTAATTCCAGATGGTGAGGAAACTGTTAGGCATCATACCTCTGGAAAAGATAGAATAAATCCGCAGAAAATATTTGATAAAGCTTTAGAGATTCTAAATTAAGAAATATCGTTCAAAACTATATCTTTTGCTTCATTTACTATTGAGGACAATCTGGCTGTCTCCGGTGAAATATCTGGATGGATTTTTTTTTGTATTTTTACATAAGCTTTATTTACATCTTCTTTTGTAATTTTTTTATTCACATCTAAATTTAATATTTTATATGCTTCAGTAACTGAAATTGAAGATGAGTTATTTAGGTTCGATTGATTAAAAGAAAATCTTCCTGATCTTCTCAATGTTTGAATTAACCTATAAAGCGATATTAATTGAAAAATAGATAGACCTTTTAATTTTAATAATGCAAGACTAGCTAATGTAAAAGGCAAAGTTAATAAAAAACGCCCACCGATGGCAAATAAAATTGCTAATACAATGAATCCAAGTATTAATAAAATTCTTAGACCTTTTGATATTTTTTTTGAGGAAATCTTAGTTATAAATTTCAATAGAAAGTATAAAATAGTCAAAATGACTAATGTATAAATTATGATATTCATATAGTTCTTCTTTTTTATGAAGGTACCACAACTTAGAAAAAAACTGGAAATAAAATCTTGTCACAATACAAGTTGGGAAGATAATTACAGCTGGATACATCAAAAAGATATTCTTGAAGTCTTAAAAGACAAAAATAAATTAAATCCAGAAGTAAAAAAATACTTAATTGAAGAAAACAATCATACTGACTACCATCTTAAAGATACAAAAGATTTACAGAAAAAACTCTTTAATGAAATAAAGGGAAGAATAAAATTAGATGATGAGTCTCTTCCTTTTAGAGATCACACTTATGATTATTGGACAAAAACCACTACAAAAGGAAATTATTCTATCAAACTCCGTAAAAAAATTAATACAGATAATGTTGAAGAAATTTGGAACGGAGATAAAGAAAAAGAAAAATTAGGTGTTGAATATTTTGGAGTGGGAGATTTAGAAGTAAGCCATAACGATAAGTTGCTTGCATATTCTCTGGACACCAAAGGGTCAGAATATTACAAAATATTCATAAGAGATATTTCCACAAATAAGTTGGTCACAAAAGAAATTACGGACACATCTGGCAGTATTACTTTTAGTCTTGACGATAGATATATTTTTTACTCAAAATTAGATGAAAATCATCGTGCTCGAAAAATATATAGACATAAAATTGGAGACCAGTTAAATGAGGATTATTTGGTGTTTGAGGAAAAAAGTGAAGCTTTTACAGTTGGAATAAGCTTAACCTCTGATGAAAAATATTATCTAATAACAACTTCTGATCATAACACATCAGAGCAATACTACTTTGGCGTTGATGAAATAACTCCTAAACCAAAATTGATTATTAAAAGACAAAGAGGAATTTTATACTCTATAAATTCTTGGGCTAATAATTTTTACAATCATACAAATAATAGTGCTGAAGATTTTAAGATTGATATCGCTTCAAGCTTAGAGAATCAAAATTGGAAACCTTTTGTGCCTTCAAAAAATGAGGTTTTAATTGGTGGTTGTGTGTTTTTAAAAAATTGGATAATTCGATCAGAAACTTCTGATGCATTAGATAAGTTATTCATTAGAAATATATCAACAAATTTTGAGGAAGAATTAATTTTTTCAGATGAAAAAGTATACGTACCAAATATTTCTCTTAAACAAAAAGATCGAAACACAGACGAAATTTACCTTGGATATTCATCGCCGAAAACTCCTTCAAGAGTTTATTCATATAATCTCTCAGATAAATCTAAAAAATTAGTTAAAGAACAGGAAATTCCATCAGGCCATGACTCAGAAGATTATATCGTAGAGAGAATTGAATATAAATCTCATGATGGAAGAATGGTTCCTTTAACAATAACAAGACATAAGAAAACTAAGATTGATGGAACTGCAAATGTCTTATTGTACGGTTATGGTTCATACGGAAATTCAATGAGCCCTGGTTTTTCATCTACACGTTTGAGTTTGATCAACAGAGATATCATCTGGGCTACAGCTCATATTAGAGGTGGAATGGAAAAAGGCATGAAATGGTGGAAAGAAGGAAAATTAACAAACAAAAAAAATACTTTTGAGGATTACATTTATGCAGCTAAATATTTAATTGAAAAGAAATACTCTTCTGCTGGTAACATCATTGGTATGGGTGGATCTGCAGGTGGATTATTAATGGGAGCAGTGGTAAACCAATCTCCAAAATTATTTTTAGGAATTATAATGGCGGTTCCATTTGTTGACTCTTTAACCACTAACCTTGATCACTCTCTACCATTAACAGTTGGCGAATTTGATGAGTTTGGTAATGCTAAAGATAATAAAGATCACTTTGATTATATATTTTCTTATGCTCCTTATAATAATATTAAAAAAATGGACTACCCTCATATGTTAATTACCACTAGTTTAAGTGACAATAGAGTATTGTTTGATGAGCCTGCTAAATTTACTGCCAAGCTAAGAGACTTAAAAACAGATAATAATTTATTACTTTTAAAAACAGAAATGGATGCAGGTCATGGTGGAAAATCAGGTAGAGATGGTGCCATAGAAGAAATAGCTTTAGACTATGCTTTTGCACTAAAAATTTCAAAAAAAATTTAATTTATTAATCTTGAAAAAACTTAAATCGTTCCTACATAAATTACGTAGGTCGCCTAATGGGGCTTATAAATAAACTTGCTTAACAAAGGAGGATATATGACAAGTAAGGATCTATCTATATTTAACTCATTAAGACCATTCTCGATTGGGTTCGACGATATGTTTGATCAATTTGAGAATATGTTGGGAAATGGTGCAATGACAATGCAATCCAATTACCCGCCATACAACATCAGAAAGACCGGTAAAGATAACTACGCTATTGAGGTTGCTTTAGCAGGATTCAACAAAAAAGATGTTGAGGTTGAGTTCGAAGATAATTTATTAACTGTAAGAACAAAACAAGTTGATAAATCTGAAGATAAAAATGCTGATGGAGAGATCATTCATAAGGGAATATCTCAAAGACAATTTGCTAGATCATTTACAATTGCTGATGACGTTAAAGTAAATGGTGCTGAGCTTAAAGATGGACTTTTAACAATATCTTGCGAGAGAATTGTACCAGAGCATAAGAAGAAAAAACTAATCGAAATTAGATAAGTTAAAGCCTTGCTTGCGGGGTAACTAGCTCCGCAAGTAAACTAAAAACATCCTTTTGATGAAAATCCAATCACCACTGAGTTAGTGTCTACCTCAAATTTCCTTTCACAAGAAATACCATATTTTTTTGTTTTATATACAAGAACTTGATTTCCTTTTTCATTTTTAAAATCTTCATTAGGATTTCCTAGGTCAATTTTAAGTTCACTGGATAATTGTCCTATGTATTTACCCAATCTTTTATTTTCTTGCTCAACAATTTTGTCAGTTTTTTCTTGTACGGTCTGGCATGCAGCGACCATTAAGAATAAACTAAGTAACAAAACGATTAATTTAAAATTTCTCATTTTCACATTCTAGCTTCTAAATATGACCAAAATATAAACTTCTTAGTTGAATTATGTTGATAAAATTAGATTTGGCTAGGTATTTATCAAAAGAATCATCTATTTAATCAGAATAGGAGGAATAATGTTAGACAAATATTTTGAGTACAAAAAACACAGAACAGATTTTAAAACAGAAGTAATAGCTGGAACAACTACTTTTTTAACCATGGCTTATATTATGTTTTTAAATCCATTTATTTTATCAGGTGAATTTGCTGGACCCGAAAAAGGTTTCTTTGATTTCGGCGCAGTTTACACTGCAACTATTCTAGCAACTGCTTTGGCTTGTTTCATAATGGCATTTCATGGAAAAACTTGGCCGATTGGTCTTGCACCAGGAATGGGGATTAATGCTTTTGTAGCTTTTGGAGTTTGTGCAGGTATGGGATATACGCCGCAACAAGCTTTGGGTGCTGTATTAGTTGCTGGTGTATTATTTTTAATTATATCATTAACACCAATAAGAGCATGGCTTATCAACTCTATCCCTAAGAGTTTAAAATTAGGAATTGGCGCAGGAATTGGTTTGTTCTTAGCAATTATTGGTCTCCAGATAATGGAAGTAGTTGTTGATAATCCTGTAACATTAGTACAACTTGGAAATTTAAGTGATCCACTTGTTTTATTAGGATGCGCAACTTTTATTGCAATAATTGTTTTAGATAAGATGAATGTTAAAGGTAATATCATTATTGGTATTTTAGTATTTAGTATAATTGCTTGGGCTACGGGTCTTGCAAAATTTAATGGTATTGCAAGTGCTCCGCCTTCAATGACTTATCTTTTTGAATTTGATTTATCTGCAGCTATGACAGCTGGGATGTCTACGGTTATATTTACTCTATTGTTTGTAGACTTTTTTGATACTGCAGGAACTTTAACTTCAGTTGCCAATGTAGCTGGAAAAGTTGGAAAAGATGGAAAAGTTAAAGACATCAACAAAGCAATGTTATCTGACAGCGTTAGTACTGTTGCAGGAGCTGTAATGGGAACTACAACTGTAACTAGTTATGTTGAGTCTGGAGCTGGGGTAAAAGCTGGTGGTAAGACTGGCATGACCTCTTTGGTAATTGGTATATTATTTTTAGCGTGTATATTTTTTGCGCCCTTAGCAACTAGTTTGCCA
>CACOKG010000001.1 GCA_902627745.1 uncultured Pelagibacteraceae bacterium | reverse complement strand
TTTAATTTTTCAATAGTTTTAACTGAGTGAATTATAGTTGTGTGATCTCTATTTGAAAACTCTCTTCCAATTTCAGGCAGAGATTTTGAAGTCAAAATTTTTGTTAGATAAATTGCTGTTTGCCGTGGTCTCACTAGATACCTAGATCTTCTTGATGAAAGCATTTCATTTTTGCTAATCTTAAAAAATTTGCAAACAATAGTTTGAATGAGATCAATAGTTACTTTATTTTCATTTAAATTAAGTAAATCTTTTAATATAACTTTTGTCTCAGCTAAGCTTGGTATTTTGTTATAAATTCTTGAAAAAGATATAATTCTATTTATTGCACCCACCAATTCTCTTACACTCGTTGTGATTTTAATACTTATAAAATCCTTAATTTCCTCAGGTATATTAAACTTTTCAGGATACAAATTATTTAAATCACTTATTTTACTTTCAATGATTTTTTTTCTGAGTGCTAAATCAGTTTTTTGAATATCCACAACTAGACCTCCTGCAAATCTTGACTTTATTCTCTCCTGAATTCTTGACAGCTTATTAGGAGATCTATCAGCAGAAATTATAATTTGAGAACCTTTGTCTAATAATGCATTAAAAGTATGAAAAAATTCTTCTTGCATTGCCTCTTTACCATTCATGAATTGTATATCATCAATTAACAAAATATCTGTATTACGAAAGTACTCTTTAAATTTGACCATATCATTAGATTTGATTGATTTTACAAATTGATACATAAAACGTTCTGCCGATATAAACATAACCTTATTATCTTTTTTTAAATGATAACCAATTGCATTTAAAAGATGTGTCTTGCCCATTCCAACACCACCATAAAGATAAAGTGGATTATAATGTGAAATATTCTCTGAAACTTTTACAGAAGCTTCATATGCCAATTTATTACTGGAACCAGTAATAAAGTTATCAAAATTTTTGTTAGGATCTATGCGATTATATTGTAAATAAGAGTCCTTTATGAAAGAAACATTTTCTTTATTTTCTATGATATTATTATTTTTATCCTGAATTAAATTTAGTTTATTTTCATGGATCCTGAATTCAATTCGAATAATTTCTTTTTTATAATTTTTTATAATTTTTAAGATTTGATCTAAATATCTAGATGTAATCCAATCACGAATGAATCTGGTAGGTACAGATAATAAAATATAATTATTGATTTCCTCGACAAAAGTTATCTTTTTAAGCCAACTCTCGTAAATATCTAGTCCTAATTTATTTTTCATTTCAGCTTGAACTAAATTCCAATCTAGAATATCGGATTTAGAATCTTTTAAACTGTTATTATTTATAGAATTGTTCATAAATGTGGAGAGTTCAGTTAGAACAATATAATAAAATTATTGCAACAAATAATTTTCAAAAGTAAAAAAAAAATAAAATCTAGGATTGTGTAATTTTTTTTTTTTTTAAAAAAAGTATTTGACAGAAAAAAAATTAAAAAAATAAAAAAAAGATATAAATAAAATTTATAATTGAATTAAATATGTTTGTTTATTTACTAAATCTAAATATTGTGTGGAAAATTTTCAGGTTCACAGATTTTGTAGATTTTAAAGTTGTATTAAAATTAACAACCTGAAGTGTTATTCAATTAGATTGATGCTATTTTTTTTGTAAACCTTGAGACGTTTCTAGAAGCGTTTTGTTTTTTGATGATTCCTGTTTTTGCTATTTTCATCAACTCAGAATTCAACTTGGGTAAGAATTTTAAAGCCTCAGACTTCTTTTTAGCTTCAATCAAAGAATTCATTTTCTTTAAAGCATTTTTATATCTACTTTTTCTAGCTTTATTAACAGCTGTTTGTTTTGTAATTCTTCTAATTCTTTTAATTGCTGATTTTGTGTTAGCCATATGCGCAGGGGTATAACTTGAGAATGAATTTTGGTCAATTAAATAATCATTATATTTGGCAGATATTACAAAAAAAAGAAGATCTATTAGAAATCATTTTTTTTTTTATAATTCCGTTGCAACCGGACCTCTTACAATTAAGTCCTTTTCTCTCATAAACATTAAAATTCTTTTGGAAATTTCCTGATTTACCCGCTGTATTTTTAAAATCTCTGATACTTGATCCTCCCTTTTTGATAGCATTAATCAAAACTCTTCTAGAATTTGATATTATTTTTTTACAATCTTCTTTATTTAATGAAGATACTTTTTTATCAGGTTTAATTTTACATAAAAATAAAATTTCACTTGCATAAATATTTCCTATTCCTGATACAAAATTTTGATCTAATAAGAAATTTTTTATATTTTTTGTTTTCCCTTTTAAAAATGAAAAAATATAATTTGAATTAAATTCTGATTGAAATGGTTCTGGTCCAAGTTTAGAGAATCTTTTATCTAAAAAATATTCATTAGCTACTATTTCAAAAAAACCAAATCTTCTTGGATCGTTATATACAATTTTAAGATCATCAAAAATTATTTCTACGTGATTATGTTTTTTGGGTAATGTAGGTGAGCTATAAAAACTAGTATTAGTCACCAAACTTTTTTTTCGATTATAAATTAGATGAATAGTTCCTGACATACCAAGATGTAAAAGACAATAACTTCGATTTGACAGACAAATAATCAGATATTTTGAAAATCTTTTTACTTTGACTATTTTTTTTCCTTTAAGGAATCTTGAAAAATTAAGTGGGATTTTGGTTCTTAAATTTCTATTTCTAACTAATACTTTTTTAACCTTTTTTTGTTTAATCTCGTTGTCTAAAGATTGACGTACAATTTCTACTTCTGGTAATTCTGGCATTTAATACTATATTGATAATATATTTTTGAATTATGCAACAATATCTGCAAAATAAAAAAGGGTTGGTCCAAAATGTTTTTAATCAAGTATACGATCGTTATGATCTAATGAATGATTTCATGTCATTAGGGATACATCGATTGTGGAAAAAAAGTCTATTAAATATGATGAATCCATCCAGTAATCAAAATTTAATTGATGTCGCTTGTGGCACTGGAGACATAGCTAAACTATTTGTTAAACATGTAAATAAATTATCTCACGTTACGTGTGTTGATCCAAATAAAGGGATGATAAGTAAAGGAAAAGAAAAGTTATCTAATTTTAAGAATATAAATTGGATTATATCTCCAGCTGAAAAAATTCCTATATCTGATAATTCATTCGACTTTTATACAATAAGTTTTGGTTTAAGAAATACTGCCAAAATAGATAAAGCTCTTTCTGAGGCTTATAGAGTTTTAAAACCTGGGGGTCGTTTTTTATGCTTAGAGTTTTCAAAAATTCAGAATACAAATTTAGAAACCCTATACAAAAATTACTCTAAGCTTATACCTTCTGTTGGTCAGTTTGTTGTTGGTGAAAAACAGCCCTATGAATATCTAGTTAAAAGTATTGAAAATTTTCTAAACCAGGAGGAATTAATTGATGCAATGGTTAAAAGCAATTTTAAAAAATGTACTTATAGAAATTTATCAGGTGGAATAGTTTCTATTCATAGTGGGTGGAAATTTTAATGATAAAAAAATTAATTATTCTCTTTAAACTTGGAAGGAAAGTAGCCAATTCTGATATTTTAAATATTGTATCAAAATTTAAAGAACCACCATTAGCTATAAAGATTTTATTTAAGATGTTATCATTTTCTTTTTCACCTAAAAAACAAGTGGATGCAAACAAAGACGAAGGAGAGAGACTATCTGACTCTTTAGAGTCAATGGGAACCACGTTTATTAAACTTGGTCAATTTTTAGCCACTAGACCTGATATAATTGGAGAGGAACTTTCCAAAAAACTTGAGAACCTTCAAGATAAATTACCACCCTTTTCTTTAATACAAGCAAAAGAAATAATTAAAAATGATCTAGGTAATGAAAGCTATGACTCTATAATCAATTTAAGTGAACCAGTTGCCGCTGCTTCAATTGCTCAAGTCCACAAAGCTCAAATTAATGACAATGGAGTTCTTAAGGACGTCGCAATTAAAATTCTAAGACCAAACATAAAAAAAATATTTAATGAGGAGATTGATGCAATAATGCTTTTTGCTTTCTTAATAGAGTCATTTATTAAAAAGACAAAAAGACTTAAGCTGGTAGAAGTAGTATTTTTATTAAAAGAAATCACAAATCTAGAAATGGATTTAAGATTTGAAGCAGCTGCTGCAAATGAATATGCTGAAAACACAAAGAATGATGTTGGATTTAGAGTTCCTCAAATTTATTGGAATTACACTAGCGAAAATGTAATGACCTTAGATTGGGTGGATGGAATATCTATAAGAGAAACGGAAGAGCTCAAAAACAGAGAATTAAACACTGAAAAAATAGCAGAAGATATTATTCAAAATTTTTTAAGACATGCTGTAAGAGATGGTTTTTTTCATGCAGATATGCACCAAGGAAATATATTCATAGATAATGATGGTCAAATTGTTCCTATTGATTTTGGAATTATGGGTAGATTAGATAAAATGAGTAAAAGATTTTTAGCTGAAATTTTATTTGGTTTTATTCAAAGAGATTATCGTAAAGTTGCTGAAGTACATTTAGTTGCAGGTCTTGTGCCAAAAGAGGTTCCAATAGATGATTTGGCTCAAGCCCTAAGATCCATCGGCGAACCAATTTTTGGTCAAGCAGTCAAAGATATTTCTGGAGGAAAATTATTAAAGCAGTTGTTTGATGTCACAGAAAAATTTAACATGCAAACTCAACCTCAGCTTCTAATGCTACAGAAAACAATGGTCGTTGTGGAAGGTGTAGCTAGAAAATTAAACCCAAATACAAACATTTGGACCACTTCAAAACCAGTTCTTGAAAGTTGGCTAAAAGAAACAAAAGATCCAATGACAAAACTAAATGAGACACTTCAAAATACATCTGAAGTAATAAAAAGATTACCAGAATTTCCTGAAATTATGGATAAAGCTAATCAAGCTCTTACTTATCTTGCTAGTGGACAAATCCCACAAAACTCAAATTCCTATACGGCCTTAAACACTCAAAAATCAGAAATGACTGCTTTTAGAAACCAATCTATTATTGGTTTATTAATCCTTGTAATTTTTGGTCTTTTAATATTTTAATTCAGACGATGAAAGATTTATCAAACAAAAAAGTTCTTTTTATAATATGTGGTGGAATTTCTGCTTACAAAAGTCTTGAAACGATAAGAATGTTTAGAAAGAATAATACTGAGATAAAAACAATACTAACTAAAAGTGCAAAGGAGTTTGTGACCCCATTATCTGTAGCCTCTTTATCTCAAGGTAAAGTTTATGATGATTTATTTAGTCTAGAAAATGAGACAGAGATGGACCATATTTCTTTATCAAGATGGGCCGATGTTATGATCGTCGCTCCAGCAACAGCCAACACTATTTCCAAATTAAGCCAGGGTAACTCAGACGACTTAGCATCCACAGTTATATTAGCTTCAAATAAACAAGTTTTTTTAGCTCCAGCAATGAATGTTAGAATGTGGGAACATCAGACTACACAAAATAATCTAAAAACATTGAAAAGTTTTGGCTACAAAATTATTGGCCCTGAAATAGGTGATATGGCTTGTGGTGAATATGGCGAGGGTAAAATGTCTGAACCTTTAGTTATTTATGAAGAAATTCAAAATTTTTTGTTTAGTAAAATCAAAAATAATAAACTTAAAGCTTTGGTGACTGCGGGTCCTACCAATGAATATATAGATCCTGTAAGATTTATTTCAAATAAATCTAGCGGTAAACAGGGTTACGAGATAGCAAAATCTCTCTGCAAAAGAGGTTTTGATACAACTTTAATATCAGGTCCTACAAACCTAAAAATAAATGAAAATATTAAATTAATCAAAGTTGAGACTGCTGAAGAAATGTTTAAGGCCACTCAAAAAAATCTTCCAACTGATATAGCTGTATTTACTGCTGCTGTTGCTGATTTCAAAGCTAGTCATGAACATAAAGAAAAGATTAAAAAAGTTGATAATTTAACATTAAATTTAGAGAGAAATATCGATATTTTGAACTATGTTTCTAATCATAACTCTATGAGACCAAAAATGGTGATAGGTTTTGCTGCTGAAACAACAAGTTTAGAGAAAAATGCTATTCAAAAATTAAAAGATAAAAATTGCGACTGGATAATAGCTAACGATGTCTCAAAAGATGAAAGTGGTTTTGATAATGAAAATAATGAAGTTACAATTTTCTATAAAAACAATGAAATGAAAAAAGAGAAACTTTCATTAAAAAAGAAGTCAGAGATATCAGAGGAAATTGTAGATAGAATAGTTGCTCAAATAAATTAATGGTTAAAGTCTTAATCAAAAAACTTGACCCAGCTGTAAAATTACCCGAATACAAAACCAGTGGCGCATCAGGTGTAGACTTAATTGCATTTATAAAAGAACCGATTAATCTAGAACCCAAAACATCTGTTTTAATTCCCACAGGATTATCTGTTGCTTTCCCAGAAGATTACGAGATTCAAATAAGACCAAGATCAGGTTTGGCAGCGAAAAATAATATTAGTGTGTTAAACACTCCAGGAACAATTGATAGTGATTATAGAGGAGAAATAAAGGTTATCATCTATAATCATGGTAATGAAAATTTTTCAATTAATAATGGTGATAGAATTGCTCAAATGATATTAGCGCCTGTGGTCAAGATGGAATTAGAAGAAATAAATGATTTACCTAAATCTATCAGAGGCAAAGGTGGATTTGGTTCAACAGGTAAATGAATATCAATTTAGATAAAAATCAAATAGAGAGATTTTCAAGACAAATAGTTTTAAAAAATATTGGAAGCTTGGGCCAAAAAAAAATTATTAAAGCAAAAGTTTTAATTATTGGAATGGGAGGTTTAGGTTGTCCTGCGGCTGAGTTTTTAGCAAGAGCAGGGGTAGGTGTTTTGGGCATTGTTGACCCTGATATTGTTAATTTATCAAATATTCACAGGCAAAGTCTTTACAGCATCGAAGACTTAAAAAAATCCAAAGTAAAGTGTGCTCAAAAAAAATTAAAAAGGATAAATTCAAAAATAAAAGTAAACTCTCATAAAATAAGATTAAATATTAACAATTATCAAAAAATTATAAAAAATTATGACTACATAATTGATGGATCAGATAATTTTGAGACAAAGTTTTTTATTAATGATTTTTCAAGAAAATATAAAAAATTTCTTGTAACTGGAGCAATAAGTAAATTTGATGGACATATTTTTAGTTTTGATTTTAAAAATAAAAAAACACCTTGTATAAGATCTTTTTATCAAGAACATGAGATTTCAGATGATATATTAAATTGTGAATATGAAGGCATCTTGGGTACAGTAGCTGGTACAGTAGGAATTATGCAAGCAAATGAAATTTTAAAAAAAATTTTATCCATCGGTGAAAATTTAAATGGTCAAGTTTTAGTTTTAGATTTATTAAATCTAAATTTCAGAAAAATTAAATTTAAAAAGTTAAAAAATGTTAAAAAAAAAAGAATTTAAACTTTTTCTTGTAACTTTATTTTTATTATCTTTTACCTCAATAAGTTGTGCTCAAGAAACTTTCTTGTCTTTAAAGAAAGGTAAGGTCAATGTAAGGTATGGACCAAGTTTTGAGTTTCCCATAAAATTTATTTATAAAAAAGTGAATTTACCTCTTAAACAAATTGATAAAAAAGAGAACTGGCGAAGAGTAATTGATTTTAAAAACAACAGTGGATGGATACATTGGTCTCAATTAAAAAAGATAAATTCAATCATTCCCATAAAAGATAAAATTTTATTCGAAAATCCAACAAATTTTTCTAAACCATTGGCTAAAATTAAAAGTGGAAGAGTTCTAATAGTTCAAAAATGCAATGGGATTTGGTGTAAAATAAATACGGGAGATTTTGAAGGTTGGGTTAAGACAGACAATATTTGGGGTGTATTAGATTAAGAATTTTTCGATTTACTCGCCCACCACTTATCTAAAATAAAATACCATATAGAGTTAGCTATTGGTTCTACTATTGCATCTGTGAGCGCTATCATAAACGAAACATCAGCAACAAGCATTAAAACAGTTATAGCAATTACAAAGTGACCAATTGTATAAACAATGGTTCTTAAAATTGAACCTCTATTATTTGTGTAGATCTGTCCAGCAGCTTTAAATATGCCGGTTGTTAATTCCATTATTTTTCAAACGGGCTTTCAAGTACACATGCAACTAGGTGCACTCTAGCCTGTTCTCCACCATTAAAAAAGTTATGGTATTTTGTATTATTTGTTATCCAAACCTTACCATCAGCTGGAAGATGTTTTGCTACATTTTCAATTACCATAGAACAACCTTTGTTAGTAATAATGGGTACATGCAGTCTGCATTCAGGATCTTTATGCCAGCTTAATGTAGATCTTGGTTCTTTTAATAACAGTCTTACTCTACCTAGTTTAAACCTTTTACTTAAAGTTTCGTAAACTTCTTTAAAATATGTTTTTTCAAATTCAGGAACTAATTGAGTATATTTAGATTCATCTATATCAATATCTCTAGAAACTTCTTTTCCAGTTTCATCTGCAATAGTCCAATATTTTCCTCTAATATTATTTCCCTCGATAGAACTTTTATCATTTGGAACCTGGTTTAATGGTATTGCACCAAAGTGGGTAACTCCAGGAGAGTTAAATTTTTTAGCATTTAAAATTTTATCTAAGTCCTCTCTTAACTTTGATATATCAAAATTAAGATTGGGAACTTCGTAGAAATCTTCAAAATTTGCTTTTGCCATTTTTTTTGCTCTGCTTTATAGCTTAGTTTAACTTCAAGTCAAATCGATCTGAATTCATAACTTTTACCCATGCGGCAATAAAATCATTTATAAATTTATTACCTGAGTCGTCGCATGCATAAACTTCTGATAAAGCTCTTAATTGAGAATTTGAACCAAAAATTAAATCAACTCTTGTTGCCTTCCATTTAGTTTTTTGAGTTTTTCTATCTTTACCAACAAATGTTTGCTCAGATTTATCCTCTTCTTTCCAAGTGGTATTCATATCTAAAAGATTTATGAAATAATCGTTAGTAAGAGAACCAGGTCTCTTAGTAAAAACACCATGTTTTGAGCCATCAAAATTTGTGTTTAATACTCTCATTCCACCCACAAGTGCAGTCATTTCTGGAGCCGTTAAACCCATCAATTGAGCCTTATCAACTAGTTTTTCCTCTGCAGAAACATTTGATGCTCCTCCATTTAGGTAATTTCTAAAACCATCTGCTTGTGGTTCTAGAAGACCGAATGAGTTTATATCAGTCTGATCTTGCCTTGCGTCTCCTCTTCCTGCTGAAAATGGAACTTGAACTTTGTGGCCAGCCTTTTTTGCAGCCATTTCGATACCAACACCACCAGCTAGCACAATTAAGTCTGCCATTGAAACAATTTTCTTTTTACTATCAAATTTACTTTTAATTTTTTCTAAAGCTTTAATTACAGTCGATAATTTTTTTGGGTTGTTCACTCTCCAATTTTTTTGTGGTTTCAACATTATTCTTGCACCATTTGCACCACCTCTTTTATCAGAGCCTCTGAAAGTAGATGCTGAAGCCCATGCTGTAGAAACTAAATCTGAAATTGGTATTTTTGATTTAGAGATTTTGTTTTTTAAATCTTTTATATCATTTGATTTAAGTTTATATTTAGGTTTATCAATTGGATCCTGCCAAATCAGCTGTTCTTTTGGAACCTCGCTACCAAGATAGCAAACTCTTGGTCCCATATCCCTGTGAGTTAGTTTAAACCATGCTCTCGCAAAAGCATCGTGAAATTCTTTTGGATTTTGGTGAAAATGTTTAGTAATAGGTCCATAGCTAGGGTCAACTTTCATCGATATATCGGTTGTTTGCATCATTGGTGGATGAAGTACACCTTTTTGATGTGCATCGGGAACCATCTTAATCTCTTGCCCATTTTTTTTGGGAGTCCATTGATGAGCACCAGCTGGGCTTTTTGTAAGCTCCCACTCATGTCCATATAAACAATCCAAATAACCCATATCCCATTGAATTGGATTTTGAGTCCAGGCACCCTCAATACCACTACTTATTGTATCAACACCTTTTCCAGATTTATATCCACTATTCCATCCAGTTGACTGGTCTTGAAGTCTTGAGGCCTCAGGGTCCGGCCCTTTATGTGACTCAGATGCTGCACCATGAGATTTCCCAAAAGTGTGTCCCCCAGCAACTAATGCTGCTGTCTCATAATCATTCATAGCCATTCTGCCAAATGTCTCTCTAATATCATGTGCTGCTAGTTTTGGATCTGGGTTAGCATCAGGACCTTGTGGATTTACATATATTAAACCCATATGTGAAGCTCCTAATGGCTGTTCCAAATCTCTCTTTCCACTATATCTTTCTACACCTAACATTTCTTTTTCTGAGCCCCAATAAATGTCGTCTTCTGGTTCCCAAATATCAGTTCTGCCAGCTCCGAAACCAAAAGTTTTAAAACCCATTGAGTCTAGAGCTACGTTTCCAACAAGTATGAATAAATCTGCCCACGAGATTTTTCTTCCGTACTTCTTTTTAATTGGCCATAAAAGTAATCTTGCTTTATCTAAGTTTACATTATCTGGCCAAGAATTAAGAGGAGCAAATCGCTGATTACCTGTTCCTGCTCCACCTCTACCATCACCAGTTCTGTAAGTTCCTGCGGCATGCCAAGCTAATCTTATAAATAACGGACCGTAATGACCATAATCTGCTGGCCACCATTCTTGAGAATCTGTCATTAATTTCTTTAAATCTTTTTTTAATGCCTTGTAATTAAGTTTTTTGAATTCTTTCGCATAACTAAATTTTTTGTCCATAGGGTTAGATAAATTAGAGTGCTGACTGAGAATTTTTAGATTTAGACTATTTGGCCAAAAATCTCTTACAGTTTGACCTCTCCCAGCAGAAAATTTCGCAGGTGTTCCTGATCCTGTAAATGGACATTTGTTCATTTGGTTGGATTTAAAAGATTTATTTTTAATGTTTTCAGTACTCATTATTATTCCCCATAATAGCTTGCTAATATAATTTATAATGGTTCTAAACTGATGTCAACAATTTAGAATAATTATAATTTGAATTTAGAAAGATTGTTTTTTTAATTCTGATTTTGAGTATCACTCGCAACTCTGACTAAAACCTCCACAGAACTAATTTTTTTTCCTGTAATATTATTTTTTATATTAACTTTTCCAATTTCGTTATCATTACAATCTATAAGTAAATTTGTATCCTCATCATAAAAATGATGATGTTTAGTTATATTTGTATCAAAATAACTTTTATCACTGCTGATCGTAATTTCTTTTAAATAACCCTTGTCTTTAAAAGCATGTATTGTGTTATAAATCGTGGCTAAAGATATTTTCTCATCAAACTTTTGTGAAATATTTTTCGCTAATTCATTAATAGTAAAGTGAAACGTTTTATCTCTATTAAATAAGACTTCACAAATTTTAAGTCTTTGTTTAGTTGGCCTTAAACCAGAATTTCTTAATTTGCTAACAAATTCGCTATTTTTTAACATTATTAATTATAATAATTCTAAACTTTATGTATATTATTTTCTAAAATCAAGTAATAAGGTGTTTCATCTTATGAAAAAAAACTCCTATTCTTATGATGATTTAATAAATTGTGGAAACGGAGGTCTTTTTGGTCCTGGGAACGCAAAATTACCGCTTCCACCAATGTTAATGTTTGATAGAATTACAGAAATTAATGACAATAATGGTGCTTTTAAAAAAGGCTCTTTAAAAGCTGAATTAGATATAAAGAAAGACCTTTGGTTTTTTGATTGTCATTTCAAAGAAGATCCTGTGATGCCAGGATGTCTTGGACTTGATGCTATGTGGCAACTCGTAGGATTTTATTTGGGCTGGATTGGAAATCCAGGAAAAGGCAGGGCCTTAGGCGTTGGTACAGTAAAATTTACAGGAGAAGTTTTACAAAATGTTAAATTAGTCAAATATGAAATCGATATGAAAAAAATTATGTCTCCTGGTGGTACAACAGTTGGTTTGGCTAATGGGATATTATTAGCAGACGAAAAAAAAATTTATTCAGCAGATAATTTAAAAGTGGGGTTATTTAAATAATGAAAAGAGTTGTAATAACTGGTTTGGGTGTAGTTTCTTGTTTAGGCAATAATCAAGAAGAAGTCCATCAATCTTTATTAAATTCAAAGTCAGGGATCTCATTTGCTGAAGAATATAGAGAGCATAATTTAAAAAGTCATGTACATGGTAAGCCAAACATCAAACTTGAAGATCATATAGATAGAAAAACAATTAGATTTATGGGTTCAGGTTCAGCTTATAACTATATTGCGATGAAAGAGGCAATCAAAGATTCGGGTTTAGAGGAAAAAGAAGTAAGCAACTTTAGCACTGGTATAGTCATGGGATCAGGAGGGCCTTCAATTGAAAACGTTATTTTAGCAGCCGACAAAACAAGAGCAAAAACCCCAAAATTGATGGGTCCTTTTATAGTTCCAAGAACCATGGCAAGTACTGCGTCTGCTACTTTGGCAGTTCCATTTAAAATCAAAGGAACTAATTATACAATGAGTTCTGCATGCGCAACTAGTGGTCACTGCATTGGAAATTCAATGGAACTAATTCAAATGGGTAAACAGAATATTGTTTTTGCAGGTGGAAGTGAAGAGATACATTGGGCAATGACAGCTATGTTTGATGCTATGACTGCTCTATCGTCAAAATATAATGATACTCCTCAATCAGCATCAAGAGCATATGATAAAACTAGAGATGGGTTTGTAATTGCTGGTGGAGCAGGTGTACTAGTACTAGAAGAATATGAGCATGCAAAAGCTAGAGGTGCCAAAATTTATGCAGAATTAACTGGTTATGGTGCCACTTCAGATGGATATGACATGGTAGCTCCATCTGGGGAAGGGGCTGTTAGATGTATGAAAATGGCAATGGCTACTACTAAACACAAAATTGATTATATAAATACTCACGGAACCTCTACACCGGTAGGTGACATAACTGAACTTAAAGCTATAAAGGAAACTTTTGGAGAAAAAATTCCAAAAATAAGTTCAACCAAGTCTTTGTCAGGTCACCCTCTTGGTGCTGCGTCAGTTCATGAAGCTATATATTGCTTGATTATGATGAAAAATAATTTCATTGCTGGGTCAGCTAATATTTCTGAAATAGATGAAGATGCTAAAAAATTTCCTATAGTTTTGAAAACTGAAACTAACTTGACTTTAAATACAGTGATGTCAAATAGTTTTGGTTTTGGTGGAACTAATGCTGCCTTAATTTTTGAGAAGATATAATTATGAGTTTAATGAAAGGTAAAAAAGGATTGATAATGGGTGTTGCAAATGAGAGATCTATTGCATGGGGTATTTCTCAAAAACTATCTGAAGCAGGAGCTGAACTAGCATTTACGTATTTAGGAGATGCCTTAAAAAAAAGAGTAGTTCCTCTGGCAGAAAAATTAAACTCAAAAATAACCTTTAGTTGTGATGTAGAGAAAAAAGAAGACATAATAAAATTATTTGAGGATGTAAAATCTAAATGGGGTGAGATAGATTTTGTAGTCCATGCTATTGCCTTTTCTGATAAATCAGAGTTGTCTGGAGAATATTTAAACACAACTAGAGAAAACTTTTTAAGAAGTATGTTAATTTCATGCTTTTCATTTACTGAGGTTGCTAGAGAAGCTTTAAAAATAATTAAAAAGGGTGGGAGTTTAATCACACTTAGTTATGAAGCTAATAAGGCTATTCCAAATTATAATGTAATGGGTGTATGTAAGTCAGCTTTAGAGTCTAGTGTTAAATATCTAGCTAGGGACTTGGGCGCCAAAGGTATAAGAGTAAATGCTATCAGCGCTGGGCCAATAAAAACTTTAGCTGCATCAGCGATTGGTGATGCAAAATTTTTGTATAAATGGAATGAGGATCACTCCTTTCTCAAAAGAAATGTAGATATTCATGATGTTGGAAATTCAGCTTTATATCTTTTAAGTGATCTAGCAAATGGAGTAACAGGCGAAATTCATTATGTTGATGCTGGATACAATAAAGTAGGAATGCCTGATCCTAAAAATATTTCATAAATTTATTTATTGAAAGATTTACCAAGTTAGTTTTTTTATCAATATTACTAATTATAACTTTTTTATAAGACAAATTCATGCATTTAGATAACTTTTCAAACATATCAGGCCATTTGTTTGAAGTGATCTCTATAATCTTTGTTTTTCTTTTTGAAAAAACTATATTGGCCAAACCTGCTCCGTGAAGTCCAATTATAATTTTTGCTCCATTAAAGATCACAGCTTTTTCTAAAAAAGAGTATTTTGATAAAACTAATATTTTAAATCCTTTTTTAATTAAAACTTTTTCAATTTTTACATTGTCTTTAAAAGATCTTATGTTTCTTGAATCAATACGACTAATATATATTTTTTCAAAAGTTTTACCAAAAAAAATGTTTTTTTTTTTAGCTTGATGTAAAATTTTTTTTTTCATTTTTGATAAAAGAGCAAAATTAAAATATTCAAAATTTTCATTATTTGAACACAAAATAATCTTTTTAAATTGACAAAACTTATGATTATAAAGACTAATCAAATTAATTTTCTTATCTTTTAAAAAACAATTTAATGACTCTTTTTGATAAGAAATGTTATAATCTGGCACAAGTAAATTCATATTTTTTTTTCTAAATTGCTTTTCTAAAATTATCAATCTAGGTAATACATCAATTAACCAATGATAATAATTATCTTTAGCATCACGTCCTGAAATAATAGAAATAACATCTAAATCAAATTTTTTACAAAATTTAGTTATTCCATATTTAAATATATTTGAATTTTTATTTAAACCTTTAATATCAATTGAAAGATCTTGTAAGATAAAGTTTTTATAAATATAAAAATATTTTGACTCAGAAGTATCCATAAAGATACTTCCATTTTTAAGCGTGAAAATTTGATAATTTTTTTTACCTATTAATAGATTTTTTTTTTTATAAAAGTTTTGTTGTTTTTTATTTAATGAATAAGATTTATTAATCTTAAAAAATAAGTGTTTTAGAACATTTTTATACGTTAATCTGAGAATTTTCATAATCTTTTAAAATTATCAATTGAATAAAAAATTTTTTTGAAAACATATTAAATCTCTTCCAATTTTGAAAAATTCATAATTATTCTCGATTAATTTTTTCAACAATTTATTTACCTCATCATTTTCACCATGTATCCACTCAAAAATAATTAATGGTCTCATATCCATTGTCTCAATAAAGTTATTGACTAAAGTGTAATCATAACCTTCGGTATCAATTATAAGTAAATCTAAATCCTGAAAATCATATCTATCTATCAAAGTTTTAAATGAAATACATTTTATGTTTTTTGAAATGATGTGTTTATCTTTTATACCATGTCTAACTAGATGTTCTCTATGAAAGGATGATAATATGTTTAACCATTTAACATTTTTATCGCTAAATTTTTTTTTATAATGCTCAAAATATTTTGGGTTAATAGAAAAAAAAATTTTTTCCTGGTCCATTATATCTAACGCCAAATTTAAACACCTAACTTTATTAAATTGTTCATAATTTTTTTTTAAACTTGCATAAGCATCTTCCATTGGTTCCAAAAGAATTCCCTCAAGATCTTTGTTAAAAGATTTATATAAAAAATCATCACTTTTTCCGTCATTTGCACCAATTTGTAGAATCTTAGTAATTTTTTTTTTATTTATAAGAACTTTAAGTAAATCCTCTATTTTGAATATAAAGTTATCAATTAATCTCTCTGTCTTTGCTGACTTCTTATCTATTAATTTATATCCAAGAGCCCCAATAATTTTTTTTAATAGTTTAAATTTTTTTACATCATGACTCAATTTAAGACCATCAAGTTGTTGCCTGTTTGATTGAAAGTTTAACCTTCCCTCTGTCAAAGCCAATTACTTTTACTTTTACCTCATCTCCCTCTTTCACAACATCTGTTACCTTTGCAACTCTTTTGTCAGCAAGTTCAGAGATGTGAACTAAACCATCTTGTTTTCCTAAAAAATTAACAAATGCACCAAACTCCATAATCTTCATTACTTTACCTGAATATATTTTATTCAATTCGGCTTTTGCTGTGATGTCTTTAATCATTTGCATAGCTACACTTCTAGACTCTTCATCTGGAGCAGCAACTGTTACAACTCCTTCATCATTTACATCAACTTTGGCACCTGATTTTTCTACAATCTCCCTGATTGTTGCACCACCTTTTCCAATAACAGCAGCAATGTCTTTCTTATCGACATTAATTTTTTCCATTTTTGGAGTATGTTTTCCAACGTCAGATCTTGATGCTGATAATGCTTTATTCATTTCTCCTAAAATATGAAGTCTCCCATCTTTAGCTTGGCTTAATGCTTGCTCCATTATTTCAAAAGTAATACCGGTAATTTTGATATCCATTTGTAGTGAAGTAATTCCTTCTTTAGTTCCGGCAACTTTAAAATCCATATCACCCAGATGATCCTCATCACCTAAAATATCTGATAATACGCTAAAATCATCACCCTCTTTAATTAAACCCATTGCTATACCTGCAACTGGTTCTTTTATTGGCACTCCCGCATCCATTAGTGCAAGTGATGTTCCACAAACTGTAGCCATTGATGAAGAACCATTGGACTCTGTTATTTCTGATACTACTCTAAAAGTATAAGGAAACGATTCTTTTGAGGGTAATGAAGAATGAATTGCTCTCCATGCTAATTTACCATGACCAATCTCTCTTCTACCAGTTCCTATTCTACCTGTCTCACCAACAGAAAAAGGTGGAAAATTATAATGAAGCATAAACCTTTCCCTTTGTAATCCATCTAAGCTCTCAATTCTTTGTTCGTCATCAGATGTGCCTAAAGTAGCAGTTACGATTGCTTGCGTTTCGCCTCTTGTAAACAAAGCAGAGCCATGTGTTCTTGGCAAAACACCAACCTCACATGAGATTGGCCTTACATCAGACAAACCCCTGCCATCAATTCTATTTTTATTTTTCAAAATATCTGTTCTGACAATTGTTTTTTCAAGATTTTTTAGTTCAGAATTTACATCAAGATCTGTATAGTTTTCGTCTTCCTCATAAAGTTTTTTTGCTTTATCAGTAATTTCTGAAATTTGATTTGATCTGTCTTGTTTGTCTCTTGTCGCAAATGCTTTTTTAAGATCTTCTGTAAAAGTTACCTCTAGTTTTTTCCTCACATCAGATAAATCTTTCTTTTCAACAGTCCACTCAGGTTTCCTACATTCTTTAGCCAGTTCCTCTATCATTTTAATCACTGAAACAAATCCTTTATGCCCAAATTTTACTGCATTTAACATCTCTTCCTCTGTTAACCCGCTCGCTTCTGACTCAACCATAAGCACAGCGTCTTTTGTTCCAGCAACAACTAAATCTAATTTTGATTTTTCAAGTTCAGTTTTTGACGGATTCAAAACATATTTGCCATCGATATATCCAACTCTAGAAGCTCCGATAGGGCCCATAAATGGCATTCCTGATATAGCTAAAGCTGCAGAAGATGCAATAATTGATAAAATATCTGCTTCATTTTCTTTATCGTAAGAAATTACAGTTGGTAACAACTGAACTTCATTTTTAAATTCATCAGGAAATAATGGTCTGATCGGTCTATCAATTAATCTTGAGATTAATGTCTCACTCTCAGTTGGTCTTGCCTCTCTTTTAAAATATCCACCAGGAATTTTTCCTGCTGCGTAATATTTTTCCTGATAATTTACAGACAATGGAAAGTAATCCATGTCTGGATTAACTTTTTTTGCACCAACGACAGTTGCTAAAACGACTGTCTCCCCACATGTTGCTATGATTGCTCCGTCTGCCTGTCTTGCTACTTTACCTGTTTCTAAACTTATCTTCTTACCTGCTACTTCAACTTCCTTCTTGTATACTTTAAACATTTCATTTCCATTTCATTTCGTTCGTTTCGTTCCATTCCGTTCTATCTATCTTGATTCTTATTTTCTCAAATTCAATTTCGACAGGACATTCTTGTAAGAGTCTACCTTATTTCTTTTAAGATAATCTAACAATTTTTTTCTTCTATTGACCGCTCTCAATAATCCAACAGATGAATGTTTATCTTTTTTGAATTGTTTTATATGTTTTGAGAGCGTTTCAATTTTTTCTGTAAGCAAAGCAATTTGGATTTCTGATGATCCGGTATCTTTTTCATGCATTGCTAAATCTTGAGCTTTTTTATTCATACTTCTTTTTTCCTATTTATTTGTTTGTTTAATTAAATTCTCTATTTTTTCAGCATACTCAAAAGAGTCATCTTTTCTAAAAAGTAGTTTTGGTAAAAATTTCATCACTACTTTTTGAGATAAAATTTTTCTTATTAGAAACGAGTATTCTTTTAAAATATTAATAGTTTCTTCTGCATTTTTTCCTCCTAGAGGAAGCACATATGCTTTGGCTATTTTCAAATCTTGACTCATTCTCACTTCAGTAACTGTTATAGTATTTGTTTCTAAATTTGGAACTTTAGCCTCATTTCTTATAAAAATCATGCTCAAAGATTGTTTAATCATTTCACCCACTCTTAATTGTCTTTGTGAAATTGGTTTTCCTATTCTATCTGCCATTATATTGTCCTCTCTTTAGATGTAACACTAAAAGCCTCTATTGTATCATCTTTTTTAAAATCCATGTAATCTTTGAGTGCAATTCCACACTCTTGACCATTGTTTACCTGTTTTACTTGATTTTTCTCTCTGAACAAACTTCCAACTTTTCCCGTAAAAACAATTGAACCATCTCTAATCACTCTTACATCTGAATTACTATTAATTTCTCCATCCGTTACTTTAGAACCAGCAATTTTACCAGCTCCTGAGACTTTGAAAATTTCTAAAATTTGCGCGGTTCCAATCACTTTTTCTTCCACATCAGGAGTTAATAATCCAGACATTCTTTTTTTAACAAAATCTAAAACTTCATAAATTATATTGTATGATGAAATATTTATCTTTTCATTTTCAGCAAGTCTTTTAGCTTCCTTACTTGGCTTTACATTAAACGCTATCAAAACTGCATTTGATGCCTTTGCCAAAGACACATCAGTCTCAGTAACCATTCCAATATCTGCCAAAATTATTTTTGGTTTTACCTCATCATGCTTAATTTGACTGATAGCACTTTTTATTGCCTCTGAGGATCCATGGACATCAGACTTAATTATAAGATTCAATTCTTCAGTGGACTTATTAGAAAAAGCAGACTCTTGAGTGGCAAATGTCAGAGGATTTTTACCATCTTTGCTCTCTTGAGCTCTATTTACGCTCAAAGTTTTAGCCTCTTTCTCATTATCTAAAACTATAAAATCATCTCCAGCTCTTGCAGCACCATTTATTCCAAGTATTTCTACTGGAGAAGATGGCAGAGCTTCATCAATATTTTTCCCCTTATCATTAATAATAGCTCGGATTTTTCCCCACTTAAGACCACTTACAAAAAAATCTCCTTTTTTTAAAGTTCCAGTTGTTACAATTATTGTCGCAACTGGTCCTCTTCCAATGTCAATTTTCGATTCTAGAACAACCCCTGTGGCTTTTGACTCAAAATCAGTTTTAAGATCTAGAATTTCAGCTTGAAGAATGATCGCATCAATAAGTTTATCCAGGTTTGATTTAGTTTTTGCTGATATCTCTACCATCAAAGTGTCCCCTGATAAATCTTCAGCTATTAACTCATGTTCAAGTAATTGATTTTTAATTTTTTGAGGGTCAGCCTCAGGTAAATCACATTTATTAATCGCTACAACTATTGGTACATTTGCAGCCTTTGCATGTTTTATTGATTCGATTGTTTGAGGTTTAACTCCATCATCAGCCGCAACAACTAAAACAACAATATCTGTAAGCTTTGATCCTCTTGCTCTCATTTCAGTAAAAGCTGCATGGCCTGGTGTATCAATAAATGTTAACTTATTAGACTGATGGTCTATTTGATAAGCGCCAATGTGTTGGGTTATTCCACCAAACTCTCCTGATACCACATTTGCACTTCTCAAGACGTCTAGAACCGAAGTTTTACCATGATCCACATGACCCATAACTGTGATTATTGGTGGTCTATTCTTTAAATTTTCAGTCCTTGAGGCTTTAATTTTTTGGATTATCTCCTCTGCTTTTTCCTCTCGAATTGGATTATGACCAAATTCTTTAACCAAATATTCTGCAGTATCAGCTGCTAGATTTTGGTTTATTGTTACTGTTACTCCCATTCCAAACATATGCTTAATTATATTACTTGATTGTTCTGCCATTCTATTTGCAAGTTCTCTAACAGTGATTACCTCTGGGATATTTATATCTCTTTTAACGGGCTTTAAATTTTCTTGAACTTCCTCTTTAGTTAGACTTCTATTTTCTTTTTGTCTTGCCCTTTTAACAGAAGCTAAACTTCGTTCTCTAGCTTCAATTTGATCGCTCAAAGCTCTAGAGACTGTTAATTTTAACTCTCTTTTTTTTGTATTAGATTTTATTGATTTTTTATTCTTATTATTCTCATTTTCCTCTTTAAGTCTTTTAGTGGCTCTTTGCTCAGCTAATTTACGTCTTTCAAAATCACTTGTTAAAGGTGGTGATTTAGGGATATAATTCGGTTTACCAAAAGTTCCTTTGTTGCTTGAAAAATTATTTTTAATCTTTGATGGGTTTGACTTAAATGAACCACCTCTATTAGTAAATTTACCAGTTTGTTTTTCGATTATTACAGAATTTTTTCCAAGATTTTTTGCTTTATCTATATTTTTGAAAGACTTTTTGGCTATGCCACCTGATATTGTTAATTTTGTTTTTTTTTCCATAGCTCATCTCTCAATCTTCATAAATAATTTTTCTTGCAGACATAATGAGTTCATCTGCTTCTTCTTTTGATAAAGCAAAATCTTCCAAGTAACCTTGAATTTTTACTCTTTCACCTTTCACTAAATCATATCCACCGGTCAGTTCGTCTGATGCTAGATCAGCAAAATCTTGTAGTGTAAGGATTTTTTGATCACCTAAGGTAACTAACATTCCAGGAGTTAACCCCTTTAAATTAATTAGTCCGTCGTCCAAACCTAATTCTTTAATCCTTTCAGAAATATCTTCTTGATCTTTTTGATGAAACTCTTTTGCTCTTTCTATAAGAGCTTTTGCAGTTTCTTCCTCTATACCTTCAATTTTTAATAAATTCTCTTCTGAACTATCTTTTATATCGTCAATGGTGGAATAACCCTCAGCCACAAGAAGTTGTCCAAGAGTTTCATCTAGCTCTAAATTCTTTACAAAATTTTCTGTTTTCTCCTTAAACTCTAATTGTCTTTTTTCTGAGTCCTCTGCATCTGTCATAATATTTATTTCAAAGTTCAATAATTTTGTAGCAAGCCTTACATTTTGTCCTCTTCTCCCGATAGCTTTACTTAAATTTTCTTCAGTAAGAATTACATCTAATTTTTTTCTTTCTAAATCTACATTTACTCTTTGCACCTCAGCTGGAGATAAAGCGTTAGATACTAATATTGCAGGATCTTCAGACCAATTTACAATATCAATTTTTTCACCTTGTAATTCATTAACAACTGCTTGAACTCTCGATCCTCTCATTCCTACACATGCTCCAACTGGATCTAGTGATGTATCGACTGCTTTAACACAAATTTTTGCTCTACTTCCTGGATCTCTAGAAGATGATTTAATCTCAATTAGACCATCATAAATTTCAGGAACTTCTTGAACAAAAAGTTTTTCCATAAACTTTGGATGAGCTCTTGATAAAAAAATTTGTTGACCACGAGGCTCTCTTCTTACATCGAAACAATAAGCTTTGATTCTATCTCCAGCTTTTATATTTTCTCTTGGTATAATTTCATTTTTTTGAATTATTGCTTCTGTTCTTCCAAGATCTACGATCACATTTCCAAACTCTAATCTTTTCACAATTCCACTTAATATTGTGTCTTTTTTATCAATAAAATCATTAAATTGTCTTTCTCTTTCTGCCTCTCTGACATTAAAATTAATTACTTGTTTAGCCGTTTGGGCAGCTATTCTTCCAAAATCAAATGAGGGTAATGGCTGTAAAACTTCATCTCCAATCACTTTGTCTTTATTAGTCTCATTCAATATAATTGCATCCTCTAGCTTAATCTCAGTATTTGTATTTTCTGGATTTTCTGTAACTATCAATTTTCTAAAAATTTCAATATCGCCGTTATCTCTATTAATCACTACCTTAATCTCATTATCCTGGCCAAATTTAGATTTTGCTGCTTTAGCAATCCCAGTTTCCATCGAACTAATTATAAGGTCTTTATCGATCGATTTTTCTAAAGCTACTGCTTCTGCGATTCTTAATAGTTCAAGTTTATCTGCTCTTTTATTTAACATAATTTTGTTTACTCCAAAAAAAAATGGGCCAAAGCCCATTTTGATAATTTAACAATGTAGGTGGATTTATAAAAGTTTTTTTTTATTTTTCAATAAAAACTATTTTAAGAAAATGTCAGATTTGTTGGTATTTTCCCAAGAAAAAGCACCTTCTTTATCTGGTTCTCTTCCAAAATGCCCATATGCAGATGTTTTTTCATATATAGGCTTATTAAGCCCCAACATCTCTCTTATTCCTCTTGGGCTAAGATCAAAACTTTCTTTAATCTTATCTTCAACAAATTTATTTTTATCTAAATCATTATCAAAAAGATTTACATAGATAGATAATGGTTTTGAAACACCAATTGCATAAGCCAATTGTATCAAACATTTATTAGCAATTTTTGATGCAACAACATTTTTGGCAATATATCTGGCTGCATAAGCTGCAGACCTATCTACTTTGGTTGGATCTTTTCCCGAGAAAGCGCCTCCACCATGTGGCGCGGCACCACCATAAGTATCTACGATAATCTTTCTGCCCGTTAAACCACAATCTCCATCAGGACCACCTATTACAAAATTTCCAGTTGGATTAACATAAAATTCATTCTCATTAAAATCTTCTAGAAAATTTTTTGGTATAGAATTAATCAAATATGGTCTCAATAATTCCCTTACCTGTTCTTGATTAACATTTGTGGTATGCTGAGAAGATATTACAACTGATTTAACTTTTGATGGTTTACCATTTTCATATTCAAAAGTTACTTGACTTTTAGAATCTGGTTCTATGTTTTTTAATTTACCTGATTTTCTATCTTCCGCCATTAACCTTAAAATTTTATGAGAAAAGTGAATTGGCGCTGGCATTAAAACATCTGTTTCATTACATGCATAACCAAACATAATACCTTGATCTCCTGCACCCTCATCTTTATTTCCCGAAGAGTCTACACCCATTGCAATGTCACTTGACTGTGAATGAAGATGGCTCTCTATTTTTGTAGCCTCTTTCCAGGTAAAACCATCTTGATCATATCCAATATCTTTAATGCATTCTCTTACCTTATTGATTAAATCATCTTTTTTAATTTCTGGTCCCCTAACCTCACCAGCTAATACAACTTTATTGGTAGTTGTAAGAGTTTCACATGCAACTCTCGAATATGGATCGTTAGATAAATAAGTGTCTACCACCATGTCAGATATCCTATCCGACACTTTATCTGGGTGTCCCTCTGAAACAGACTCACTTGTAAAAAGAAAATTTTTTAAATTACTCATCTTTGATCCTATTAAATGAAAAAGTGAAAACAATATACAATAAAATTAATGTGAAAAATATGTTATTTCCATATTTAGAAAACAATGTTGGTTTAAAATCTCTTATGCCTTCTAAATCAATGTAACCTGAAACTCCATAATCTATTTTATTTTCAATATAACCTAATGGATTTATAATTGCTGCCATCCCGTTATTAGATGATCTAATTATGTACTTTCCATTTTCAACTGCTCTAAATTTACTATGGATAAAATGTTGTTTGGGTCCAATAGATTTACCAAACCATCCATCTTCTGAAATATTTAATATAAAATCGAAATTAAAATCTTTAGTCAAATTTCCACTATATATAATTTCATAACAAATTAATGGCAAAAAATTTATTTGTTTAAGACCTCCTTGGATTTTAATAATTTTTCTGTTAACACCTTTATCAAATGATCCAATATTATTTGTGATTGTTTTTAAACCAAATTTGTTAAGAATATTTTCAAAAGGAACAAATTCACCAAAGGGTACAAGTTTAATTTTGTTATAATTGTCAATTAGATTTACTTTATTATCAAATATTGAAAATGAATTGTAATAATCGTAATCATTGTTAATAGTTTTTCTGCTTGTTATTCCTAAACCGATTAAATGATTTTCACTAAAATTTTTTTCAAATATATCATTGTATAAATCTAATTGATCTTCATAGGTGTTGGGTATTATTCCCTCTGGCCATACAAAAAATATCTTTTTTTCTTCAATAGGTGAACTAATTGAAATTAGCTCATTAATCACACTCTCTGCATTAATATTTTTATAGTACCTATCTAAACTTATATTCGCTCCAATTACTCTTACTGCAAAAGGAAGTTCTTTCTCTTTACTATTATAAAAATTTTTTTTTAAAAATTCCCCGTATGTATAAAAAATGATAGGTAATAACAGTAAAAAGATACATACAACCACTTCTTTTTTAGATTTTCTAAATATGAAAAGGGCGGGAGCTGTAAAAAAACTGACTACTATAAGATTTAATGAATAAGTTCCTATTATTGACAAAATGCTTAAGAAACTATTAATTTTAGAGAAACTATAAATTACCAAATTCCAAGGAAACCCAGTTAAAATTGTTCCTCTAATAAATTCTATTAAACCAAACAAAAGAGAGAATAGGAAAAAAGCACTTAATATATTTTTTGGTTTGTATAGACAAAAAATAGCAATACATAATGCATAAAATAAACCTAAAAATGCCGGGATGACGATTAAAGATATGGGAATTAAAAAATTAAAATTTTGATCAAAACTTAAGGATATAGTTAACCAATACAAACTGGACAAAAAATAACTAAAACCAAACAACCATCCATAATAAAAGGATTTTTTTATTCCTTGTTTTAGTCTCTGAAATAAAAAAATAAAGAAAACACTAAATGTAAAAAAATTTAAAAAAAAAAAATTATAAGGAGGTAAACTTAAGGAAGTTAAGCTTCCTAAAAAAATTATCAATAAAGTCTCAAATATAAAATTTTTTTTCAATTTAAAATGGAAGTTTTTTCTATAAATTTAAAAATTTTTTTTTCTTCATTTAACATCTTTTTATACTCTTTACTTTTTTGATGATCATGGCCCAATAAATGTAAAAAACCATGAATAAAAATTTTTATTGTTTTAATTTTAAATTCATAATTATCTAAATTTTTTGGCTTATTCATATAATTAAAACTTATAATTATGTCACCAAGATAATTTTCTTTAAATTTTTTTTGTTTTTTATTAAATGGGAAAGAAAGTACATCAGTATGTTTATTCTTATTTCTAAATTTTTTATTTAAAATTTTTATTTCTTTATTATTTGATAGTAGCAGCGTTAAATAAATTTTTTTGTTAATAAATCTATATTTTTTTGGGAACTTGTTACAAATTTTATTAAAAAATAATTCCTTTTTTTTTATTTTTTTTGACCAAGAATTTTCCTCTGAAAGCACATTAACTTTGATCATTATTGTTGTACGCTTTCACAATTTTTGAAACTAAAGGATGCCTCACAACATCGGAGTGATCAAAGTCTATAACTGCAATCTCACTTAAATGCGATAATATCTTTTTTGAACTTTCTAAACCTGACATTTTTTTATTAGGTAAATCTATTTGAGTAGGGTCACCATTGACAACTATTTTTGAATTTTCACCTATCCTGGTTAGAAACATTTTGATCTGTGTATCAGAAGCATTTTGAGCTTCATCTAAAATTGCAAAAGAATTTTTTAGAGTTCTTCCTCTCATAAAAGCTAATGGAGCAATTTCAATGTCACCAATTTCTATCATTCTCTGAATTTTTTCAAAATGAAAAAGATCATACAATGAATCATACAAAGGACGTAGATATGGATCAACTTTTTCTTTCATATCTCCTGGTAGAAATCCTAGTCTCTCACCTGCCTCAACCGCAGGTCTAGAAAGTATGATCCTCTCTATTTTTTTTTCTAACAACATTGTTAAACCTACAGCAACAGCAAGAAAGGTTTTTCCTGTACCAGCAGGTCCAGCTGATATTATTATTTCATTTTGTCTCAACGCTCTAACATACTCTTTTTGTTTTTCTGATCTTGGAATTATAGATTTTTTTGGAGTTTTTATTATATCAGTAACGTTTGTATTTTTTACTTTTTCATTTATCATAAATTGATCAACTGAAGATAAAATATCTTTTTGTTCTATACTACCATTATTTTTAAATTGATTTGCAAGAAATTGAATTGCGTTCTTCAAAATTTCATTTTTTTCTGAGGTTGATTTGATTAAGATTGAATTTCCTCTGGAATAAATACTTGAATTAGTTATTTTTTCTAACTCTTTTAAGTTTTGGTTAAATTCACCAACTACACCCATCAGGAGGTCATTCTCATGAAAAATTACACTAATTGAATTATTTTCTGAATAAACAAATTTTAGTGATGAATTAATATCTTTTTTAATAGTATTACTCAAATTTAAGCCACTCTTTGTTCTGAATTATCTAAGCTTTTACCAAACAATGTATTTTGATTACTGCTATTTATTTTTACTTTTATAACATTTCCCATATCTAAATCATTACCATCAAAAATAACTGAAGTCATATATTCTGATCGACCAAAAAACTTTGTGCCACCATTTATTTTATTTTCAACCAAAACATCTATTTCTTTACCCTCAAGCGATTTATTCATATTAATTTGATTGGTAAATAATTGTTTTTGAACTTTTTCTAATCTTGGAAATGAAATTTCTTTATCAATTAACTCAAAATTTGCTGCAGTTGTTCCTGGTCTTGGACTAAATATAAAAGAAAAAGAATTTATAAATTCAATTTTTTTAATTAAATCACATGTTTCATTAAAGTCCTTCTCATCCTCACCCGGATAGGCAATTATAAAATCACTCGAAAACTTTATTTTTGGGTTAATTTTTTGAAGTTTTTCATAAGTATTAACATAATCACTTATTTGATGTTTTCTATTCATTGACTTTAGGATCTTATCAGATCCACTTTGAACGGGCAGGTGAACTAAAGGCATCAACTTCTTTGAAATACCATATACATTGATAAGATCTTCTGTCATATCCCTTGGGTGAGAAGTTGTATATCTAATTCTTTTAATTCCATCCAACTTTTCTATTTCTAAAATTAAATCTGACAATCTATAATTTTCATAATTATAAGCATTAACATTTTGACCTAGTAGTGTTATTTCACGAACTCCATTTTCTGACAAATTCTCTGCTTCTTCTAATATTTTTTTGAATGGTCTTGAATATTCCGGACCTCTTGTAAATGGTACTACACAGAAATGGCAAAATTTATCACAGCCCTCTTGAATAGTTAAAAATGATGAGATTTTTTTTGATGAATTCGTAATATTATCTAAATAATCAAATTTTGTGATTGCATCAAATTCGGTTTCATCTATTTTTTTTTGTTTGAATAAAAATTCTTCAATTTTGTCATTTATTTTATGATAGGCTTGCGGTCCAATCACGATATCAATATATGGTTCTCTTTTGATCATTTCCTCATTTTCAGCCTGAGCAACACATCCAGCAACTATAACGATTGGTTTTTTTCGTGATCTAAAATTTTTTTTAACCCGACCAATCTCATGATAAACTTTTTCTTTAGCTTTATCCCGAATATGGCACGTGTTAAGTAGATAACAATTAGACTCATCTAGATTTTCAGTTTTTACAAAACCTATTTCTCTCACAGTATCAAATATTCTGTTAGTGTCATATTCGTTCATTTGACAACCGAAAGTTTTGATAAATATCTTTTTATTCATCTTTTGAGTTTACTTTGACACCATATAACTCAAGTTTATGGTCTACTAACTTATAACCATATTTTTTTGCAACTTTTTTTTGCAACTCTTCAATTTCTTCATCCACAAATTCAATTATTTCACCAGATTTTATATCAATCAAATGATCATGATGACTCTCTATCATTGCTTCATATCTAGCCTTACCACCTTTAAAATCATGTTTAGTTAAAATTCCTGCTTCTTCGAAAAGCTTAACTGTCCTATAAACTGTGGCTATGCTTATTTTTGGATCAACTTTTGATACACGACTATATAACTCATCAACATCTGGATGATCAGACTCACCATAAGCGGCTTTTGACTCTGAAATAACCTTTGCAATAATTCGTCTCTGATCAGTTAATTTTACCCCTTTAGATAAACATTGTTGTTCAATTGTATCTGACATAATTGATTTTAACTCAAATAAATAGGATTTATCAAATTTTTTTCAACTTTCAATTTATCGCAAAGTTTTGGGATATTTTCGTATTTAACGTCATTTTTTTGACTAAAATCCTCAAAACTATAACAATAATAATCAATTTTATTGGCTAAATGAAAAGCTTTAACAACTGATAAGGAATTTCTTATCCCCGCAAAACTTCCTGGACCTCGATTTACATAAATTTGAGAGACTTTATCTAAATTTAAATTTTTTTTATTTAAAAAATCATTAATTAGAATTGATAATCTTTCATAATTTATTTTGGAATTTTCATGTGTAATGCTGTAATTAATATCATTATTAATGATCATTAAAAAAATTTTATCTTTAGCGGCATCTATAATTAGCTTATTCATTTTACAATTTTTTTTTCTAGTTAATTCTATTTCACAAGAGAATAATATCAAATCTTATTCTAGAGACAGTGGTGTTTTATCATTGATGTATCATCGATTTAATGAAAATAAATATCCATCAACAAATATAAGAATGGATATGTTTGATGAGCAAATGAAAATCATTAAAAATCAAGGATATGAATTTTATGACCCTAACAATTTTTTAAATGAATTTAATAAAGTAAAAAAAAATAAGAAAATTTTAATTACAGTTGATGATGGATTTAAGTCATTTTATAATGAGGCCTGGCCATATCTTAAAAGAAATAAAATTCCATTCATCTTATTTGTATCTACTGAACCTGTAGGTAAAAAAGGGTATATGACGTGGGATGAAATTAAAGAAATTGATGACTCCGATATAGGCCATATAGGACACCATTCACATACACATGAATATTTAATTGATATGACAGAAAAAGAATTCATAAACGATATAGAAACAGCAACTGAAATTTTTAAAGATAAACTAGGGTATGTGCCACCAATATTTTCATATCCTTTTGGTGAATATTCTCTTTTTATGAAAAATTATATATCAAAAAATTTTGAAATTGCTTTTGGACAACACTCTGGAATAATTGATAACAATAAAGATAAATTTGAATTACCAAGATTCCCGATAAATGAAAAGTATGGAGATTTAAAAAGATTTAACTCACTAATAAATTATAATCCTCTAGAATACAAATCGCTTAAACCATTAGAAAAAAAATTAGAAAATAAAGATAATCCACCTAAATTGATTGTGGAATTTTTTGAAGATCAAAAAAATATTGAAAATATTAATTGTTATTCGAATGATGGTGGTTCATGGGGCCAACCAAATTTGGTATTCAAAAAAAATATTCTCTATATCAATTTCGAGTCTAAATTTTTACCAAGACGTGGAAGAATAAATTGTTCCTTAAATGATAACGGCAATTGGCGTTGGTTTGGAACCCAATTTGTTATAATGGAAAATTAAATTAAACTTTCAAGCTCTTTGCTCGAGGGAAGTAACTTAGCATCATCAAAATCTTTTAAATTGTTTTGATTAATAATTTTTTGCAAAACTTCCACATACTGATTTCCTGTTTCAGCATAATTTTTTAAAAATTGAGAAAGAATTAAACTATCTAAAGGTTGATTATTATCTCTTAAATGTGCTCTTGCTAATCTAAAATTTTTATATGATCGATGGGTATTTAAATTTCTTTGATAAGCTCTAACTGAGGCTTGTAGTACATTAAATTTCATAACTTTATGACCCTTATTCTCGTCAGTCTCTTTTGGTTTTAAGCCCTCACCAGACCAAGTCCATTGCCCAAAAAGTGCATTGCCCTCCTGTGCAAATCTTGATGTTCCCCATCCTGTTTCTTTCGCAGCTTGAGCAAGTGCTAAAGAAACAGGTATTTCATCCATTCTGATTTTAAGTGTTGTTAAATCTTTGGATGTTACTCCATATTGTTTGTATTTTTTTTCAAGCCATTTTTTTTCTAATTTAGTATTATTGCTTTTATTTATAATTTTAAACAAAGTCTTCCGATCTAATCTAATATTATTATTTTCTTTTAAAACTAAAGGTAAAACAATTTGAATAAAGAACTCTTTTCTTTTCTTGGTGCTTTCGATCATTTTGATTTCGCCAGGAAGTAAAGTTAAGGCGACAGGCTTAACTAACTTTGTTTCTCTTACATCATCAAGCTTATAATCGGTGTCTTGAAATAATTGTTTAATTGTAGATGCATTTAATCTTACAGTATCGGTTTCAAGGTCGTTTAGGCTAAAAATGTCAATTAATAAATCCTTTTCATTCAAATCTCCCCCACCGGACTCAACACCCTCTTTTTTATTGAGTGTATAAGCTAATATAGCTTTTGAATTATTTTGAAATTCTTTGTCTTCTAAAAGTTGCTTGTTAGCAAAATTAATTATTGATGGAATATGATAGAATGAAAAAACAACAAAAATACTTGTTAAAAATATTCTTGGGATTGCACCAATTCGTCTGTCATCAAAAAACTTAAACATTTTTAAGTTCTTTCTTTTCATTCTAACAAAATAAAATTTTGACTTAAAAAAAATCAATTGATTTAAAAATTTTAGATTTTTAAATTTAAAATTAAACATTTAAAGAGCCTCAACCTTCTTAACTTCTGGTAGATAGTGACAAAGAAGATTTTGTACACCTTGTTTTAATGTCAAAGTTGAACTTGGACAACCTGAACAACTCCCTTGAAGCTGCACTTTAACAATACCATCTTTAAACTCTTTAAATTTAATATCTCCACCATCTTTTGCAACTGCAGGTCTGATTTTTTCATCTAATATTTTAATTATTTTTTTTTCTATATCTTTTAAATTTTCATTATTTTCAATTAAGGTATTTTCAATAACACATTCTTTTCCAGTTGAATAAAAATCGTTGATTAAAGAAATTACTATATGTTTAATTTCATCCCATGATATATTGTCATATTTATTTATTGAGATAAAATCTTTACCTAGAAAAATGCCCTCAACACCATTTATCGATAATAAGTTTTTCACTAACTCATTATTAGTTTGATCTTTTTGTGTAATTTCAAATGACCCTTTATTTGAAACATTCTTACCAGGTAAGAATTTTAAAGAATTTGGGTTCGGGGTTATTTCGGTCTGAACGAACATTATTTATATATAATTAATATTTGTAAAAATGAAACTTGTTAATAAAAAAAATTCTAAAAACCAACAAGTTCTTGGATTTTTTTTACCTTTTCTGAGGCTATTTTATCTGCTTTTTGTGTCCCCTCTAATAATATTTTATCTAAATATTTCTTTTCACTTAACAACTTTTTAATTTCCAAGGATATTGGACAAATTCTGTCAACCATAACTTGTGATAAATTTTCTTTAAATTCTGAGAAATTTTTTCCAGAAAATTTATTTATTGTATCCTCTAAACTTACATCCATTAAACTAGAATAAATACCCATCAAGTTCTTTGCTTCGGGTCTTTTTTCTAAATCTGCACTAGTGGATGGTAATGGCAAAGTATCTGTTTTTGCTTTTTTGATTTTATTTATTATTTGGTCTTTATCGTCAGTTAAATTTATCCTACTCAGATCTGATAATTCAGATTTACTCATTTTTTTTGTACCATCTCTCAAACTCATAATTCGTGAAAACTCTTTTTGAATTAGTGGCTCAGGTAATTTAAAAAAATCATCAGCATTAAAATCATTATTAAACTTTTGAGCTATATCTCGACAAAGTTCTAAATGTTGCTTTTGATCGTCTCCAACAGGTACGTGGGTTGTGTCATATAACAAAATATCTGCAGCCATTAAAACAGGATAAGAATAAAGACCAATACTTGCTTTTTCTTTATCTTTTCCAGCTTTCTCCTTAAATTGGGTCATTCTATTAAGCCATCCCATTCTAGCAACACAACTTAATATCCAGGCCGTTTCTGAATGAGCACTTACTCTTGATTGATTAAAGATAATACTTTTTTCAGGATCAATGCCGCTAGCAATAAAAGTTGCTACTGTTTCACGAATATTATCTTTTAATTTTTTTGGATCTTGAGCAACTGTAATAGCATGAAGATCAACAACACAGAACACACACTCATTTTGATCTTCATTGTTAAGTTTTACAAAATTTTTTATTGCTCCCAAATAATTTCCAAGATGAAGATTTCCTGTAGGCTGTACACCTGAAAAAATTTTTTTTCCCATAATTAGTACTTTAGTTTAATATCACCATATTTGAAAGCTTTGATAAATAATGAAAAACTCAAATAAAATATAAGACTTAAAAAAACTGAAAGTATCAAATAAAAAGATTTAAAATTATATTCATAGATCAATTTATTTTCAAAAAATAAAATTAAATAATTTAAAAATATTCCCATTAGTATAGATGACAGAAGTATTTTTATTAATCTGGCGAAAAATAATTCATTAAAAGTAAATAAATCTTTGTTTTTTAAATAAACAAATAATATTATTGCATTAAACCATGAAGAAATCGTTGTGGCTATAGGAATAATTATAAAACCAATTTCTCTAAAAAAATAAACACTTATTAATATATTTAAAATTACTGAAAATAATGAAATATAAAATGGTGTTTTAGTATCCTGGTTTGCGAAAAAAAAAGTCGAAAATACTTTAATTAAAGCAAAAGCAGGTAATCCTAATCCAAAATAGTAAAGTGCATTTGCCGAGTTGGATACTGACAACTCATCAAAAGAACCATAGCCAAATAATGCAGAAATAATTTGTTCTGATCCTATAATCAAAGCAACTGAGGCTGGTAGACTTAAAAACATACTGAGCTCAAGTGCTTTATTTTGTAATAAAAGTATTTTATTTTTTTTTTTTAAAAAAACATGTTTAGAAAGTTGTGGTAAAACAACCACTCCTATCGCAATTCCTGCAATTGCAAGGTTAATTTGGTAAATCCTATCAGCATAATATAAATAAGACACTGCGCCAGCTTGAAAAGATGCGATTATAGTACCAACAAGAATGTTAATTTGAGTAACACCTGATGAAAAAATACTAGGTAAAAGTTTTTTGAAAAAAAATTTAACCTTACTATTAATTTTGAAATGAAAATAAAGTTTTATAAAATAAAATTTTTTTGCAAATTGATGTAAGAAAACAAGTTGTAGTAGTCCTGCAATAGAAACTCCATATGATAAATAATAAACCAATTCATCATTGAGGAATTTGCCAAAAAATAAAATTGCTATCAAAACTATATTAAGGATTATTGGAGCTGCAGAGGCAGCAGCAAACTTGTTATGAGAATTAAGAATTGCCGCAAAAAAAGAGGATAAACTAACAAATAATAAAAATGGCAAAGTTATTCTTGTAAGATTGACAGCTAGCTGAATTTTTTCTGAATTGTCAACAAAGCCTGGTGCTATTAGCCTCACAAAAGCTGGCATAAAAATTTCTATGATTAAAACTAAAAACAATAGACCTAAAAATAATAAATTAAAAATTTCGTTAGCAAATTTTTGTGATCCAGATTTTTTTTTTACTAATTCTGAAGTGTAACTTGGTATAAAAGCTGCATTAAAAGTTCCTTCTGCAAATAATCTTCTAAAAGTATTGGGTATTCTAAATGCTACAAAAAATACATCTGCTAAAAAACTTGTTCCAAGAAAAATTGCTATCAAAACATCTCTTAAATAACCAAGTAATCTACTTATAATAGTATAAAAACTAAAAGTCCCTGTTGACTTAACTAAATTCATAAATCATATTAGTCTTAATTTTACCCCATTTGTACACCTAATTAGCATAAATGAAAAAAACAAAAATTGATCATTACACAGATAAAGAAGCTCTAGATTTTCACAAAGATAAAAAGCCAGGCAAGATTGAAATATCTTCATCAAAAAATATGACGACAAAGAGAGATCTCGCTTTAGCATACTCTCCAGGTGTGGCTGCCCCGGTTAGAGCTATTAGTGAAAATCCTGAAACAGCATTTGATTATACCAGTAAAGGAAATCTTGTTGCAGTTATAAGTAATGGGTCGGCAATTTTAGGTATGGGAAATTTAGGTGCATTAGCATCTAAACCAGTTATGGAGGGAAAAGCTGTTTTATTTAAAAGGTTTGCTGATATAGATTCTATTGATTTAGAGATTGACTCTCAGGATCCGAATGAAATCATTAATAGTATAAAAAATTTTGCTCCAAGTTTTGGTGGTATTAATCTTGAAGATATTGCTGCTCCCGATTGTTTTATTATTGAAGAGAAGCTTAAAGAAATACTTGATATACCAGTGTTCCATGATGACCAACACGGAACTGCAATTATCACAACGGCAGCATTAATTAATGCTTTGGATATAAGTAAAAAAAAAATTGATAAAGTTAAAATAGTTATAAATGGTGCTGGAGCGTCAGCTATGGCTTGTGCTAACTTATTTAAAAAAACAGGTGTGCCCCAAAAAAACATTACGATGGTAGATAGAACAGGGGTGATTTACAGAGGTCGAGATAATTTGAACCAATGGAAATCAAGTCATGCAACTGAGACAAAAGAAAGAACTTTGGATGATGCAATTTTAAATGCTGATGTTTTTTTAGGCTTATCTGCAAAAGGAGCATTAACTAAAGACATGGTTAAAAAAATGGCAAAAAATCCAATTATATTTGCATGTGCTAACCCTGACCCAGAAATTACACCTGAAGAAATCGAAGAAGTAAGAGATGATGCAATTATAGCAACTGGAAGGTCAGATTATCCTAATCAAGTAAACAATTTAATAGGGTTTCCATATATTTTTAGAGGTGCATTAGATGTGCGGTCAAAAACGATTAATGAAGATATGAAAATTGCAGCTGCACATGCGATAGCAAAATTAGCTAAAGAAGATGTGCCAGATGAAGTCATTGCAGCAATGGGAGGTGAAAGACCTCATTATGGAAAGGATTATATAATTCCATCAACATTCGATCCAAGATTAATAAGTGTTATACCGGCCGCAGTTGCTAAAGCTGCTATTAATACTGGAGTTGCAAGAAAAAAAATTGATAATTTTGATTTTTATAAAGATCAACTTAAGCAACGATTAGATCCAACAGTAACAATCATGCAAGGGGTAAATAGCTATATTAAGAAAAAACAAAAAAAAGTTGTTTTTGCGGATGGTGAGGATGAAAATACTCTTAAAGCTGCGATAGCTTTCAAAAACTCTGACTTAGGTATACCTATCTTAGTTGGAAAAGAGGAGCTAATTAAAAATCAAATAAAAAAAATTGGTTATAACGAAAATTTTGATATTGAAATTGTAAACTCAAAAGACACCGCTAAAAGAGAAAAATATGTAAAATATTTATTTAAAAAACTCCAAAGAGAAAAGGGGATGTTGGAGTGGGATTGTGATAGACTAGTAAGAAACGACAGGGTAATTTGGGCATCATGTATGGTTGCATGTCAGGATGCAGATGCGATGATAACTGGGAACACAAGAAGATATTCATCCTCGCTCGAAAAAATAATTAAAGTCGTTGACCCCAGACCAGGTGAAATAATGTTTGGATTAAATTTAGTTGTAAATAGAGGTAAAACAATCTTTATTTGTGATACATCGGTTATAGAATATCCAGACGCTAGAGAATTAGCTGAAATGGCAAAATCAGCTGCAAGAGTTGCAAAACTATTTGGTTTTGATCCCAAAGTCGCTTTTTTATCTCACTCTACTTTTGGAGAGCCAGCCACAGATAGAACAAAAAGATTAAGTGATGCTGTTGAAATTTTAAAATCAGACAAAGTAGATTTTAAATTTGATGGCGAGATGCAGCCTGATGTGGCCTTAGAGGAAATATATAAAGAACTTTACCCATTTTCTGAGATAGTTGGTAATTCAAATGTTTTAATTATGCCAAGCCAGCATAGCGCTGCTATTTCATATAAAATGATCAAGTCAATGAGTAGAGCAAAAGTGATTGGACCTTTATTAATTGGTTTAGGTTTACCAATCGAGATAGCTCCTTTAAGATCATCAACTTCTGATATATTGAATTTAGCATCAATTGCCGCTTATTCAGCTGATGTAATTGATTATAAAAAAAATTAATTAGTTTTAATCCTCAAATTATCGACTAATAAAATACTAGCAATTACATCCTCAACATCTAAAATTTCTTTTGCCTCTGAAATTACAAGATCTTTTTCATCTTTAGTTTGAGAAATACCATAGATATAAATTTTCTTTTTATAGGTATCTATTTGGTAATTTGTAGCCTTAATTTCTTTATTTATAATTAAGGCAGTTCTCAATTGTGAGGTAATTAATAAATCTTTAGCTGATTGTTTAAAATTAAAAGCCTCTTTTATTTTGATATCGTTTCTAACAGATCTCACACCATCAGTTTCCCAAGCAATTTTAGTTAATCTTAATTTTTCCTCTGGTTCATCAACTTTTCCAGTTAAAAATATTCTACCATCTAGAACCTTTGATTTAACTGACAAAAGATAATTTTTATTCATTAGTAAAATTCTAGCTGTCAAATTTTTTTGCATTAAAGAATCATCTATCTGTGTTCCCAAAGATCTTGGATCAATCGCTATACTTACACCTGTTCCAAATATTCCTGAAGATGATACACCGGCACATCCATTCAAAATAAAACCAATAAAAAGTGCAATAAGAATATTATTTTTCATTTTTAATTTTCAAACAATAATCATAGATAATTTTTTTTGAAATATTATTTTTCCAAATTATTAAATCTGTTATTTCTTTTACGCTTAGTTTATTTATCATAACTCTAATCAATCTTTTATCTGATTCACCTAAAGTTTGTGAAGCTTTTTTGTCATGAATCCTCTCTGAAATAACAATAGTCAATTCACCTTTTAAATTACTCTTTAATGGTTCTAAATCCTCAACTTTTAATCTTTTATATTCCTCATAAAACTTTGTCATTTCTCTACAAATCAGAATTTTTCTTCCCATAAAATTTTTTTTAACTAAAGGAATAATCTTATTAATTTTTTTTGGAGAAATGAAAAAAACGATTGAACTATTTAATTTTGATAAAGTTTCCAAATCCTCTTTTAAAGTTTTATCCTTTTCAGGAAAAAATCCATAAAAGAAAAACTTTTCTGAAAATCCTGATATTGATACTGCTGATATGACTGCTGAAGCACCGGGTATAGGAATAATATTTATGTTATTCTTAATGCACTCGTTAACTAAAATAGAGCCTGGATCTGAAATACCTGGAGTGCCAGCATCTGAAATTAAAGAAATAAGTGACCCTTGATTAATTAACTTTATAATTTTAACAACATTTCTTTTCTCATTAAATTTATGATTAGCAATTAAATTTGATCTGATTTGGTATTTTTCTAATAAATTTTTAGAAATTCTAGTATCTTCACACAAAATGTAATCTGAACTTTTGAGAATTTCTATGGCTCTAAGACTAATATCATTTAAATTCCCAATTGGAGTTGAGACTAAATATAGACTTTTTTTGAACACTCTATTAGCAGATTTTAAATTTTCAATCATATTTATAGTTAAAATATTATAGTATCATTAAAATGAAAAAAAATTTTAAAATTATTTTTACATTAATAATTATCTATTTAACAAATCACTCATTTGCATTTTCACAGAATGAAAAAATTAAAATTGGGCTACTTGCACCTTTATCTGGTGAATATAAAGAATTAGGACAGTCAATAATTAAATCAACCCGAATGGCTTTAAATGATATTGGAACAGACAAAATTGAAATTTATCCAATGGACACTGGTATAGATCCTAATCAAACTTTACAATCAGCTTCTAAGTTGAAGAATGAAGGAATAAAGATTTTTATTGGTCCAATTTTTTTTAAAAGCTTAATGTATTTGGATGAAATACAAGATGTTATTTTTTTATCTTTAACAAATAAAACAAATGATCTACCGAAAAATGTGATAAGCAGTGGAGTAAATTCTTTATCCCAGTTAAATGCAATTAAAAATTTTTTAGAATTAAGTGAAGTAAGTAAAACAATTTTTTTAACACCTGATCTTGATTATAAAAAAGAAATTAAAAGAGCCATCAAACAATCGAAAATCAAAATTTCTAAACAATACATCTATGATACAGAACCAACTAAACTGACAAAACAAATTGAAAAAATAACAAATTATCAGATGAGGAAACAAAACCTAGCTGATGAAATTTTAAGAGTAGAAAACTCAGATTTGGTGGATAAAGAGGAACAAATTAAAAAACTAGAGAAAAAATATACAATCGGAAATGTTAATTTTGACTCCGTTATTATTTCTGATTTTGATGAAAATCTTAAAAGTGTAATTACTTCACTTATCTACACCGATGTATCACCGAAAAATAAGTTATTTATAACACTTAATCAATGGTTTGATGAAAGTTTATTTTTAGAGGAAAATATCCAGCCTTTATATTATCCATCGATCAATAAGCAAAATTTAGAAGCATTTAATAAAAAATTTTTAAACAAGTACAATTCAAAACCAAATCACCTCAGCTTATTAAGTTATGATCTTTTGGGATTGATTTATTATTTATCTTTAAAATCTGATTTTTCAGACGTAAACAATATTTTTAAAAAAGAAAATTCATTCAAAGGTAAAATAGGAATTTTTGATGTAAAAAATAACAAAATTAATCATAGATTAAACTTTTACAAAATTGATGAAGGAGAAATTAAAGAAATTTTCTAAGTTTTTTAAAAGCATCAGACCTATGGTCTAATTTATACTTTTGAGATGGCCTCATCTCTCCAAATGTTTTTATTTTATTTTTAGGAATAAATATTGGGTCATATCCAAACCCATTTTTACCCTTGGGTTCTTTGGAGATATACCCCTCAACTTTTCCAACAACACAGGCTATTTTATTATTTAAATCACTTATAGATAAAGCGCAAACAAACCTGGCATTAATTTTTTTATTTCTCCAATTTTTATCCTTTTTATCTAACGCCCTATAAACTTTTTGAATTGCCTTATCAAAATTTAATTTTTTTCCAGCCCATCTTGCTGAAAAAATTCCTGGTTTTTTACTTAAGATATCAATTTCTAAACCAGAGTCATCAGCTAAACAGATAAGATTTGTTTTTTTTGAAAAATATCGAGATTTGATCAAAGAATTTTCTTTAAAAGTCTTTCCTGTTTCTCTTGGGCTCTTTAAATTAAACTTTGATGTTGGGTATGTTTTAATATTAGCTGGTAATAAATCTCTAATTTCCTCTAATTTTCCTTTATTATTCGTACCTATAAGAAGTTGTTTAATTTTTTTTTTTAACATCTAGAAATTTATTTTTTTCTTACCATATATGTACATATGGAAAAAGATCAAAACCAAGAAAATACAGATAAAACATCTGAGAAAGATCAAAAAGATTTAAATCAAGATCAAAAAACTGAAAATTTAGAAACAAATAATCAAGAACAAGAAAAAACACCAGAAGAGAAAATTTTAGAGCTAGAAGATAAACTTGCAAGATCATTCGCTGAAATGGAGAACCAAAGAAGAAGGTTTGAAAAAGAGAAAGAAGATGCTTTTGAATATGGAGGTTTTTCTTTTGCAAGAGAAGCTTTAAATTTAATAGATAATCTTGAAAGATCAAAACAAATTCTATTAAACGATGAAACTTTAAAGGATACTGAGGCTTTAAAAAAAACACTCGAACATTTTGACATTATAAATAAGGATTTAATTTCAATTTTTTTAAAAAACAAAATTAAGCCTATTGAATGTCTCAACAAAAAATTAGATCCAAATTTTCACCAAGCAATGATTGAAATTGAGGATGATCAAAAAGAACCTGGAACAATTGTTCAGGAAATACAAAAAGGATTTACAATTAAAGACAGATTATTGAGACCTGCTTTAGTTGGTGTGGCCAAAAAAAGTGAAAAAAAAGCAGAAAAAAATGAGGAAAATAAAGAAAATTCAGGAGATAAATAATATTTAAATGAACTTGTAGAATTCAATTTCAACCCTATATGAAGAGAATGAATAACTGATATGAGCAAAATAATTGGAATAGATTTAGGAACAACAAACTCTTGTGTGGCTATAATGGAGGGAAGCCAAGCAAAAGTTTTGGAAAATGCTGAGGGTACAAGAACTACACCTTCGGTGGTTGCTTTTACTGAAGAAAAAGAAAAATTAATAGGACAACCTGCTAAAAGACAAGCAGTAACAAACCCAGAAAATACAATTTTCGCAGTTAAAAGATTAATTGGTAGAAATTTTGAAGACCCAACTGTTAAAAAAGATATCGAGGCTGCACCTTTTAAGATTGTAAATTCTGAAAAAGGTGACGCATGGATTGAAGCTAAGGGAGAAAAATATTCACCTTCACAAATTTCTGCTTTTATTTTGCAAAAAATGAAAGAGACTGCTGAAAAATATTTAGGTCAAGCTGTTACAAAAGCAGTAATAACAGTCCCTGCATATTTTAACGATGCACAAAGACAAGCTACAAAAGATGCTGGAAAAATAGCTGGGTTAGAGGTTTTAAGAATTATTAACGAACCAACTGCAGCTTCACTAGCATATGGTTTGGATAAAAAACAAAATAAAAAAATTGCAGTTTACGATTTAGGTGGTGGAACCTTTGATGTGTCTATTCTTGAATTAGGTGATGGAGTTTTTGAAGTAAAATCCACAAATGGTGATACTTTTTTAGGTGGAGAAGATTTTGACAATGCTGTTGTGGAATATTTAATTTCTGAGTTCAAAAAAGATAGTGGTATTGATTTAAGAACTGATAAGTTAGCATTACAAAGACTAAAAGAGGCGGCTGAAAAAGCAAAAATTGAACTTTCAGCAGCAGAGCAAACAGATATTAATTTACCATTTATAACTGCTGATAAAACTGGTCCTAAACACATAAATTTAAAAATGACCAGAGCAAAGTTAGAGGCTTTAGTTGAAGATTTAATCGCTAAAACTATACCACCATGTAAAACTGCTTTGAAGGACGCTGGAATTTCAGCTAGCGATGTTGATGAAGTGGTAATGGTTGGAGGTATGACCAGGATGCCAAAAGTCATCTCTGAGGTAAAAAATTTCTTTGGCAAAGAACCAAACAAAAGTGTTAATCCTGATGAAGTTGTTGCAATGGGTGCAGCAATACAGGCTGGTGTTTTACAGGGTGATGTAAAAGATGTTCTTTTACTGGATGTTACACCGTTGTCTTTAGGAATTGAAACTCTAGGTGGCGTTTCCACAAAACTTATTGAAAAAAATACAACGATACCCACAAAAAAAAGCCAGGTATTTTCTACTGCTGAAGATAACCAGCCTGCCGTCTCAATACGTGTTCTTCAGGGTGAAAGGGAAATGGCAACAGATAATAAATTACTTGGTAATTTTGAACTAGTTGGTATTGCTCCAGCACCAAGAGGAGTTCCTCAAATTGAGGTAACTTTTGATATAGACGCTAATGGAATTGTGAATGTATCAGCTAAAGACAAAGGCACTGGCAAAGAACAAAAAATTCAAATTCAAGCCTCTGGTGGATTAAGTGATGAAGAGATTGAAAAAATGGTAAAAGATGCCGAAGCGAACAAAGATGCAGATAAGAAAAAAAGAGAGTCTGTTGATGTTAGAAATCAGGCAGATACTTTAATTCATTCGACTGAAAAAAATCTAAAAGAGCATGGATCTAAGGTTTCAGATGCTGAGAAAAAAGCAATTGAGGATGGATCTAATGCATTAAAAGAATCTCTTAAAAGTGAAGATATTGAGGACATCAAGAAAAAAACAGAAACATTAGTACAAGCTTCAATGAAACTGGGTGAAGCTATTTACAAGTCACAACAAAGTACAAAACCAGATTCTGATAAAGATGATGGAAAAGATGATAAAGGAAAGAAAGACGATAATGTTGTTGATGCGGACTTTGAGGAAGTAAAAGACGAGAATAAAGAAAAAAGCGCTTAACTGACATCTATTTGTCCAGGTTATATACATGGCTAAAAGAGATTATTATGATGTCTTGGGAGTAAGTAAAAGCGCAAGCCCTGATGAACTAAAATCAGCCTACAGAAAATTAGCCGTTAAATACCACCCTGACAAAAATCCTGGTGATAAATCTGCAGAAGATAAATTTAAAGAAGCCAGTGAGGCTTATGGTGTTCTCTCTGACAAATCTAAAAAAGAAAACTACGATAACTTTGGCCATGCTGCTTTTGAAAACGGTGGTGGTGGTAGAGGTGGTTTTGGAGGTTTTGGAGGGTTTAGCGGAGCAGATTTCTCGGATATTTTTGAAGATTTTTTTGGAGACTTTGGTGGTGGAGGTAGAAGAAGTTCAAGAAGAAGCTCAAATAACAGAGGTTCAGATCTAAGATATGATTTATCAATTACACTAGAGGAGGCATACACTGGAAAAAAACAGAACATTCAATTCTCTACGTCTGAAAAATGTAATACTTGTAAAGGAAATGGTTCAAAACCAGGTTCAAGTCCAGAAAGATGTACTTATTGTGGAGGAAATGGAAGAGTAAGATCTAATCAAGGTTTCTTTACAGTCCAACAAACTTGTCCTCAATGTTCAGGAAGCGGTGAAGAAATTACCAATCCGTGTGGAGATTGTAATGGGCAAGGTAATAAACAAACAAACAAAAAAGTATCTGTAACAATACCTAAAGGTGTAGATGATGGGACGAGAATAAGACTTGCTGGCAAAGGTGAAGCTGGAACAAGAGGGGGTACTAGTGGAGATTTATATTTATTTATAAATGTTAAATCTCATGAATTATTTAAAAGATCTGATGTCAATTTATTTTTTGAATTTCCAATTTCAATTGCTGATGCAGCTCTAGGTACAACGATAGAAATACCTACAATCGATGGAAAAAAAGCAAAAATTAAAATACCAGACGGAACTCAAGATGGGAAGCAATTTAGATTAAAGGGCAAAGGTATGCCGTTTATGCGAAGGGGTGATTTTGGTGACTTATATGTTCAAGTCAAAACTGAAGTTCCAGTATTTTTAAATAAAGAGCAGAAAGATTTATTAGAACGATTTAGAAAAATAGAAAATGAAAAATCGAACCCAAGCATAAAAAAATTTTTTCAAAAAGCTAAAAGTTTCTGGAATGGTTAAAAAATGGGATTAGAAGAAATAGTTCCAGCTATTTTTTTAATAGCGGTTTTAATTCTTGTTTTACCTGAATTTTTAAGATCAAACTCAAAATCAAAAGTATTTTTCAAAAACTCTTTGATTTGGATAGTTATCATAGCTTCTGTTTTAATTGTGTATAATTTTGTGGCTTAAAAAAATAATTCAAACTATTGAATATTTAGATAAATTTATAAATTCTTTCATAACAATTTTTTTTTTAAATTTTTCATTTCTTTGATAAGTGTTTAATACAAAGTTACTATCAAAATAACTTCGCATATCTTCATTTAAATCAATGTTTAAGTATTGAAATAATTTCGATAAATCATTAATTTTTTTTAAGTTATCATAATTCAAAATGACAATCTTTTTATCCTCGATTTCTTTGGAATAGTTTTTGCTAATAAAATTTAATAAATCTAGATATCTATCTAAATATAAATTAATTGTTTTAAATCTTATATTTTGTGGATTTAATGATTTATTTCCTGTCAAATCAAACATTTTTCTTTGAAATCCAAATTCATAATGCCCTAATTCGCTCAATTCCTCAGAAAAATTTTTAATGGTTTTATGATATTTTAGAAATTTTAAATGAACTTTTGCGGAAGAAAAAGCTAAGTCAACAGGGTTTCTTATAACAACGACTATTTTTGAATCTGGAAATTTCTTTAATAAATATTTAATCCTAAAAATATTATTATTATTTTTCGATAAATATCTATCTACCTTATTAATGTGAATTATTTTTTTAATAAATAATTCTAAATTTTTAGATAAATCACTAAATTCATCATACTCAACTTTTTGCCAATAACCTTTCAAATCATAATCCTCTAAAAAATTCTTCCAAATTAATTCTTCAAATGAATCTGGGCTATTAATATTTACCTTTAAATTATCACCATGTAGTCTCTGTCTTTTTTTTTTACTTAAATAAAATAAATTATTTATGTAATTCCAAAAAATTGGTATTTTATAGAATGGAAGATATTTATATTTAAAGGTACCAAAATAATTCGATGAATCTAATAAATGAGTTAAAAAAGTAGTTCCAGATCTTGCCATTCCACAAATGAACACAGGATTTTTAATTTTAAGTCTATCTATTTGAAAAAAATTATTTTCAAAATTTGATAAAAAAAGAAATAACTTGTTAAACCTCTTTTGATCTCTTAATAATTTTAAAATTATGGACATTATAGATAAACTTTTAAAGTTCTGTTTTATATTATCAATATTATTTTTTATCTTTTTACTTGGATTTTTAAGTAATGATCTAAAATTAAAAAGAATTCACGAAGGATTATCTTTTATTATTAATGATGTTGAAACAAGATTAAATATAAATTTAAAAAAAAAATTTGGTGATAGAGATACAAGAAAAAGTTTAGTTTTAGACAAAAATAAATCTGGCTTTAATTCAAATTTTAATTTTGACAATAGACCTAAGGAAAAATTTGATCATTATCTATTGGTAAAACATGATCAAACTCAACCTATTTTAATGGAAACTCCTGATAAAGTAATATGGTCATGGGACTTATCGAATTTCAGGAATAATTCTAAAATTATTCCTTACCACTTATTTGAAAATGGGGATTTATTAATTGGTAAATTTGAGACAAAAGGTATTTATCGAATAGACAAATTTGGAAATATTGTTTGGAGAAACAATAGCTTAAATCATCATTGGGTAGATGTTGAGAAGAATAAAATATTTATTCCCTCAAGAAAATTTGTCTCTTTACCAAATGATTTAAATGGAGATTTAAAAAATAGTGAGCTAAGAAATTGTAACATTAAAAATTCAGCTTTTGATACCATATTAATTTTAAACAGTTTGAATGGTAAGGTAATCAGTAATTTTAGTTTAATAGAAATTTTAATTAAAAATGACGAATTTAAAAATGTTTTAGATAGAAAAATTTTAAGTGATGATGAGGTTTGTGTCGATCCTCTTCATTTAAATGATATTCAAAAACTAGGTGTAAATGAAATAAACTTAATAAATAAAAAAATTTCTCTCACGTCTGAGAATATATTAATATTATCATTTAGGTCTCTAGATATGATTTTATTTTACGACTTAGACAATAATAATATTAATCATATTGTGGTTGATCTTTTTGCAAAACAACACTCACCAAGATTACATCAGGATGGATTTTTGTATGTATTTGATAATAATAATTTTAGTTCCAAAAATTCAAAAATTGTCAAAATTAATTTAGAGGATAATAGCATTGCTAGCATTTTCGAAGCTGAAAATTTTGCTAGTCCGACTAGAGGCAGACTTCAATTTTTAGGTAATGATCTATTTGTACAAAGTTCAAGCCAAGGAGAAATATTCAAAATTATTTGTGAAAATGATTTTTTTAAAAATTGTAAACGAAAATATCTTTATTCTTCAAATTTCGATTTTTTTTATCCATCAAATCGCTATGATAAGAATCTTTCCTTTAAGAAAGATGGTATATATATAGGTGATTTTTATGAAAAAGATAAACTCAAATTTATTGATTAAAATACTTTTATTACAGATTCTTATTGTCTTAATAACATTTACTAATGCACACGCTTATATAGGATTGGGACCACTCCTTCCAATGCTAGGGACAATAATAGCTTACATATTTATTGGGATTATCTCAATATTTGGAATTATCATATACCCTTTAAGAATAGTAATTAAAAAAATAAAAAATAAAAAAAAACAAAATGAAGATATTCACAATAAAAAGTTAAAAGATGATTGATAGAAAAAATTTCAAACTTTCAGTAATCATTCCTTGTTATAATGAAAAAAAAACAATTCAGGCTATTTTAAAAAAAATAATTGAAAGTCTTAACAACTATAAAATTGTTGATTATGAAATTATCATCGTTGATGACTCCTCAGATGATGGAACAAAAGAATTGTTAAATGAAATAAAGAATAAAGAAAAAACTGTTGTTTTTTTTCATGAAAAAAATCTAGGTAAGGGAGCCGCAATTCAAACTGCAATTCAACACATAACGGGAGATATTACAATTATTCAAGATGCAGATCTTGAATATGATCCATATGATTATAACAAATTATTGCTTCCCTTTTTTGAAACAAATGCAGACGTTGTTTATGGTTCTCGATTTTTAGGTGGAGGTAAATACACTAGAATTCATTTTTTTTGGCATTATCTAGCAAATAAAATTTTAACTTTTTTTTGTAATTCATTGATAAATTTAAATTTGACTGATATGGAAACTGGATACAAGGTTTTTAAAAGCTCAATTTTAAAAAGTATAACTCTTCAAGAAAAAACTTTTGCATTTGAACCAGAAATCACGATCAAATTATCCAAAAAAGGATTTAAGTTTTATGAGGTACCAATTACTTACAATGGTAGATCATATGAGGATGGAAAAAAGATTGGTTTAAAAGATGCATTTATTGCCCTAAAGGCAATAATATTATATTCGTTTAAATCTTAAAATTATTTTTAAATGAAAAAAATAAATCTAGCCATAACAGGATGTATGGGTCGAATGGGCCAACAGATAATTAGGACTGTAAAATCTAATAGTTTGTTTAAAATAGTATCCTTGACAGAAAACAAACATATGAACAAAAAAATTAATGGTATTAAACTTAGTGTTAACAATGAAGACTCGTTTAAAAATGCAAACCTAATAATTGATTTTACGATTCCTAAATGTACATTTGAAGTTTTAGAGTTAGCGGTTAAATTAAAAAAAAGAGTTGTAATAGGAACAACTGGTTTTAATAAAAAAGAAGAAATTCTTATTAAAAAGTTTTCAAAAAAAATACCAATTTTAAAAGCAGGGAATATGAGTTTGGGTATTAATCTATTAATGTATTTAACAGAAATTGCCTCAAGTTCATTGGGAAAAAATTTCTTGAGTAAAATTTTTGAAATTCATCACAAACATAAAAAAGATTATCCATCGGGGACAGCATTAATGTTGGGTAAAGGAATTGCCATAGGAAAGAAAAAAAATTTTTATACTTTATTGGGTAAAAAATATTTAAATAAGAAAACTTTTCCATATAGTAAAAAAATAAATTTTAACTCTATTCGAAGAGGAAAGGTTATTGGAGAACACGAAGTAAAATTTTCAAGTGGTAAAGAAATAATTACCTTAAATCATGAAGCTTATGACAGGGCACTTTACTCTGAGGGAGCTTTGTTAGCAGCAAAATGGCTCATGAATAAAAAGGCAGGTCTTTATTCCATGAGAGATCTCATGAATTTCAATAAATGAGCGAAATTCAAAGGGCAAAATTAATACTAAAAATTCTAAACAAAACTTATCCAAAAATAGTTGTTCCTCTTAAAAGCAGAAATGTTTTTACTCTTTTGGTTTCTGTATTACTTTCTGCACAATGTACAGATGTGAATGTAAATAATGTCACTAAAAATATATATCCAAAATTTTATAAACCTAAACACTTTGTTAAATTAGGAAGAAAAAAAATTGAAAAATTAATAAAGAAGATAGGAATTTTTCGCGTGAAAGCTAAAAGTATCTATCATTTATCAAAAATATTAATTGATAAGTACAATGGTAAGGTACCAAGGACATTTGAGGAATTAGAAAATCTCCCTGGTGTTGGACATAAAACTGCTAGTGTTGTCATGTCTCAAGGTTTTGGATACCCTGCTTTTCCGGTCGATACACACATACATAGATTGGCACAAAGATGGGGTTTAACCAATGGAAAGAATGTCGTTCAAACTGAACAAGATTTAAAAAAATTATTTCCTAAAAAAAATTGGAACAAACTTCATTTGCAAATTATATATTATGGAAGAGAATATTGTAAAGCCAGAGAATGTTTTGGGATATCTTGTAAAATTTGTACTAGTTGTTATCCTAAAAGAAAAAAACCAATTAAAACAAAAAAAGCATAATATGAAAGTACTTGGGATTGGTAATGCGATAGTAGATGTTATCTGCAGAGTAGAAGAAAATTTTATTACAAAAAATAAACTTACCAAAGGAACTATGAAATTAATTTTCGATGAAATAGAGTTTAAAAATATTTTAAGTGGCTTAAGAATTGAAAAAACAATCTCGGGAGGATCGGTCGCTAACTCTATTGTAGGTTTATCACAACTTAATAACAAAGTTGGATTTATAGGAAAAGTATCTGATGATAATTTTGGAGACAAATACGAGGAAGGATTAAAAAAAGAAAATGTAAAATTTCTTTATTCAAAACAAAAGGAAAAGCTCCCTACAGGTACTTGTTTGATTTTAATAACTCCAGACTCTGAGAGAACTATGTGTACCTTTTTAGGTATAGCAGGAAAAATCAGTGAAAAAGATGTAAATGGAGAATTGATAAACAAAAGTGAATTGACTTTTTTAGAAGGTTATTTATGGGATGAAGGTGAGCCAAAAAAAGCATTTGAAAAAGCGATTAACTATTCAAATAAAGTTGCAATGTCATTATCAGATTTATTTTGTGTAGAAAGACATAAAAAAAATTTTTGTAAATTAGTTAAAGAAAAATTAGACTTAACTTTTGCAAATGAGAGTGAAATTATGTCACTAATAGATGCTAAAAGTTTTAAAGAAGTAATCAATTTTGCAAAAGAAATAAAAAAACATATTATAGTTACTCGTGGAGATAAAGGTGCAATATCAATAATAGGAGATAAGATAACTGAAACTGAAGCAAAAAAAGATTTAAAAATAAGAGATTTAACAGGCGCTGGCGATCTTTTTGCGGCTGGTTATTTGCATGGTTTTATAAACAATCTATCTAGTGAAAAATGTTTAGAAGAGGGAACTAGATTATCATCAAGAGTAATTCAACAAATTGGTGCAAGATTTTAATTCTTTTTTCTTTTAAAACTTCCTTTGCCTTTTTTAGGTTTAATCACTCTTGGCTTATACTTTGTAGAAAAAAGCTCTTTTGCAAATTTATTTTTTTTTATTAATTTCGTAACCATTATCGTTGCTTAGAATAAAATAATTATCTTTAAACACTTTTAGAATTTTTTTTCTTAATCTATAAATATGTGTTTCGACAGTATGGGTTTCTAACTGAGACTGGTATCCCCAAACTTTTGATTGTAATTCCTGAATTCTCACCGGTTTTTTGGCTTTGAAGAGATATATTATTGAACTAATCTCCTTTTCTGTAAGTTTGAGTTTGTTATTTTTTAAAAACATTTCTCGTGAATTAATATTAAATATGTATTCCCCAATTAGAATTTCAGATTGGTCATGAAAATTTTTTTTAATAAATTCAATATTGATTCTTTCCAATAATTTGAAGATTGAAGTAGGAAATTTATCAAAAATTATTTGGTTATTTAGACCAGGTATTTCTTTTTTGGTTAGAATTAATGTATTCGATTTTAAACTTAGATTAGATAATTGATGTTGATCAGTTTTCTCAACATTAAAATTTATATCTTTGTTAATTTCAACAAAAATATTATATAATTCATCAAGCTCATAGATCGCAAGATTATGATTATTCATATAACATAACCATATGATAATTTACTTAAAAAATAAACATACACTTCAAATTGACGATTTCTATTTCAAATGCTGTATTGGAAAAAATGGTTTAAGTAAAAAAAAAATAGAGGGTGATAAAAAAACACCCATTGGTCGTTTTTCAATTGAACATCTATATTACAGATCAGATAGGGTAAGAAATTTTTCAACTAAAATAAAATGTATAGAAATCAAAAAAAATATGGGTTGGTGCGATGACCCTTTAAATCAAAAAAAATACAACAAACTAATATCTATCAAAAAGAAGATCAAATGTGAAAAACTTCATAGAAAAGATCACAAGTACGATTTTTTTATTCCAATAAAATACAATTATTCAAAGCCGATTAAGTTTAGAGGAAGCTGTATCTTTATCCACTTAACAAATAATTATAAACCCACTGCAGGATGTATAGCTATGAAAAAAAAAGATTTTTTGATAATGCTAAAATTAATTGATAAGAAAACGAAAATTCAAATTAATTAACTTCTTTGTCCAAAGATGTTAGACCCTATTCTCACATATGTAGCAGAATTTTTTATTGCATTTAGATAATCAGAAGACATTCCCATACTCAATTCGTTTAAATTTAAATCTTTATTCAGCATATTCATCTCTTTAAAAAACTTTTCTGATGGTTTTTCAAATGGAGGAATACACATAAGTCCAACCACGTTTAAATTAAGACTTTTACAGTACGAATATAAATTAGAAACTGAAGCTTTATCTACGCCAGATTTTTGCTGTTCATCTCCAATATTTACTTGAATAAATAATTTTAATTCTTTTTTTTGTTTTTGTTGTTCATTTGATATTTTTTGTGCAAGTTTTTCACTATCCACTGAATGAATAAAATCAAATAACCTAACAGCTGATTTAACCTTATTTGTTTGCAGACCCCCTATTAAATGTAATTTAATATTCGCATTATTTGACTTTACATCACTCCATTTTTCTATTGCCTCTTGGACTTTATTTTCTCCAAAATCCAAGTGACCATGATCTATTAAAGGTGATATTTTATCCATTCCAAAAGTCTTTGATACTGCAATAATTTTTGGTACTTTGTTGATTGTTAAAGATTTTAAGCTTGAGTCAATTTTTTTTTGAATGTCTATTAAATTTTGAATAGTTTTATGCATGATAAATTATTGAAAAAATATTACTTTATAAATTCTTTTGATACAAATATTATCAACAAACAAGATAAAACAACCACTTTTATATATAGAGATTATAAATCATCAAAATTCGATACTAATAAAATTTTAAAACTTAAAACTTTTCTTAAAAAAAGAGGTAATAAATTTTTATTAGCAAATGATTTCAAAATGGCTATGAAATTTAAATTGGATGGTGTTTATTTGCCGTCTTTTTATAATAGATTTGATCATTTAAACTACTCAATCTATTCAAATTTTATTATTTTAGGGTCTGCACATAATCTAAAGGAAATAAAAATAAAAGAACGTCAAAGAGTCCAAGGCATATTCATTTCATCACTCTTTAAAAAAAATAGTAATTTTCTTGGATTAAATAAATTTAAATTAATGTGTAACTATTCAAAAAAAGATATAATTGCTTTAGGGGGTATATCAAAAAAAAATATAAAGAAACTAAGGTTATTAAACATTTCTGGATTTGCAGGAATTTCTTTTTTTGAATAAAAAAAAGGCCCCTAAAAAGGGGCCCTTTTTAAATTTGTTTTCTAATAAAATTAGAATGCAAATGATAACGTGAACTCGTAACCTTCTCTGTCAGTCGCAGCAGTTCCACCCATGTTTTGAACTTCGTTCATAGCACCACCAAGTGTCATTCCACCTGAAGTGTATGAGAAAGAAACACCAGTTGACTCTTGATCTTGATCAGTAGTCACTTCAGTTTCTAACTCATGGTAACTGTAACCGATTGAGAAATCATCGTTAACTGCATATGTAACACCATAAGCAGTAGACTCTTGGTCAGAGTTAGCTCTAGTATCATCTAAGTCAGAGATTTGAGCACCAATTGTAAAAGCACCCATTGCATATGTAGCATACATAGTGTTTTTATCATGATCGATGCTGTTTCCAACTGCATTGTCAGCAGCAGCGAAACCTAGAGTTAAGCCTTCAACAGCCTCTGGAGATATTGCAACAGCAAAGTCCATGTAAGACTCTGCAGCAGCACTTCCACCTGAATTATGGTAAGCTACTGTAGCAGTTGCTCCGCCCATACTTGGTGTTGTGTAGATCCACATACCGTCACTACCGCCACCACCAATAACTGTTGGAGCTCCACCAGCTGTAGAACCGTTAGTATCGATAATATCCCAAGCTTCTTCATAAGCATTTGGAGTTTTGTCATCCACTGCACCCATTGCAGATGAACCGCCATGACCATCGAATACCATCGATCCCCAGTCACCAGACAATGTAATCTTCATGTCGTCAATAGCAGCTGTACCATCTAACTCGTAGCTAACTGCAACGCCAACACCATTATCTGTTTCTCCAGATGCACTGAATGTAAGACTATCACCCATATAGAAGCCGTTTCCTCTATCGCTAAATCCTCTGTTTGGATCGTCAAAAGTTATTGACGCGCCACCGCTTACTGAAAAGTCAGCAGCGTTTACAGAAAAAGTCGCTAGAGAACCAGCTAAAGCTGATAATCCGATTTTTCTTAAATTGTTCATATTAATTACTCCTTTGATTGTTAATTATTAATAATAAACACTCGCAAACTATCATTTCAGGCTAAAAAAACGTTATAATTGCTTTATTTAAGCTAATTATTTCTAAAATGTTGTAATTTTGCAACACTATTGTAAGTAATTTTTTTCTATATTTGTTATTTTAAAGTGTATTAATTCAAATTTCATTTTAAAAATTAAAATTGCAAGTATGCTTAAAATAAAAATATTAGTTCCAATTATTCTAATAATCTTCACTTTAACGTCTTGTGGAAAAGGCTTTTTCAAACCAGGTGATGCGAGAAAAAATCCACCTGACCCTAAATTAAGAGTTAAGAAAAATTTAGAAGAAGGTAAGGGTTTTAGATTAAATAATGCAATATCTGGAAACCAAGGAACTAATTTTGAATTTGCAAGTTCAAATGAATTATGGAGAGCCTCTCTAGATGTTTTGGATTTTATGCCATTAACTTCTGCAAATTATAGCGGTGGAGTTATAATTACCGACTGGTATTCAGAACAGAATAACGATAACGAATCTATAAAAATAACAATTAGGTTTTTAAGTAATGAAATAAGATCTGATGCAATTGACGTAAATATTTTTTATAAAAAATGTATCTCAACAAATAATTGTAAGGTTAATAAACAAGAGGGTCAATTAAAAAAAGAAATCACAAAACAAATACTTGCAAAAGCAACTATTTATAAAAAACAGTCTAAAGATAAAAATTTTAAACCTTACATTATGAGTACTCCTGGAGAATAACTTAGAGTATTTTTGTTAGAAGTGGATAGATATAATTTTAAAACTGTTGAACAAAAATGGCAAAACTTTTGGGAAAAAAATAAAAGTTTTAAAGTAGAAACTGATCCCTCCAAAAAAAAATTTTATTGTCTTGAAATGTTTCCCTATCCTTCAGGAAAAATTCATATGGGCCATGTGAGAAATTATACTATAGGAGATGTATTAGCTCGTTACAAATCACTTCAAGGTTATAACGTATTACATCCAATGGGCTGGGACTCTTTTGGTATGCCGGCTGAAAACGCAGCAAAACAAAACAATCTTGATCCTAAAACATGGACAGAAACTAATATTCGTAACATGAAGTTGCAATTGAAAAGGCTCGGACTTTCAATTGATTGGGATAGAGAAATATCAACTTGTGATAAAAGTTATTACAAACATCAACAAGAGTTTTTTTTAGAATTATATAAAAAAGGACTTGTTTATAGAAAAGAAAATTATGTCAACTGGGACCCAATAGATGAAACAGTTTTGGCAAATGAGCAGGTTATAGATGGTAAGGGATGGCGATCCGGTGCAACAGTCGAAAGAAAAAAATTAAACCAATGGTTTTTTAATATATCAAAATTTTCTCAAGAATTATTAGATGGTTTAGATGAATTAGAATCATGGCCAAACAAAGTTAAAACAATGCAAAAAAATTGGATTGGGAAATCATTCGGATGCGAGATTAATTTCAAAGTTACAGGTGACTTGCCTGTAGATAATATAAAATGTTTTACAACAAGGCCAGACACTCTTTTTGGATTCTCTTTTTTAGCGTTATCAGTTGATCATGAGATTTCTAAATATTATGAAAAAAGTAAGGATTTTATGAAATTTAAACATGAGTGCTCGAAAACAGGCACAACTGAAGAGGCAATAGCAGTAGGAGAAAAAATTGGATTTAAAACTAATCTGCAAGCAGTCAACCCATTGAACCCTCAACAAAAAGTTCCAGTTTATTTTGCAAACTTTGTATTAATGGATTATGGATTTGGTGCTGTTTTTGGTTGCCCCGCACATGACCAAAGAGATTATGATTTTGCAAAAAAATATGATCTTGAGATTAAAACAGTTGTGCGACCTACTGATCAAGATGAAAACTTTAAAGTTAATCAAGAGGCATACCCAGGTCCTGGGGTTTTAATAAATTCAGATTTTCTAAATGGCCTTGAGGCCCCAAACAAGTCTGTTGTTGAGACGATAAAAATTTTAGAAAAAAAAAAATTAGGTAAAAAACAAATTAATTTTAGACTTAAAGATTGGGGTGTGTCTAGACAAAGATACTGGGGTTGTCCAATTCCAATTGCCTATGACAAAAATGGAAATGCATACCCAATACCAAAATCAATGTTGCCAATAGAACTTCCAGAAAATATAGATATTAATGTAAAAGGTAACCCACTTGATAATCTTAATAACTGGAGAGAAGTAGCTATTGATGGAAAAAAATTGATAAGAGAAACCGATACTTTAGATACATTTGTTTGCTCATCATGGTATTACCTAAGATTTTGTTCCCCTGAAGAAACTAGATATGGATTTAAAAAAGAAGATATTGATTACTGGATGCCTGTAGATCAATATATTGGCGGTGTAGAACACGCAATTTTACATTTACTATATTCAAGATTTTTTATGCAAGCGCTTTCTTATGAAAATAATAATTTTAATATAGTTGAACCTTTTAATGGTCTATTTACTCAAGGAATGGTTTGTCATGAAACTTATAAAGACTCTGATAATAATTGGATAAGTCCTGAGGAAATTCAAAATATAGACGGTAAGAAATATCTTAAAAAAGATAAAACAAAATTAGTTTCAGTTGGACCCTCAGAATCGATGTCTAAATCCAAAAAAAATACAATTGATCCTGAAAATATTATTTCTAATTTTGGTGCTGACTCGGCAAGATTATTTATTTTGTCTGATAGTCCACCAGAAAAGGATGTTCAATGGTCAGAGGAAGGAATTAATTCAGCGTTTAAATTCATTCAAAAACTTTGGAACTTAAATGGAAAAATAGCCAATGAAATGAAAAAGAAACATAAAAATGACTATGATAATGAAATAAATAAATACACAAACAAGTACTTAAAAAAAATTCACGATAACCTAGAAAGTTTTAGTTATAATAAAATTGTAGCAAACTTATATGAGATGTACTCCTTCTTAAATAAACAAATTGAAATGCCATATTCAGAAAAAACTCTTATTGAGAATTACACAAAGATACTAATTACAATGACACCAATCCTTCCTCATTTTGCAAATGAATGTCTGAGTATGATTGGGATTAAGAATTTTAAATGGCCAGAATATGATAAGTCAATATTAAATGATGAAATAATAAATATAGTTATACAAATTAATGGAAAAAAAAGAGGACTAGTTCAAACAAAACCAAATATAAATGAAGAAAAACTCTTTGAAATTATTAAGAATGATGAGAAAGTAATGAAATATTTAGATCAAAAAAATATTAAAAGAAAGATTTATATAAAAGATAGACTTTTGAATATAATTATTTAAATGCTTAAAAAAATTTTTTTTATCATTCTAACTTTGAATTTAATTAGCCATTGTGCATATAAGCCATTATATTCAAATCAAAACAAGATAAATTACAAAATCATTATCACGAGTTTTACTGGAGACAAAGAAATTAACAATTTAGTCGCTGCTAATTTAAACAGAAATAGTAAAGATCAGTCTGATCGAACAATTAATATTAGTTTTGATACAAGGTATACGAAAAGTGTATTAGCTAAAAATACGGCTGGTACAATAACTGATTATCAAACAAATGCAGTGACTACATTTTCGATAGAAAAAGAAAATAATTCTGAAAAATTTATAATTGATGAAAAATTTAATTTTAAAAAAATGACAGATAAATATGAAGAAAAAAATTATGAAAGAAATATAAAAAGAAATTTGGCCACAACAATATCACAAAAGCTATTACTCAGATTGGCTGTAATGAAATGATTTTGAAAACTTTCGAACTTAATAAAATTGAAGATAGTGCGGTCTTTTACTTAGTGTATGGGAATAATGAAGGGTTAAAAACTGAGTGTATTAATAAAATACTAAGCAAAAATGATATAAAAGTTTTTAAATATGATGAAAAACAAATTAGAGATGAAATAGAAACTTTTTATGAAAATATACTATCTAATTCATTATTTGAGAGTAGTAAAACAATTATAATAAATAGAGCCTCAGACAAAATTTTTGAGACAATCAAAGATTTAGTGGATCGAAATTTAAATAATATCAGGATAATTATAAATGCTGGAATTCTTGACACAAGATCAAAGCTAAGATCTTTGTTTGAAAAAAATAAGGATTTAATTTGTATACCTACCTACCCAGATAACAACAATACACTCTCGAAATTAGCTACCGTATTTTTGAGAAAAGAAAAAATTTCAATCTCACAACAAAACATTAATCTAATTGTTGAAAAATGTGGTGGAGATAGAAACAATTTAAACAATGAACTTAATAAAATAAAAGATTATTCAGTAGAAAAAAAACGAATAACATCTGCACAAATATTAAAACTCGTTAATTTGAGTGAAAATTATGCTTCATCAGAATTGATTGATAACTGCTTGGCTAAAAACATTAACAAAACAATTAATATTTTAAGTGAAAATAATTATAATAATGATGAATGTATTATAATTCTCAGAACTTTCTTGTCTAAAGCCAAAAGAATTCTAAAACTTGCAATTGAATTTGAAAAAAATAAAGACATAAATAAAACAATTAATGCAGCTAAACCACCAATCTTTTGGAAGGATAAAGATATTATTAAAATTCAACTTGATAAATGGAAACCTACGAAAATAAAAGAGCTAATTAGTTCTATCAATGATATTGAACTTGAAATTAAAAATAATTACAGTAATTCAATTTTAATTATTTCCGACTTTATTTTAGAAAAAAGCCGATCTTAAATTAATAGTTAGATTTTATAATATCAATTATTTTATTCAATTGATCAATATCATGATAAATAAAAGTGATAGTCCCTTTATTTTTTTTATTATTTTTAATTAAAACATTTAAGCCTATCTTATCAGAAATTATTTTTTCAAGATTTTGGATGTTAGGATCAACTGATTTAATATAAGAACCTTTTTTTTTTTTAAAAATTTTAACAAAATTTTCTGATTGTCGTACAGATAGTTTTTTTTCAATAATTTTTTGTGCAACAAAGCTTGCATTTTCAAGACCAACTAATATTTTTGCATGACCTGCAGATAACTTTTTATTTTCAATTAATTTCAAAACATCAGATGGCAAAGTCAATATTCTTAAGCAATTAGTAATGTAACTTCTGCTTTTTCCTATAAATTTGGAAACTTTTTCTTGATCATAAGAAAAATCATTTATTAATCTTTGATACCCTTGAGCTTCCTCAAGAGGATTAAGATCATTTCTTTGAACGTTTTCAACAATTGCAAATTCTAGAGATTTTAAGTCATCTGCTTCGGTAACAACGACTGGAACTTCATGAAGACCTGCTTTTTGAGCTGCAAGCCAACGTCTTTCACCTGCTATAATCTCAAATTTTGAATTTTCTTCAGATTTTCGAACTATAATAGGTTGAATAATGCCTCTTTCTTTTATTGATTTTTCTAAATCATTCAAACTATCTTCATCAAAAATTTTCCTAGGTTGAAATTTGTTTGGATAAAGATCACCAATGGATAATTTATTTGTGTTTTTTTCAATCTTAGTTTCACCTATTAATGATGATAATCCTCTACCTAATCCTCTTTTAATTTTATTCACTAAGCTGCGCTCCCTATTTGATTTTCTTGATTAATAAATTCATCTGTAAAACTATAATATGATTTACTGCCAGGACAATTTTTATCATAAATCAGGACAGGCACTCCATGAGATGGGGCTTCGGACAATCTTACGTTACGCGGAATAACTGTTTGATATACTTTTTCTTTAAAATAATTTCTTGCTTCTTGTTCAACTTGTGATGATAGTTTATTTCTTCTGTCATACATTGTTAAAAGTATCCCTTGAATTTCTAAATTAGGATTTAAATTAATTTTTATGCGATCAATTGTTTTCATCAATTGAGTTAATCCCTCTAATGCAAAAAATTCTGTCTGAAGAGGTACTAAAAGTGAGTTTGAGCATACAAGAGCCATCACAGTCAATAGACTAAGAGATGGTGGACAATCTATGAGTATATAATCATATGATCCTCCAGAATCATTTAAATACGCAGCTAATTTAACCTTCAAAATAAATGCCCGATCGCTATCTCCAGCTGTCTCAACCTCTAAACCAGACAGATCAACATTCGAAGATACCAAATCAAGATTATCAAATTTAGTTTTTTTAATTACTTGTGAAATAGACTTAGTTCCATTTAAAATACCATAGATAGTTTCGTCAGATCTTTCTAAATTAGATAAGCCAAGACCAGTTGTTGCATTTCCTTGAGGATCTAAATCAATAACTAAAATTTTTTTTCCAAGTTGAGTTAATGCAGACGCAAGGTTAATTACTGTTGTTGTTTTACCAACTCCACCCTTCTGATTTATTATTGAAATAGTTTTCATTAAATTTTTTTTTCCATACTTTTTATATTTAGCAAAAATGAATCTTTACTTGTTAAACTTTTTTTTTCCTCGTAGTCTAAATCCCAAATTTTAAGAGTATCATTTAAAATTTTTCTTCCACTCTTCCCCATAAACAGAATTATATTTTTATATTTTCCAAAATTTTTTTGCACTAAATCTAAAATTATTGGCATTGGTTTAAAAGCTCTAGACATAATGGTTCCAGTTTCAATATTTTTAATTTTAAAAATATCTTTTTGTATTATTTCTGTATTCAATTCTAATTTTTTCGAGACATCTTTTAAAAAAACACATTTGTGATAACTTTTTTCATAAAGTTTTATTTTCATGCTGTTTTTTAATTTTTTCATTAAGATTGCTATGATTAGACCAGGCATTCCACCCCCAGTACCTAAATCTGAGGTTGTATTGCTTTTTAAATCAACAAAATCAATTATTTGTGCTGAATCAACAATATGTCTTTGTCTAATATGCTGTTTTTTCCAGCTTTTTTTACTAATTATATTAATCTCCTGATTTTTCTTTTGAATCATGCTTATTAAGCTTTCAAGCTCATTACAAGTTTCACGTGAAACATCAAGTTCTTGAATTTGAGAGTAATTTTTAGAAATTATCGAATCCATTAAGCTATATGCTTAATAGACTTTCTTTTAACGTGTGACAACAAAATATATACTGCTGCTGGAGTAATTCCATCTATTCGTAAAGCTTGACCCATAGTTTTTGGTCTTATTTCCTTAAATTTAGCTTTTACCTCATTTGATAAACCCGAAAATTGATCATAATCAATATTATCTGGGATAACTAGATTTTCATCTCTTTTAAATGCTAAAATATCTGCATTTTGCTTTTTTAAATAGCCTCTATAATGAGAATTAATTTCTATTTGTTCATCAATTTCGAACCCAAAATCCTTAATTTCAGGCCAAATATCACGCATTTTACTCATATTAGAGTCTTTTTGAGCTAAAATTTCATCTGCTGAGCGTAAAATACCATCCTTTGCAATTTTAATACCATGTTTTTCAGCTTTTGTTGGAGATATGCTTAAACTCGACATTTGAAGGGATATTTCACTCATTTTAGCAAATTTATCCTCAAATTTTAACTTTCTATCACTTGACACTAGGCCAATTTTAATACCTTTATTGGTAAGTCTTAAATCAGCATTATCTGCTCTTAAACTTAACCTATACTCAGCTCTTGAAGTAAACATCCTATAGGGCTCTGCAACACCCTTGGTAACCAAATCATCTATCATTACTCCAATATAGGCATCTGACCTATCTAGAATGAATGGCTCTTTATTCATAAATGACAAAGCTGCATTAACACCAGCTACAAGACCTTGAGCTGCAGCTTCTTCATATCCAGTGGTTCCATTTATCTGACCGGCTAAATACAAATTCTTAATTTTTTTAGTCTCAAGAGTTAAAAAAAGCTCCCTAGGATCTACATAGTCATATTCTATAGCATATCCTGGTCTTATCATTTTTACGTTTTCTAAACCATTGATATTGTTGAGTATTTCAGCTTGTACTACCTCAGGTAGAGAATTTGATATTCCATTTGGATAAATTGTGTGGTCATTAAGCCCTTCTGGCTCTAAAAATATTTGATGTCTCGTCTTTTCAACAAACTTAACTATTTTATCTTCTATTGAAGGACAATATCTAGGACCCACCCCTTGAATGCTACCAGAATACATCGCACTCTTTGACAAATTTTTCTCAATTATCTTATGCACCTTTTCATTAGTATATGTCATCGAACAAGACACTTGTTTGTTGGTTGTTGATTTCGTTAAGAAGGAAAAAAAGTAAGGATTGTCATCCGCTGCTTGTTTTTCCAAATTTTTGAAATTTATTGTTCTAGCATCGAGTCTAGGAGGAGTGCCTGTTTTCAGTCTTCCTATTTTAAATTTATATTTTTCTAATTGTTCACTTAAACCTGTGCTAGGTTTTTCATTATATCTTCCTGCTGGAGTACGCTCATCACCAATATGTATCAAACCATTTAAAAAAGTGCCTGTAGTAAGTATTATTTTATTACAGTTAATCTTGTTACCTTTTATTGTTAAAAATCCATTTATCGTATTATTTGAAAAAATAAACTTAGTTACAGGATCTGAAAAAATGCTTAAATTACAATAGTTTGCAAGTTTTTCTTGCATAAATTGCTTGTATAATGATCTATCAGATTGAGTTCTTGGACCTCTCACAGCTGGTCCTCTGCTCCTATTTAGTAACCTAAATTGTATTCCTGATTTGTCTGCAATTACTCCCATGACGCCATCTAATGCATCTATTTCTCTGACTAAATGACCTTTACCCAAACCACCAATTGCCGGGTTACATGACATCTCACCAATAGTATTTTTATTATGAGTGAATAGAGCAGTATTTACTCCTAGACGAGCTGAAGCAGCTGCTGCTTCGCAACCAGCATGGCCTCCTCCTATTACAACAACATCAAATGAAAATTCATTTTTCATGATGTAAATTTATATTTGAAAAAAAATTTTACAAGGATCTTATTTTCCAATACAAAAATCATTGAAAATACTACCTAATATTTCCTCTACATCGACCTTTCCAACAATCATTCCTAAATTTCTAGTGGCTAACCTCAAATCTTCAGCGGCTTTATCAAAATCTTTTTTATCATTTTTTTCTAGGAAATTTTTCAAATTACCTGAACAATGAACCAAGTGTTGTCTATGTCTTTCTCTAGTAATTAATATATCATCATTTATGATAAATTTTGTCTTTAACTTATTTTTGATCTTTGAAATCAATTTATCTAAATTCTTGTTTTCCTTTAATGAAATTAAAACATGGTCTAATTTATTTACCTCCGGATCTAATTCACCATTGATAAGATCTGACTTATTTATAACTAAAATTGCATTATCTTTTAGTAGATCGTTTAAAAATCCGCTAAAATCAATGCTTTTAGCATCTACTACAACTAATTTCAAATCAGCTTTTTCTGCTCTATCTAAGGATAATTTAATACCTTTTTTCTCTATTTCGTCTTTAGAACTCCTAATACCTGCTGTATCTGAAATAATAACAGGATAACCATCAATATTTAAATGTGTTTCAATCACGTCCCTTGTTGTTCCAGCAATTTCGGACACTATCGCTACATCTCTATTTGATAAATTATTTAATAATGAAGATTTCCCAGCATTAGTTGGACCAATGATAGCAATTTTAAAACCTTCGCGAATTATTTCACCGACTTTTTGATCATCTAAAATTTTTTTAATTTTGTTTAAAACTTCAGTTGTATCTTTTTTAATCTGTTTAATATTTTCATCAGGTAAATCTTCCTCAGGAAAGTCTATTTTTGCCTCAACAAAAGATAAAATCTTTAATAACTTTTCTCTTAAATCATCAAATTTCTCAGCTGACTTACCTTCCATAATTTTTACAGCTTGTAATCTTTGCATTTCGGTTTCTGCTGAAATTAAATCACCTATGCTTTCTGCCTTTAACAAATTTATTTTTCCGTTTTGGAATGCTATCTTTGTAAATTCTCCTGGCTCAGCTAATCTGAAATTTTCTATTTTAGACAATTCGTTTTGTAATGCTAAAACAATCGCTTTTCCCCCATGAACATGGAACTCAGCCATATCCTCCCCTGTGTAGCTCTCAGGACCAGGAAACCAGATAATAATACCTTCATCAATCAACTCAGAAGTGTTGAGGTTGTTTATTTTTCGAAGAGTTGCTATTCTGGGAGTAGGTAGATCTTTCTTGGTGAGTAATTTAATTGCTTTTGACGCCTCCGGGCCAGAAATTCTTACAATTGCTACACCAGATACACCCGGACCAGTCGATAAAGCATAAATAGTCATTCAAATATTATAGCTTCAATTATGTGGTATTGGAAAATTAAATTATGCTGGTTTGTTCATTGAATTAAAGAACTCAGCATTGTTTTTTGTATCTTTAAGTTTTGAATTGATAAACTCAATAGCGTCCATGGTTCCCATTGGTGCAATTATTCTTCTCAAAACATTCATCTTCTGTAAATCATTTTTATCAAATAACAATTCTTCTCTTCTTGTGCCTGATTTCGTAATATCAATAGCTGGATAGATTCTTTTATCCGCAATTTTTCTATCGAGAACTGTCTCACTGTTACCAGTGCCTTTGAATTCTTCAAAAATTACTTCATCCATCCTACTTCCAGTATCTATTAATGCTGTAGAAATAATTGTTAACGATCCACCTTCCTCTATATTTCTCGCTGCACCAAAAAACCTCTTAGGTCTTTGAAGAGCATTCGCATCAACACCACCTGTTAAAACTTTACCGGAACTTGGGATTACTGCATTATAAGCTCTTCCAAGTCTCGTAATTGAGTCTAATAATATAACAACATCCTTTTTGTGCTCTGTTAATCTTTTAGCTTTTTCTATTACCATCTCAGCAACAGCTACGTGACGTTGTGCTGGTTCATCGAAAGTTGAACTAATTACTTCTCCTTTTACAGTTCTCTGCATATCAGTTACTTCCTCGGGCCTCTCATCTATAAGTAAAACAATCAAGTAACATTCTGGATAATTTTTTGCTATTGAGTTAGCAATACTCTGTAAAATCATAGTTTTACCAGCCTTTGGCGGTGAAATAATAATTGACCTTTGACCTTTTCCAATGGGACTTACAAGATCTATGAGTCTTGGAGTTAAATCTTGCTTTTTATCAGGTTTTACTTGCTCCACCTCCATAACCAGTTGTTTATCAGGATAAAGCGGTGTCAAGTTATCAAAAGCAATTTTATGTCTGGATTTATCAGGTTCTTCAAAATTAATTTTACTTACTTGTAGCAATGCAAAATATCTTTCTCCCTCTTTTGGAGCTCTAACTGGCCCTTCCACAGTATCACCTGTTCTTAAACCAAATTTTCTAATCTGACTTGGGCTTACATAAATATCATCTGGACCCGGTAAATAATTTGACTCCATGGCTCTCAGAAAACCAAAACCATCTTGAAGCAGTTGTAATACACCTGCGCCGGTAATCTCCTCTTTTTCTGCTACTTTTTTTAAAATTGCAAAAAGTATTTCTTGCTTTCTTAAAGTACTTGCATTTTCTATTCCAAGCTCTTCTGCCTGAGCAATAAGTTGTTCTGATGATTTAAGTTTTAGTTCTTGAATGTTCATGAGTGAATTATTAAGGATTTAATAATAAGGCTAATATATATACTATTACAACTTTTACAAGAGTTTTGCTTGATTTAATAAAACTTAGGAAAATTCTTATTTTTGAGGCATTTTTTATGAATTTAGATCCAATTCTTTCGCAAAATTATCTACTTTTGGCCAATCGGTAAATTCATATGATTTCGAGGTGTCTGTTGGGCCATTAGTTAAAAACATAATAAATTTAATAGCATATTTATCGAAAAAACCGTAACTAGGAT